>CAYLNM010000001.1:0-69674 GCA_964385045.1 uncultured Isosphaeraceae bacterium
CGCACCTCCACCAATTCCTCCACGAGCAGTATGTTTCGAGAACTGCATTAACTCGGCGATTATGCCCGGCGGACCCTGCCACCATCAGTGCAATGGTTGTGATAACGTCGTGAGTTGGTGGAGCCTCATAAATTGTGTCGCTGGATGTGCTCTGTTCAAGATCCCGAGGTTGCCGGAGCGATGGCAACACCCTTATCGAAAGTGCTTGAAATTCTGCCTTGCTGCCCAGTTCGGACTTGGTGTGATTTACTGCACGGCATGCGCAGGCTGCCTCGTACCTTTCGCGGCCGTATGCGCCTTCGCGTGTGGATACTGATGGTGAGAAGAATAATCAGCGCAGCTGCACTCCGGACGGTAGTGATTATATCTCTATTGAGTGCGATTCTGTTTGGTGCGGTCTCCATTTTGTTGGCCACGATTCTTCAAGAGCCCGAGCCATGGATCAGTTTCGTTCCGCATATGGCCGTGCCGTTAGCAACTGCGCTCGTGCTGCGCTATCGTGGCGGCAATAAGCGTCAAACAAGCCCTCGGCATAGATCGGTGACACAGACGCCGTAAAGAGCGGCCTTCAGGAATCCGTGTGGCTTGAACCAGCCACTCTCTGAGGGTAAGCATCAAGAAGCCTCCCGGCAGAGACGGTTGACGCGAAGGGCAGCATGAGTTCGTCGTTCAGGCGGTCGCGGGTGCGTCGGCGCGGCCGGCCTCGGCCTCCCGTAACTGCATCCAACGGTGCGGGACGAGGGCCACGACGGACCGGGCACTGCCGGGTGCGGCGTACCGCACCAGCACGTCCTCGAGGTAGACCGTGGGATCCACCTCAACGGCGTAGCAGCTCGAGATCAGCGTCATCAGCACCGCCGCTGTCTCGCCACCGCGTCGGCTGCCGGTGAACAGGCAGTTGCACCGACAGGGCGACGTCGAGCCCGTGGAGATCGGAGGAGCCGACGAGGGTCATCAGCCGCGTGGTTCGAACCCGCTCCGGGGCCCATCGGGCATGGTTCTCGGGCCGAAGAAGGCCCCGTTGCCCCAATCGCCCGGAGATCGCTCTCGCCCTGACCGAAGATCTCGTATACACTTGGTGTATACCGCTTGCCGGAGACGCCCATGAGCCACGCCCTGACGAAGACCCTCATCAAGCACGGCAACAGCCTCGCGCTGGTCATCGACAAGCCCATCCTGGAGATGCTGGGCATCCAGGCCGATACGCCGCTGGAAATCTCCACCAACGGCGACGCGCTCCTCGTTTCCCCCGTCCGGGACGAGACTCGACAGGCCCAGCTCCGCCAGACGCTCGAGAAGCTCAACACCGGATTCGGCGACGACTTGCGGCGCCTCGCCGAGTGATGCGCCGGATAGTGCCACCTCACGCTCGCCGATGTGCTGCAGCTGCACGCCGACCAGGTCTCTCGGTACGGCGGTGATTCCGCCGTGCGCGACCAAGGCCTCCTGGAATCCGCACGTGCGCAAGCGGCCGCGTCGTTCGAGGGCCAGCCCCTGCACGCGGACCTCTACGAGATGGCTGCCGCCTCCATGTTCCACATCGTGCAGAACCACCCGTTCGTGGACGGCAACAAGCGAACCGGGTTGATCGCGGCTGGTCTTCCTCGGCGACAACGGTGTCGACATCGAAGCTCCGCAGGGCGCGCTGTACGACTTCACGACCCGCGTCGCGACGGGTGTCGTGGGCAAGGCAGAGATCGCCACGTTCTTCCGTGACCACGCCGGATGACTCCCGCCAGCACTTCGCGGCCCGTTCCCGATCGCTTGGGGCGTTCCGGTCTCGTTTCTGGGGTCAGGTCAGCCCGGTTGAAGACGTCGAACCTCTCGCCGCCACCTTCGGGCCGCCGGCTCCACAGGAAGCACGTCACGGGGAAGGGCTCGCCCCTGAGCTCGGACGCACCGCACGGGTCGATCGGGTCGGCAGACTCGACTCGTCGATCGGCTCCGTGCCCTCGCATGACACGGCGCCGGTGGCGCAGGCGCCGCACCGCGTGATGCCGGTGGAAGCGGCCGTGAACGGAGACACGGTCGGCCGGAAGGTGCACGCCACACTCGGTGTCGCCTCCGCTCCGCCGCGCCCATCCCCGGCGCGGCTACCGTCGCCCATGTCCACCCCCGCACCCGCCCTCGCCCCCGCCCTCGTCTGGCTCCGCCGCGACCTGCGGCTGCACGATCACCCCGCCCTCGTCGCCGCCCTCGACGAGCACCGCGTCGGCCGCGTCTCGGCCGTGGTGCCCGTCTACGTCCTCGACCCGCGGCTGTTGGAGCCGGCCCCGCTGATCGGCCACCTCGCGGGCGGCATCCCTCGGGCGGGCGGCCACCGGCTGCGATTCCTGCACGAGTCGCTCGCGGAGCTGCGGGCGGCCTGCCGCCAGCGCGGGGGCGACCTGGTGATCCGCCGCGGCGAGGCGGCGGACGTGCTTGGCCGCCTCGCCCGCGAGCTCGGAGCCGGCCGGCTGTGGGTGCACGCCGAGCCGGGGACCGAGGAGGCCCGCGACCTGAAGCGGGTGCGGCGAACGCTGCACGAGGCCGGCGTCACGCTGCTGGTCGGGACCGGCACCGCGCTGTTCGAACCCGACGACCTTCCGTTCCCGCCGTCGCAGCTGCCGGACGTCTTCTCGACCTTCCGGCGGAAGGTCGAGGGCAAGCGGGCCCGCAAGGGCGAGATGGCGGTCGAGGTGCCGCCGTGCGAGCCGACGCCGAACCGGCTCCCCCCGCTGCCCGACGGTCTCGACCCGGGTGAGCTGCCGACCGCGGCCGCCCTCGCGGCGGAGGCCGGCGTCGAACTCCCCGAGCCGGACCCCCGCGGCACCACCGCCTTCCGCGGCGGCGAGTCCGCCGGCCTCGAGCGGCTGGAGGCGTGGATGTTCGAGCGGGACCGGCTGCGGACCTACAAGGAGACGCGCAACGGCATGCTCGGGCCCGACGACTCGAGCCGGCTGAGCCCGTGGCTCGCCCACGGCTGCCTCTCGCCCCGCCGGGTCTACGAGCGGATCCGCGACTACGAACGCGAACGGGTGCGCAACGACTCCACCTACTGGCTCGTGTTCGAGCTGCTGTGGCGAGAGTTCTTTCGCCTGGTCGCCACGCGGCACGGGCCGAATCTCTTCCGTCCCGGCGGCCTCGAGGACCGGCACATCCCGTGGCACCGCGACGAGGCCCGCTTCGAGGCGTGGCGCACCGGCCGAACCGGCTTCCCGCTCGTGGACGCCAACATGCGGGAGCTGGCGGCGACCGGTTTCATGTCCAACCGCGGGCGGCAGAACGTCGCGAGCTTCCTCGCGAAGAACCTCGGGCTCGACTGGCGGATGGGGGCGTGGTGGTTCGACTCGATGCTGATCGACCACGACGTCGCGAGCAACTGGGGCAACTGGCTCTACGTCGCCGGCGTCGGCAACGATCCCCGCGAGTTCCGCTGGTTCAACGTGGTGAAGCAGGGCCGCGACTACGACCGCGGGGGCGAGTACCTGCGGCACTGGCTGCCGGAGCTCGCCGACCTGCCCACGAACCTCGTGCACGAGCCATGGCGGATGACGGACGACGACCGCACCCGACTCCGCGGCGACTACCCCGAGCCGATCGTGGACCTCTTCGAGTCCGCGGAGGCGAATCGTCCGCACCACGAGATGGCGGGGGCCTGACCGGCGGGCACTCCCTCGCGGAGCGCGGTCCCGCGCTGCAACGCCGATGCGTCACCGGCTCAGGGTCCGGTCGGCCCCGCCGGCACGACGTCGTCCTCGCCCGCGGCTCCGCCGTCCGGCTGCACGGCCGGCCCGGGATCGCCCTCCTCGCCGTCCCCGTCGGTCCGCATCAGCCACGCGTACGCCACGCCGGCGGCCAGCAGCACCAGCCCCACGGACGCCGAGCCGGCGATCCGCCACATCGGGGTGAGCGTGCTCAGGTCGAGCACGAGCACCTTCGCGGCGGTGAGCCCGAGCAGCGCGAGGCCCGGCCACCGGAGTGCGCCCTCCCGCCGCACGATGCCGCCCCAGATCAGCGCCGCCGCGAACAGGCTGCACCAGACCGACAGCGCCGCCCCCTGCGCCGCCTCGTCGAAGGGCAGCAGGAGGCCGGTCACGCGGACCACCTCCGACGCGGTCGTCATCAGCAGCACGCCGCCGGCGATCGAGCCGGCGGCCACGCGGGTCGCGCGGACGACGCCATCGTCCCCGGTGGTCGCTCCGCCTTCGAGTCGAGCCGCCCCGATCATCTCCGGCGACATCCGCCACGCCGCGATCAGCAACGCGCCCGCGGCCAGGACGGCGCTCCAGAACTGGGCGTGGGCCAGTGGCCCCGCCCCGATCTGCGACCAGTCGGTGTCCACCCGCAGCGCCACGGTGGCCGCGGCGACGAGCGTCCCGCCCACCAACGTCACCGGGATCAGCCCCCACCGCCGGGCGACCGCGGGCGGACCCGCCCGCCAACCGGCGGCGATCCCGACGCCCGCCACCAGCCCTGCGGCCACGAGCACGGTGGTCGCCCACGCCGTGCCGCCCCCGGCGACGGCCGCGGCGAGCGACGCGATCGCCAGCAGGACGCTCGCCGCCCGCACCGGGACACGCCGCTCTCGCCACGCCGCGAGGCCGATCCACGCCGCCGCGATGATCGCCATCGCGGTCGAGTGCTCGGTCCACGCGATCCACGCGGCGGCCGGGGCGGGCCGCCAGGCATCCGCGAGGGCCGCGAGCGCGAGCAGCATCCCGAGACCCGCCAGCGCGGGAGCCGCCCGGCACGGCTCCGGCCGCGCGGTGCGCGCGCCGACGGCGGTCGCCGCCGCCGCGATCAGCGCCCACGCGGCCCCGACCGACTCCGGCTCGCTCCCGGGCCCGAGACACGCGAGGGCGAACCCCGCCATCGCCGCCCAGCTCGTCCCGCTGCGGTAGGGCTCCTCCCGCTGCGCCGCGGCCGCCACCGTCGTTGCCGCCCCCACCGCCAGCAGCTGCAACGACCAGGCCGTGACCGCGAGGCCGGCGAACCGCAGGAGCTCAGTCTCCGGACCGTCCCCCAGCAGGCCCGCCGCCGACGGCAGATCGAGGACGAGCAGGCGCCCGGCCGCGATCGCGAGGAGCCCGAGCCCGAAGACGTTGGCGGCGCGGAACCGCACCCGCCGCGCGAACAGCACCGCCGCGAGGCCGATGGTGGCCCACGCCCCCACCTGCAGCCGCCCGACCAGTCCGGTGGCGATCGCCAGGACCACGAGGGCGGCGGCGATGACGCCCATCACCGACGCGAGCGCGGACCGGGGGGTCGCCGCGCCGAGCGATCGGCCGGCCTCCCGGGGCCAGACCGCCGCCGCCACCGCCATCGCGGCGGCCCCGAAACCCGCCGGCACCAGCCAGTCGAGGTGCGGGGCCCGCTCGAGGACGACCCAGCCGGCGAGCATCACCGACCACGTCGTGACGCCGAACGCCGTGAGCAGCCAGCGGGCCGAGGGCCGGAGCAGTCGGGCGAGATCCAGATCGAGCGTGCCGGCGGCGGAGCGGGTCAGGCCCGGGCGGGCGTCGTCCGGCCAGGTGCGATCGGGCCGCAGCCAGCGGAAGAAGCGGGCCGAGAGCACCAGCTCCGCGATCGTCAGCGACCAGACGACGGCGACGAAGCCGATCACCGACGCGGGCGCCACGTCCACCACGCTGCCGGCCCACACCGTGCCCACGCCGGCCACGCCCCAGAAGGCGAGGCGGCGAATCGTGGCGTAGGCGGGCCCGCGCCATCCGGCGAGGCCGAGTCCGAGCACGAGCAGCGACACGAGGTACGCGGGCAGGAACGCCGTCGACGGCGCGCTCGTGCCGATCACGAACGGCACCAGGAATGCCCCGACGAGCGAGAGCCCCGCGAGGAGCACGCGATCGCCGATCGACCCCAGCCAGATGCCGACGAGGGCGACGGCCGCGAGCAGCCCGAACGCGACCGGGACGGACAGCAGCGCGTAGAGCTCGGCCGCGGCCAGGATCGCGCCGTAGACGATGGCCAGTCCGGCCGCGCTCACGCCGGTGGAGGCAAGGGCACTGACGCGACGCCGCAGCAGCTCCCCGGCCCCCACGAGGGCCAGGCCCGTCACCGCGCCGGCGACGCAGCGCAGCCAGTCGGGCACCTGCCCGATCCACCCGCGGTCCCACGCCTCCTTCAGGAAGAGCCCGGCCGCGATCACGAGGATGACGACGCCGAGCAGGGCGACGCCGCGGGTGCCGACGAGCCATTCGACGCGAGAGAGATCGCGGCGAGGCGTGGCGACGGCGGGCGCGATCAGGGGAGGTGCCGGACCGGGCCCGGCGCCGGCGCCATCGCGGTCCGCACCCGCGGACTCGCCGGCCGCTTCATCCTCCGCCGCGTCGCGGGCGTCCCGCGCGCCGAGGAGCGTCGACGCGAGCGACGACACGGGCACGGCGTCCTCGGCCGGAGTGGCCGGATTCGCCGGCACCTCCACCGGCGCGTCCGGGGACGGCGGCGGCGGCGACTCGTCGGCCGCCTCGTCCTCGGGCACGATCGACGCGACGCGATCGGCGAGCTGCTGCAGTCGCTGCTGCAGCTCCGCCACCTCGCGCCGCAGCTCGTCCGCCTCCCCGCCCGTCATGCGGCGAGTATCACGGCGGCGGCGGCCCCAGGCAACGGTCGAGCCGAGAATCCACGACCGTCCGCCGCTCGCTCGACCGCGGCCGTTCCCACTCCGTCGACTCGTCCATCACGCCCGCGGCGTCGCAGTTCGCCCTGCGTTCGACGCCCCTCTCCGGGCCCATCGCGGACCCGGCGCCGTCGCCGTCGAGGCATCCGACCGTCCGCGGGCCGTGGCCCGGGATCCGTCACGGTCTCGCCGCCGATGACGGGCGCCGTCGCCCGCGCACGGCTTCGGCGATGCCCACGAAGATCGGGTTCACCGCGAGGAACGCGAGCTCGATCGGCACGATGCCGGCACCGAAGGGGATGCCGATCATCGCGGTTCCGGTCGCGAGCACGACCGGGATCGCGAACCAGGTGGCCGTCGTTCCGCGCCGACGAGACAGCACCTCGTCCCCGAGCAGCGCGACCACCGCGTACCCCAGCGAGAGGAGGTACATCATCGTGGCCGCCACGGCGGGCGAGATCGATCCCGGGCGTCCGGACCCGGCCGGTGCATCGGACGAGAGGAACGCAAGCCCCAGGAGGTGACCTCCCGCGACGACGATCCAGAAGACCAGCGAGATCATGGCGGTTCGGGCAGACTGACGGCTCATCACGGTCTCCTCGGCTCGACACCGGATCGGGCCATGCCACCCGACCGGAGCCTCTCTCCGTGCGATACCGCCGCGGGCCGGAAGCCCTGCAGAAGAATTCCCGAATTCCACCCGTGAGCGTGCCGGTCCGTGGGTCCGCCCGTCTACCCCGCGTAGGCGACGACCTCCGCCGGCGGCTGGTGCCACTCCGCCGACTCGTCCTTCCCGCCCGCGAGGTACCACTTCACCATGCGGTCGATCCCCTCCTCGAGGCTGATCGACGGCTCGTAGCCGGCCTCGCGGGCCTTGCTCGCCTCGAACTTCGTCTGGGCGGCGAAGAGCTTGTGCACGCGGGCCCCCGAGATCGGGAGGTTCTTCCCGGTCAGGGCGATGACGAGGTCGAAGGGCAGGACCATGCCCCGGGCCGCCCACATCGGGATCCGCCAGGACGGCATCCGCCGGTCCATCGAGCGGAAGATCGCGGCCGCGATGCCGTACGACGTGAGGTCCGGCTTCTCGACCCAGTTGTAGACGTCGAAGGCCTCGCCGCCGCCCTCCGCCCGCCGCTGCAGCAGGAAGAACGTCGCGTCGACGATGTTCTCGACGTACGACAGGCTCTTGACGTTGTCCGCCGCCCCGACGGTGGCGTACTTGCCGGAGTGGATCTGGCGGATCAGCGAGTAGACGTTGGCGAAGTTCCGCGGCCCGAAGGTCACCGTCGGCCGGATGACGAGGCACTCGCGGGCGCCGCCGCCCCCGCACCAGTCGCGGAAGACCTCCTCGCCCTTGAGCTTCGACGCCCCGTACGGGTTGATCGGGCTCGGCGGCGTCGACTCGTCGATCGGCTCGGCCGCCTCGCCGTACACCGCGACGGTGGAGTAGAAGACGCACCGGGTGATGCCGGCCGCGTCCATCGCGTCGCAGAGGACGCGGGCGCCGCCCTCGTTGACGTCGTAGTACGTCCGCTCCTCGATGCCGAAGTCGTGGTGGGCGGCGGCGAGGTGGAAGACGAGGTCGCAGCCGGCGAAGGCGGCGTCGCAGGCCGCCCGGTCGCGGACGTCGCCCTTCACGAACCGGTCGTGCACGTTCTCCGCCGGCGGGTCGATCAGGTCGAGGATGACGATCTCGTCGCCACGGGCCCGCAGGGCCTCGCAGACGTAGCCGCCGATGAAGCCGGAGCCGCCGGTGATGCAGACCTTCACGCGGCACCTCCGCCGCCCGCGCCGGCACCCGCGCTGCCCGAGGCGGTCGTCTGGTCGTCCAGCGGGGGTCCACCGACGCGCCGCAGCGCCTCACGCTCGCGGTCGCCCCGCTCGGCCTCGCGGCGCTCGCACTCGGCCCGGCCCTCGGCCTCCCACCAGTCGATGGTCCGCCGCAGGCCCTCCTCGAAGCCGACCCGGGCCTCCCAGCCGAGCCGCTCGCGGGCGCGGGTGGTGTCGAGGCAGCGCCGCGGCTGCCCGTCGGGCTTGCTCGCGTCCCAGCGGATCTCGCCGTCGAAGCCCGTGAGCCGCGCGATCAGCTCGACCAGGTCGCGGATCGTGATCTCCATCCCGGTGCCGAGGTTGATCGGCCACGGCTCGTCCATCGTCTCGGCCGCCCGCACGATGCCCTCGGCCGCGTCGTCCACGTAGAGGAACTCGCGGCTGGCCGAGCCGGTGCCCCAGCACTCGATGAAGCCGGTGCCGGCGTCGCGGGCGGCGATGCACTTGCGGATCAGCGCCGGGATCACGTGCGAGCTGTGGAGGTCGAAGTTGTCGTGCGGGCCGTAGAGGTTCACCGGCAGCAGGTAGGAGGAGGCGAGGCCGTACTGCTGGCGGTAGCCGTCCAGCATCACCATCGCCGCCTTCTTGGCCACGCCGTACGGCGCGTTGGTGACCTCCGGATAGCCGTTCCAGAGGTCCTCCTCGCGGAATGGCACCGGCGTGTGGTTGGGGTAGGCGCAGATCGTGCCCACCTGGCAGAAGTGCTTCAGGCCGTTGATCCGCGCGTGCTCGATCAGGTGCAGGGCCATCGCCATGTTGGCGTAGAAGAATCGCCCCGGGTTGTCCCGGTTGGCGCCGATGCCGCCCACCTCGGCCGCCAGATGCAGCACCACGTCGGGGTGCATCTCGGCGTACATGCGGGCGACGCCGTCCTCGGTGGTCAGGTCGTGGTCGCGGCGCCGGGGGACGAGGACCTCGGCCGCCCCCCGCTCGCGGACCTTCTCGCACACGACCCGGCCGAGGAAGCCGGCCCCGCCGGTGACCACGACCCTGCTGCTGCTCCAGTCCATCGCGCTCGCGCTCTCGCCGTCTCGCGTCGTTCGCCGGGCGGTCGCCGGCGGATCGGGATCCACGGTCCGCTCGTCCCTCCGGGAGGAAGGAGCGATCGTACCGAGCGGATCGGTTCGCGCCGCCCCCGCGCACGGCCCGGTCGGAGGAACGGCCTCGGATTGGTACGATCTCCGCCCCGGCGAGCGGACCCGGGGCCCGCCGCGGCCCGGATCCGGGCCATCGTGGCGTCCGAGAAACCGTCCCTGCCGCCTCGCCTCGCCGCGGGCGGCCGTTCAGCCGGCCGACTCCGCCCCGAACCGCGCCGGCCGAGGGCCCGTAGCGTCAAGCCCTCCGGCGCCCGCGCCGATCTCGAACCGGGTGCGTGCCGCGGCCTGATCCGGTCCGCCAGCGCCGGATCACGATCGATCGCGACCCGCCCCGCGGCCGGATCGAGCGACCCTCGCCCCCCGCTTCCGGCCCCCACGCCCCCGCTGCACCAGCCGCACCCGAGCCCGGACCCGAGACCCTCCATGAGCACCAACGGCAAGCGGGCCCTCGTCACGGGCATCACCGGTCAGGACGGCAGCTACCTCGCCGAGCTGCTGCTGGAGAAGGGCTACGAGGTCCACGGCATCATCCGCCGGGCGTCCACCTTCAACACCGACCGCATCGACCACCTCTACCAGGACCCCCACGTCAGCGGCACGCGGCTGTTCCTGCACTACGGCGATCTGTGCGACGCGGCGAGCCTCTCGTCGATCCTGGCCAAGGTGAAGCCCACCGAGGTCTACAACCTCGGGGCCCAGAGCCACGTGCGGGTGTCCTTCGACATGCCGATCTACACGGTGGACAGCGTCGCGATGGGCACGATGAAGCTGCTCGAGTGCGTGCGGGAGTTCCAGGAGGCCTCGGGCTACCAGATCCGCTTCTACCAGGCGTCCTCGTCGGAGATGTACGGCCTGGTGCAGGAGGTTCCGCAGCGCGAGACGACCCCGTTCTACCCGCGGTCGCCGTACGCCTGCGCGAAGGTGTACGCCCACTGGCAGACGGTCAACTACCGCGAGAGCTACGGCATGCACGCCTCGTGCGGCATCCTCTTCAACCACGAGAGCCCGCGCCGCGGCGAGACGTTCGTGACGCGGAAGATCACGCGGGCCGTCGGCCGCATCAAGCTCGGCATGCAGAAGAAGCTCTACCTCGGCAACCTCGACGCGCAGCGGGACTGGGGCTACGCGGGGGACTACGTCGAGGCGATGTGGCGGATGCTGCAGCAGGACGAGCCGGACGACTACGTCGTGGCCACCGGCACCATGATCTCGGTGCGGAAGTTCTGCGAGCTGTGCTTCGGCGCCCTCGACCTCGACTACCAGGACTTCGTCGAGATCGACCCGCGGTACTTCCGCCCGGCCGAGGTCGAGCAGCTGCTCGGCGATCCGTCCAAGGCGAAGGAGCAGCTCGGCTGGGAGCCCGCCACCACGGTCGAGGAGCTCGCCCGCATGATGGTCGAGGCCGACCTCGAGCTGGCGAAGCGCGAGAAGACGCTCCGCGACGCCGGGCACGAGCTGCCGGACATGGTCGGCCACGATCAGTGAGGCGCGGGGGCGGGCCGCCGCCCCCGCCTTCACCGTCACTCCGGCGGCAGCACGCCCGCGGCCCGCAGGCACGCGAGCGTGACGGACGCGGCCGTCGCGGTTCCGCCCGCGCCGGCCCCGTCGAGCCGGGTCGCGACATACACCCGCTCCGCCCCCCGCCGCTCGACCCAGCCCGCGAACCACATGAGCTCGGAGCCGTCCGCGTCCCGCGCCCGGCCCGTGGCGCCCCGGAGCACCCAGCCGTCGCCCCGGATCGCGGGCATCGCGGACCGGATGGGCGCGAGCCGGTCGAGGGGGCCGCTCCAGCCCGGCGGCGGTGCGAGTCGACGCAGCGCCTCGGCCTGCTCGCGCGGCGACACCAGCAGGCCACCGTCCTCCCAGAACGGGCGGTCGTCGGTCTCGGCGTCGCGCGGCGGACCGTCGCCGTAGCCGATCGACGCCAGTCCGTCGGCGTACGCCGCGCGATCGAGGCGAGCCGCGAGGCGCCGGAACACGCCGGCCGCGGGCGACTGCAGGGCATCGCGGACGGTCTCGCCCGCAGCCTCACCGGCCGCCGGCTCGTCGAGACCGGCGATCGCCCCGAAGCGCAGGGCGAGCAGCGCATGCACCGGGTCGAAGGACGCGCCCGGCGGCGAGCGACGGTCGTTCGCCGCCGCATCGTGCTCGATCGTCCCCGCCCGTGGGCACGCCGACTGCGGCAGCACGACGATGGAGCCGCGGACGCCGAGCCGGCCGAAGACCTCGGCGAGCGACGGCGTCGGGGCACTCGGACGGGGCCCGGCCTCCGCGTCGTCCGCGGGCGAGCGCGGCTCGAACCGTGCCGTCGCGAGCACGTCCGCCCGCGCGTCGGCGCGGAGGACGTCTCCCTCGTCGGGGGTCGCCGCGCCCGGCGCCGTCGCGATGCCGGTGAACCGCACCAGCCGCGGCCAGCCGGGAAGGTCCGCTGATGCGTCGCGCAGCCCCCCGCTCCGAAGCCGATGCGGCCGCCACGCCACGAAGCGGTGCTCGCGCCCGTCGGTGCACTGGCTCGGGTCGGCGGTGACGAGATCGCCGAAGAGGATCTCGGGGCGCCCGTCGCCGTCGAGATCGCGCACGTGGCTCGGCGACGGGTCGAGACACGTGATCGCGTGCACCGCCAGCGGCCGGCTGCGGGCGTCCGCCGGTCCGAGCGGGTCGAGGATCTCGACGAGCGACGGGAAGACCGAGCCGTTCGCGACCAGCCCGCGCTCGATCACGAGCTCGAGGTCCGGATCCTCGTCGAGATTCACGCGACGGACGCGGACCGCGCCGGCGACCGGACTCGCGTCGATCGGGACCGGACCGAGGCGGCGACCATCGCGCGATGTGAGCTCCACGGTGGCCACCACGCCGGTCCCTGGCCACTGGTCCAGCGCGAGCCGAACGACGGCGCCATCGGCGAACCGGGCCGTGCCGCTCCACGGAGGCACCGAGAGATCCGGCCAGCCCGTGAGCCGGACGACCTCGACTGCACCGACTTCGGCCGGCGCTGCGGCTGGCTCCGGGACGGCAACGGCGGAGGCGCCGGTCGCCGCCGTCGCGGCGATCGCGACCGCGCGGGCCGCGCTCCGGCGGCGAACGCGCATCGCGGGCCCGCGCCGCCTCAAGTCCGATCCCGGGTCCGAGCCCATCGTTCGTCGGCCGCGTCCGTGCATGACCGCATTGTGCCACGTCGAACGCCGCCCGCTTCCGCCGAGGACGACCCGAGCGGAGACGTCGCGGTCCGCCTCCCGCGACGGGAGATGCTGGATGGACGGACGCCGCGGCACGATCATGCGCGGTCAGGAGAGCCCGCCATGCCGTCGTTCACCGTCCCGCCGCCCCCCCGCCCTCGTTCCCGGCCCGCGGGCCGGCCCCTTCGCGCCGCCCGGCTCCTCGCCGCCGCCGGACCGGTCCTCGCCGGGCTCGGCGTTGCGACGGCGGGGTCCGACGATCCCGTCGCCGTGGCGACGCCGCCCGTGGAGGCCGCCGCGCCCGACGTCGCCCTCGCCCCACGGCTGCCCGGGCCGCTGGAGACGGTGAACCTCGTGATGCGGCTGCTCGAGGAGGACCGTCACGCCGCCGCGAGCTGGTTCCTCGCCGGCGTGCCCGGAGCCACGGACGCGGACCGGACCGCGTCGGCCGCGATGCTCGGCGAGGTGATCGGCCGCACCGGCCGGCGGCTGGTGCCGGTGCGAGCGTTCGTCGAGGACGACGCCGCGGTCATCCTCGCCTGGGAGGGAGATCGCGAGGCGTCCTTCGCGGCGGTGCTGCGCGAAGGCGGCTCCCCGACCCTCGCGACGCTGCCCGTCGTGCGTCGCGACGGCGCGTGGCGGATGATCCCGCCCCGTCTCGCCGTCACGCCGCAGGTGCTCGGCCTGCCCGCCGGGACGATCGCCCGCATGGCCCGGCTCCTCGACGTCGCGGAGGCGGCCGAGGCCGAGACGCTCGAAGCCGCCCGCGCCCTGGCCGTGGCCGCCGCCGCCGATCCGGCGGCGACGGACGAGTCGGACGAGCGGGACGCACCGGGCGAGCCGGACGCGCCGGACGCGCCGGACGAGCCGGGCACTCCCTCGATCGCCGCGATCGCCCCGGACGCCGCCGCGATGGAGGAGCTGCTCGGGCCCGGGTGGGAGCCGGCGCCGGGCGTGCTCGTGGAGGACGCGAGCCGGCCGATCGGGGAGCAGGGGCCGGGCGTCACGCCGACGCTGCTCGAGGTGCTGCGAACCACGCGCGTGCAGGCGGCGGCCGATCTCTCGTGGGCCCGCACGGGCGGCGGCCCCGGACTCGTGACCGCACGGCTCTTCCGCTTCGAGGACGAGGTGGCGGCCGCCGCGTGGTGGGAGCGGCAGGCCGGAGGACTGGAGCCGATCGAGCCGCCCGCGGATCCGGGGGCCGACCTGCCGCACGCGGCCCGCAGCACGCCCGACGGCCGCATCCTCGCCGGACGCATCGGGCCGTGGACGCTGTCGGTCCGCAGCGTGGGGGCGGACGTGCACGAGGCGGTCTTCGCCGCGCTGTGGCCGCGGATCGCGGACCGGGCGGCGGCGGGCGATCGCGCGTCCGAGCCCGCCGCCGGCCGCGGGGTCGACGGCGCGGAGGGTCGGGACGGCGGGAACGACGTCGCCGCGGACGGCTGAGCCTCAGTCCGCGTCGAGCCGGCGGAGGAAGAACGCCACCACGCCCACCTGATCGGCCTCGGTCGACACGGGCACCCACACCGTGCCGGATCGGAAGCCGGGCCCCCACCCGTAGGGACCGAAGCGCGTGCCGCCGAACCCGATGCCGGTCACCGGGCGATCGACGACCGTCTCCACCCGGCCGAGGAACGTCGTCGCCACCACGACGTCGGTGGCGCCCACCCGCCGGGCCTGGGCGACGATCGCTCCGCGGTCGGCCCCGAGCGGGTGCACCGTGCCGAGGGCGCGGAAGGCCGAGCGACCCACGAGCTCGATCCGCGCCGGATCGCCGAGGACCTGCAGGCCGCGGAGCAGCATCGCGCGGTGCGCGAGGGCCCGCTCGGCGGACCAGTCCTCGGGGTGTCGATCCGACTCCGTGAGCGCCTGCTCCTCCTGCTCGAGGGTGCGGGCCATCCGGTCCCACGGGATCTCGCGGACCTCGATCGCGGTCGGGGCGTCCGCGTCGCCACCCGCACCCGCGGTCTCCGCGGGGCCAGGCCCGGAAGCCGACTCCGTGGACGACACGAGACCCGCGTCGCCGAAGGCTCCGGCGGGCTGGAAGGCCGCCTGCCAACGCGAGGGGCCGCAACCCGTCGCCACCAGCATCAGGATCGCGGCGGGGGCGGCGAGCCACCGGCCGGTACGTCGGGGCGTTGGAGCATCAGAGGCCATGCCGGATCGTACGTCATGCCGCCCGTGGACCCGCAGCACGCGACGCGAGGCCCCCACCCGGCGTTCGCCGTGGACTCGCCGTTGTCGCCCCTGGAGGGCACCGGGCCCCGGGCCCCCGATCCCCCGGACCCGGCCGCCCCGATCCGGCCGGGCCCCTTCAAGGGCTCGGAACGACACAGACCGGGGGCTGCCCCTCGGCCTGGCCGCTTCCTTCCGTCACTCACGAGAGCGCAGTCCGGCGGCGGCGTGTGTCATCGATCCGCGAGATTTCGGGGTCGCGGTCGGGCGGGCGCTGCCCTGGGTGCGACCGGGCCGCCGCCTGGCCCGACGAGCCAGGTGGCGAGCCCCGCGACCCGCCGATCCGTCGGGCCGATCCGCTCGGCCGGCGCCGCCCGACACGGCCCGACGCCCGGTCGACCACCACCGACCTGCGGTCGGAGCCCATCCGCGATGCCGGCGCCGTGGCCCCTCGAGACCGCCGGACTTCCCACGTCAGGAGGTCGTCTCGCCGCCGCCGACGACGGCAGGCGACGGGGCTCGCGGCCGCACGATTGATCTGGTGGTCGCCTGGTCGTCGCCTGGTCGTCGCCTGGTCGCCGCCTGGTGGTCGCCTGGTCGCCGCCTGGTCGTCGCCTGGTCGCCGCCTGGTCGCCGCCTGGTCGCCGCCTGGTCGCGGCCGGCGATCGACACCCGCCGGCCCGCGATCAGCCGGCGGTCGCGAGCTGCTTCCGCGTGAGCACCGAGTCGCCGCCCCCGTCGAGCTCGGCCACGAAGCCGCGCCGCTCGAAGATCGCGAGCATCCGCTGGTTCCGCGGGGCGGTCTCGGCCACCACGCGCCGCACGCCCCACTCCTCGGCGATGTCGAGGCACTCGTCGGTGAGCCGCGATCCCACGCCACGGCCCTGCCACTCGTCGACGACCAGCACCGCGTACTCCGCCTCGTCCCGATCGGCCCCGACCACGAGGCGGCCGACGCCGAGGAGCTCGCGCCGGGCGCCGCTGCCCGTCCCCACCGTGCGCTCGGCCACCAGCGCCATCTCGCGGTCGTAGTCGATGTAGCAGTAGCGGGCCGCGAAGGCGTGACTCGGCCCCGCGATCGTGGCGCGAAACCGTTCCCGCAACGTCTCCCGCGAGCACCGCTCGAGCATCTCGATCCACTGCGGCTCGTCCTCGGGCCGGATCGGCCGCAGGACCAGCTCGGTCCCGTCGGGCAGGTCGACGCGGCGAACGTACTGCTCGGGGTAGGGCCGGATCGCCAGGTGCTCGTAGCGCCGCAGGGTGCGGCCGCGGCACCGCTCGTCCAGCAGGATCCGCGCGTCCAGCGCCACCGCCTCCGACGGCGTCACCAGCAGCGGGTTCACGTCGATCTCGGCGACCTCGGGGTGGTCCGCGACGAGCTCCGAGAAGCGGATCACCTGCTCGATCACCGCGTCCACGTCCAGCGGCGGACGCCCGCGGTAGCCGGTCAGCAGCGGCCACGCCCGGAGCGACTCGAGCATGTGCCGGGCGAGTCGCTCGTTGAGCGGCGGCAGGCCGACGGCACGATCCTGGTAGAGCTCGGCGAGGATGCCGCCCGCCCCGATCATGATCGCGGGTCCGAAGGTCGGGTCGGTGCGGGCGCCGAGGATGAGCTCCAACGACTTGGCCGAGGCGATCATCCGCTGCACGGTCACGCCGTCGACGTCGGCGTCGGGGCGAGCCTCCTGCGCCGACGCCACGATCCGGTCGAACGCCCTTCGCACCGCGTCCGCCCCGTGGAGCCCGAGGGCGACGCCCCCCACGTCGGTCTTGTGGAGGATCTGGCGGGAGCGGACCTTGAGCACCACCGGGTACCCGAGCTGCTCGGCGATCGCGACCGCCTCGTCCGCCGTCGCCGCCGGCTCGGTGCGGTTCACGGTCAGGCCATAGTCCGCGAGCACGTGCTTGCTCTCGACCTCGGTGAGGACGACCACGTCCGCACCGGTCTCGACGTCGCCGTCGCCGTCCACCACGGCCGCGCCGGGCACCGACGCCCCCGCCGAGCCCACCGCCTCGAACAGCGACCGCTCGCGCCACGTCTGCGCATCGATCGACCGCACCACCTCGCGCGGCGTCTCGTGGAGGATCTCGCGGTGACGGGTGACGCGCACGAGCGCGGTGAACGCCCGGATCGCGGCGTCCGGCGTGGCGTAGGTCGGGACGCCGGCTCGCTCGAGCCGCTGTACGCCGGCGGCCATCGACGGACCGCCCACCCACGCCGCGACGACCGTCTTGCGGCGCCGACGGGCGACCTCCGCCACCCGCTCGGCCGTGGCGGTGGGATCGGTCATCGCCTGCGGGGCGAGGATCACCAGCGCCGCGTCCACCCCGGGGTCGTCGAGCGTGATCTCGAGCGCCGAGGCCACCCGCTCGGCGGGAGCGTCGCCGAGCACGTCCACCGGATTGCCGCCCGACCAGAACGGCGGCAGTGTCTCCCCGAGCCGCTCGATCGTCTCCGGGGCCAGCTCCGCCAGCGTCCCGCGGGCCTCGACGAGCTGGTCCGCGGCGATCACCGCCGGTCCGCCGGCGTTGGTCACGATCGCGAGCCGGCCGCCCTCGGGAGGACGGTGCCGGGCGAGGGCCTCGGCGCACTCGAACATCGCCTCCATCCCGTGAACGCGGACGATGCCCGCCCGTTCGAGCGCCGCCTCGTACACCGCGTCCTCGCCCGCGAGCCGTCCGGTGTGGGAGCGGACCGCGGCGGCGGACTCGGCGAACCGGCCACCCTTGTAGGCGACGATCGGCTTGGTGCGGGTGAACGCACGGGCGGCGGAGACGAAACGGCGGGCGTCCGTGATCGACTCGATGTAGAGCATCAGGGCCTCGGTCCGGCCGTCGCCCGCGAAGTGGTCGATGAGATCGCCGAAGTCGACGTCGATCATGTTGCCGACGCTGACGAAGGCCGAGAAGCCCACCGACTCCGAGAGCGCCCAGTCGAGGACCGCGGTGCCGAGCGCGCCGGACTGGCTGATGAACGCGACGCGGCCCGGCTCGGGCAGCCCGTTGCCGAAGGTCGCGTTGAGGCCGAGTCCCGGGACGACGAGCCCGAGGCAGTTGGGCCCGAGGATGCGCAGGCCCGCATGTCGGCGGCCGGCCTCCCGGAGCTGCTGCTGCAGGGCCGCGCCCTCCTCCCCGGCCTCGGCGAAGCCGGCGCTGATCACGAGCACCGCCTTCACGCCCGCCTCGCCGCAGGCGTCGACCACGCCGGGCACGGTCGCCGCGGGCGTGCACACGATCGCGAGATCGGGCACGTTCGGCACGTCCGCGACCCGCGGGTACGCGGTGACGCCCTGCACCGACTCGCGCTTCGGGTTGACGGGGTACACCACGCCGTCGAAGCCCGAGCCGATCATGTTGCGAAGCACGGTCCAGCCGACGCTCCCGGGGCGTCCGCTGGCGCCGATGATCGCGACCCGGCGGGGGCTGAACAGCTTCTCGAGATTGCGAACGCTCACGTCGCCGGCCCTTCCCTTCTCCGGCGGTCATCCATCCTGCGGCGACCGAGGATAGCCCGCTCCGCCGCCGTCGCCGTGGACGACGGCCAAAGTTCCGTCGGACGACCCGCGAGCGAGCGCGAAGCCTGCGCCCCGTGCATGGAATCCGTACGATGGCATCCCGGAATCGCCGTGCCCGGGATCCCCCGATGCCAGCCCCCACCCTGCTGCTGACCGACGACCGCATGCTCGATCACGCCGACGTCCCGGGACACCCGGAGCGGCCGGAGCGACTGCAGGCGGTGGTCGCCGGGCTGCGGGCCGCCGACCTCGATCACGTCGCCTGGGCCACGCCGCGGCCGGCCGCCCGCGCGCGGCTGCGGGCGGTGCACACCGAGCGGCACGTCGCGGCCATGGAGGCGACCGCCGGCACCGAGCGGACGATCGACGGCGACACCGTCGTCACCCCCCACAGCCACGAGGCGGCGCTGCTCGCCGCCGGGGCGGCGATCGACGCGGTGGACGCCCTGATCGCGGGCGAGGCCAGCAGCGCCTTCGCCCTCGTGCGGCCGCCCGGCCACCACGCCGAGCGCGAGCGGGCGATGGGGTTCTGCCTCTACGACAACGTCGCGGTGGCGGCGGCCCACGCGATCGAGACGCACGGTCTGCGGCGGGTACTGATCGCCGACTGGGACGTGCACCACGGCAACGGCACGCAGGACATCTTCGAGGACCGCGCGGACGTGCTCGTGGTCAGCGCGCACCAGTCGCCGCTCTACCCGGGTACCGGCGCGGTCCGCGAGGTCGGGACGGGCGCCGGGCGCGGCTACACGGTGAACCTGCCGCTGCCGCCGGGCCGGTACGACCACGACTACCTCGCGCTCTTCGAGCACGTGGTCGCTCCGGTCGCCGAGGACTTCGCGCCCGAGCTGGTGCTCGTCTCGGCCGGCTACGACGCCGACACCCGCGATCCACTCGGCTCGATGCGAATGAGTCCCCGCGGATTCGCCGACCTGCTGCGGGTCCTCCGCGGGGTGGCCGAGACGCACGCGGGCGGCCGGATCGCCCTCGCCCTCGAGGGGGGCTACGACCTGGGCGCGCTGGCCGAGGGGGTGCTCGCGTGCGTGCGGGCGCTGGCCCCGGGCGACCGCACCGCCCCGCCGCCGATCGACCTGCCGGCGAACCTCGAGCCGCTGCGCGAGGCCCACGCCGAGCACTGGCCGCGGCTGGCCGAGCATCCCTGACCCCCGGGGGCCGTCACGCCCTGCGCCGGCGACGCGGGCGACGGCGCCTCAGCGGTCCTCGTCACCGCCGGAGCGCCCGGACCGCTCCGCGCCGGCCGCATCGCCCTCGCCCTCGCCCTCGCCCGTCGCCCCGCCGCCCCCCGTCCCGCCCGGCTGCCGCCGCAGGAAGAACGCGATCGCCCCGTCCTGCTCGGCGAGCCCGCGCTCGGTGCTCGAGCCCGGCTGACGCTCGAAGGCCTCCGCGGCGCGGTTCGAGCCGGAGTCGCCGGGCCCCACGAGCATGGTCGAGGCCGCGGTCGTGCCCTCGACCACGATCGGCAGCGGGCGCTCGCGGTCCGTGGCGACCGGCATCAGGTCCGACCAGGCCACCACGACGTCGGTCGCACCGACCCGCCGGGCCTGCCGCAGGATCGCCTCGCGGTCGGCGCCGAGCGGATCGATGCGGCCGATCCGCCGGAAGGCCGAACGGCCGAGCACCTGCGTGCGGGCGTGATCGCCGTTGAACCGCAGGCCGCGGAGGATCCGCAGGCGATTGGCCTCCGCCCGGGCGGGCGTCCAGTCCGCGCTCGCGACCGCAGCGGCCGTGACCTTGAGGTCCAGCTCCAGCACCTCGACCATCCGATCCCAGGGCACGACGTGCAGGCGCGGCTCGCGGGAGGACTCGCCGGCGGGGCGGGACGATGTCGGCGCACTGCCCCCGGCGGAGGGATCGACGGTGTCGAGCGCGGGCGAGGCCTGGTACGCCTCCCGCCACGGGGAGGCCGCGCAGCCCCCCGCGACGACGGCGGTCGCGAGGAGCGTGAGCGCCGCGAGCGCGGCGGAGCCTCCGCGCCGACGGCTGGCGCATCGTCGCGGTCGCTCGATCCGGCTCGGCACGCTGACCATGCGGGAGCTCCGGAGCGATCGCGGACTCACCGCGGCGAGGCGCTGACCCGGACCACGATCTCGTTCACGCCGCCGCCCTCATCGCCCTCGTCGCGGCGCCAGTCGACGGTGAACTCACCCGTGAGCGCCCGGTCGGCGGGACGCCAGGTGCGACCGTCGTCGAAGCTGATCCCGGCGTTGCCGTCGCCGGACCAGACCATGAACTCACGATCCACCACGAGGGTGCCCGCACGGCCGTCGCCCTCGACGTGGGCGAGATCGCCGTCGACGTCGAGGCTCAGCTCGATCCGGTCGCCGGGCTTGAAGAGCACGATGACGCCGTCGCGGGAGGCGACCGGCGCGGGGGCATCGTCGGCGGGCACCGCCCGGACGATCGGGGTGCCCGTGGGCGGGGCCGACGTGCAGCCGCCGAGGAGCGCGGTCGCCGCGGCGGCGAGCACCACGGCGGCGATCGGCCGGGGCGGCCGAGGGCCACGGGATCGGACGCCGCGGATCGCGGCCGACGAGCGGACTCGGGGCGAGGGCATGGCTGACTCCTCCGGGGGCCTTGGTGACGACGGGACGCGTGCGGTCCCGGCGCTCCGGTTCCGCCCCACCGGGGCCATGATACGGCGACATGCGGCGACCCACGGGGCCCCCCGCGGGCGCCCGAGACCGCCGGGCTCGGTCGCGCATTCGCGATGCACGGCGCGCTGAAACGGACCTCCCGGACCGCCCGGACCGCCCGCCCCGCCCGGGATCGCACGTCAGTCGCCTGGCCCTCCGTCCGCGGCCGCCCCCGCGCCCGCCGTCGCCGCGAGCCCCGCGAGGCGCCGCGCCGTCGCCTCCAGCACCTCGGCGGCGAGGAGCCCGTCCGCGACCGGGACGACCAGCCGCCTCCGCACCACCGCGGCCACGTCCGGCCCCGCCGTGGCCAGCTCGCCCACCTCGGCGAGCCAGGCCACCGCGGCCGCCGCGTCCGCGTCCCCGCCGCCGGCGGCCCGGCGCAGCGCCGCGGCCAGGCGCTGCGGCTCGTCCTCGGCCGCCTCGCCCCGCGCCGCGGCGACCGCCCGGCGCAGCTGCTCGCGCACGCCGCCGTCGCCGTCGAGCTCGAGCCCCGGCTCCAGGGCCGCCGCGAGCCGCTCGATCCGCTCGATCCGCTCCCGCACCGCCGCACGGCGGGCCATCGCGAGTCGCTCGCGGGCCGGGTCGGCGGCCACGAGCGCGATCGGGACGGGCCGCCCGTCCGCCGCCGGCCGGGTCCCGTCCGAGCCCGGGATCTCGCCCGCGGCCCCGCGTCCGCCGGCGTCGCCGTCGTCGCCCGCCTCGGTGGCCGCGGGGTCGCGGTCGGCGACGCCGGTGACGACGAGATCACTCCGCGGGATCGCGGCCGCCAGGACGTCGCTGACGTTGGTCGCCGCCGGGCCCGTCGCCGCCAGGTCGAGGATCGTGGTGCCGTCGAGGGCGACGAGATCACCCGCCGCGATCGGCCGGCCGTAGGCCTGCGTCACGAACGCCACCAGCGTCTGCTGAACGTCGCCGCCGCCGCCGGGACTGGTGAAGCTCGGCGTCGGTCCGCTGCCGACCGTGATCGGCGCGGTCGAGAAGCGGAACACGCCGCCGGTCACGAAGTCGAGGCCGTCGTCGAGCCCGGCCGGCAGGCCGAGGCCGTCGAGCACTTGCCCCGGGGCCCGCAGCCGCAGCTCGATCACGGGCGCCGTGACGTTCATGTCGCCCGCCGCGGTCACGTCGGAGAGCGTCGCGGTGCTCCCGGCGACCAGGTCGAGCCGCCCGAGCACGGTGAGCTTCTCGTGCCGGCCCATCGTGAATGACCCGCCGGCCTCGATCGCGAGATCTCCGCCGATGCCGGCGATCGTCGCGGCGCCGGGGATCGTCTCCCGCCCCGCCGCGTTCAGCGCCACGTTTCCCGTCGCCCGGATCCGGCCGAGGTCCAGGCGGATGACCCCGGGCGCCGAGAGGTCGACCGCGGCGAGCGCCTGCCCCGCACCCAGGTCGCCCCCGAGCCGCAGGTCACCGGCGGACGTGACGCTCAGGGCGTGCGGACCGTCGACGGTCCCGGCGAGCAGCAACTCCTCGCCGGAGCCGTCGTCGAGCGTCGTGTCGCCCAGCAGCAGCATCGCGCCGTCGCGGAGCCGCAGCCCGTCGGTGGTGGCGACGTCGGCCGCGATCCGGAGCGTCCCGGCCGCGTCGGTCTCGAGCCGGGCGAGCGCGAAGGTGCCCTCGAGCCGCGTGGCCCCCGCGGTCTCGATCGCCAGCCGCGTCGCCGGGCCGCTCGCGCCCCCCGCGAGGTGCACCAGCCCGCCGCCGGTGGACGCGAGCGTCACCGGCCCGGCGGCGGTGAAGGTCGCCGCGTCCGCGAGCACGAGGTCGCCGGCGGTGCGGACGAGCGTGCCGCCGAGCAGGACGCCACCCGCGGCGTTGGTGGCGAGCGCGCCGACGTCCACGTTCCCGTCGAGGCGGGTGAGGCCCGTGGTCTCGATCGTCAGCGCGAAGCCGCCGTCCGCGGTCCCGTGCAGGTGGACGAGGTCGCCGCCGGTGCTCCGCAGCGTCGTGTCCCCGATCAGCCGCACGTCGTCCTGCCAGTCCTGGGCCCCGCCGGTGGCGAAGGTCCCGGCGAGCCGCGTGAGGCCCCCGCCATCGGTCACGATCGACGCGAGCGCGCTGCCGGCGGCGAACGTCGTGTCGCCCGCGGTGGTCACCCGCAGGCTGCCCGATCCGCCCGCAGCCCCGGCGAACAGCACCGCGGCGTCGCCGCTGCTCGTGAGCACGAGGTGCGTCTCGATCGTCGCCGTCCCGCCGACGCTCGCGCCGCCGGTGACGTCGATCGCGTCGGCCATCCCGGTGACGAGCAGCGGGCCCGTCACCACGAGGTCGCCGCCGGCGACCGCCAGGTCGGCCTCGAGGCGCGTGAGCGTGGTGCCGTCGAGCTCGAGGCCGCCGCCGGTGCGGGTCACGGCCCCGCCGAGGCGAAGCGTGCCGCCGGCCCGCAGCGCCTGCTCGCCCGCGTGGCCGAGGGTCAGCGGGCCGGCCACGTCGAGGTCGCCCGCGGCGGCGATCGTCGCCCCGTCCAGGTCGGCCGACGACTGCAGGAGCACGTGCCCCCCGCCGACGATCTGGCCGCCGACGATCGCGGTGCCCGCGAACGTGAGGTCGCCGCCGACCGCCATGTCGCCGTCGATCACGGCCTGGCCGTCGAGCAGCAGCCCGCCGCCCGGCGCGATCACGTCGCCGTCCACGTCGATGCCGCCGGCCGCGGTGAGGCTCGCGTCCCCGGCGACCGTGTCCCGCAGGTCGCCGGCGACCGAGATCGACGCCGCGGTCACGGCCTGGGTTCCGCCGTCGAGGACGAGATCGCGGCCCGCGTCGAGGTCCCCGGTCACCGCCGCGTCGCCCCCCAGCCGCAGGTCGCGGGTCGCGGTCACCCCCGCGGCGGCGGTCACGCCGCCGCGGACGTCGAGGTCGCGACCGGCCGTCACCGCCGCCCCCGCGATCAGGTCCCCGTCGACGAGGAGGTCGAGGCCGGTCGTGAGGACTCCCGTCGCGTCGACGGTGCCGCCCACCGTGAGCGTGGTGCCGACGCCGAGCGCATCGCCCGCGGTCAGGTCGCCGGTGACGGCCGCCGCGCCGCCGACCGACACGGCGCCGGTCGCGTCCAGCGCCCCGCCCACCACGAGGTCCGCGGTGACGCCGAGCGCATCGCCCGCGGTCAGGTCGCCGGTGACGTCGAGGACCCCGCCGAGGGTCGCCGCGTCCTCCACCGCCAGCCCGCCGCCGATCGTGGCGTCGCCGGTCACGTCGAGCGTGCTCGCGAGATCGACGTCGCCCCCCGCGTCGAGGTCGCCCCCGACGTCCACCGCGCCGCCGCCGGTGAACGTGGTGCCGACGTCGAGGTCGCCCCCGGTGCTCACGGCGAGACCGGCGGCGAGGCTACCGCTCACGGCCACGTCGCCGGTGACGTCCACGGCCCCCGCCACGTCGGCGTCGCCGGTCACCGACAGGCCGTCCGTGAGCGTCACGTCGCCGTCGAGGTCCACCGACGGGGCGACGATCGCGACGTCGCCGCCGGTGGTGGAGAGGTCGCCGTGCACCCGCACGAGCGTGGTGGCGGAGACGGTCTGCAGCCCGGCACCGTCGAGGGCGAGGGCGCCGGTGGCCCGCAGCGTGCCGCCGCTGCCGAGGTCGCCCGCCACCGCGGCGTCGCCCTCGAGGGTCAGGTCGCCGGTGGCGTTCGCACCGGCCGCGAGGTCGATCGTCGTCCCCCGCAGGACGAGATCGCCGGAGTCCACGTCCACCGCCGCACCGATCGAGAGCGTCCCGCCCGCCTCGAGCGTGCGTCCGCCGGCGCCGGTGGCGGTCACGCCGCCGGTGACGTCGAGCGCCCCGGTGGCGTCCGCGATCACCGCGGCGTCACCCCCGAGGACCATCGAGCCCGCCGACAGGTCGCCGCCGACGTCGAGCGTGCGGGTGCCGCTGCCGGTCGTGCGCAGCGCCCCGGTCACGTCGAGGTCGTCCGTCGCGTACGCCCCGGCGCCGCTCCCGCCGAGGGTCAGGTCGCCGCTCACGCTCACGCCGCCGGCGGCGAGGTCGCCGAGCAGGGCGAGATCGCCGGTGACGTCCGTCGCCCCCGCGGTCACCGCGAGATCCTGCTGGAAGGTCGTCCCGCTCCCGCTGACCACGTCGAGCGATCGGACGGAGAGTCCGACGGTCGCCGTCACCGCGCCGTCCGCCCGCAGCGTCGCCTCGGTCCCCGCGAGGACCGCGGCGTCGTCCACCGTGACGTCGCCGTCGTCGCTGCGAAGCGTGAGGTCGAGTCCGGCCGTTCCGCCCGTGACCTGTCCCGCGTCGATCAACGACGCGGCGAGGTCCGCGTCCTGCCGCAGGACGAGTGCCCCGGGCGCTCCGGCCCCGCCCGCGCCCGCGAACGACGCCCCGCCGGCGACCGAGATCGACGCTCCGGCCGGGCCGCCGCCGCCGTCGCCCGCCCGCAGCGTGATCGACGAGCCCTCGAGGGCGACCGCGCCCACCGACAGGTCGCCGGTGCCGTCGCTGCCGGCCCGCACGCTCAGGGCGCCGCCGCTCGCGAGGTCGCCGCCGACGGACGCGTCGCCGGTGAGCACGAGGTCGATCGCGCCCGAGGCCACGGTCGCGGTCTGGGTCCAGCTCCCGCCGTCGGCGTCGAGAGCGCCCGCCACGTCGACGTCCCCCGCGACGGTGATCCCGCCGGTCCCCACGAGGGCCAGGTCGCCCGCGGCCTTGTCGAGGGTGTCATCGAGCCGCAGCTCGCCGCCGGCCGACAGCGTGCGCAGCCCGCCGCCGGCGATCACGAGCCCGTCGCGGAACCGCAGGTCCGTGCCCGCGGTCACGTCGTCCCGCACCGTCGCGACCCCGGTGACGTCGATCGAGCCCGCGGTGGCCTCGACCGCACCGGCGAGGTCCAGCGTCGCCCCCCCGAGGTCCAGGTCCCCCGCCGCCTTCGTGAGCGTGCCGTCGAGCTCGAGCAAGCCGCCCGCGGTGAGGGTCTGCCGGCCGCCCGCGTCGAGGACGAGCGCGTCCTCGACCCGCAGTCCGCCGCCCGCGGTGAGATCGCCCGCCACCGCGGCGGCACCGGCGAGCCTCAGCGCGCCGAGGGTCGCCTCCACGTCGTCCTCGAGGTCCAGTGCCGCGCCGTCGAGGACCAGGTCGCCGGCGGCCTTGGTCATGGTGGCGTTCGCGTCGAGAGTGCCGCCCGCCGTCAGCGTCTGCGGCCCCGCGCCGCTCAGGGTCAGCGCGTCGTCGATCCGGAGCCGGCCGCCCGCGGTCAGGTCGCCGGCGGCGTCCGCGCCGCCGACGAGCCGCAGCCCGCCCGCGGTGGCCTCGACGTCGCCCTCGAGGTCGAGGGCCGTCCCCTCGAGGACCAGGTCGCCCGTCGCCTTGATGATCGTGCCGTTCACGTCGAGGGTGCCTCCGGCCGTCAGCGTCTGGGGACCGGCGCCGTCGAGCGTCAAGGCATCGTCGAGGCGGAGCAGACCACCCGCGATCAGGTCGCCGGCGGCGTCCGCGCCGCCGACGAGCCGCAGCCCGCCCGCGATGGCCGTCACGTCGCCGTCGAGATCGAGGGAAGCGGCTTCGAGCCGCAGGTCGCCGGTCGCCTTGAGGACGTCGCCGGCGATCGCGAGCGCACCCCCGGCGTCCACGAGCTGTGCGCCGCCCCCGTCCAGCGTCAGGTCGTCGAGGAAGGTCGCCGCCCCGGAGATCGTGGCGTCGCCGGCGAGCGTGATCGCGTCGTTCACCGTGAGCGGTCCGCTCGTGGCGACGAGGTCCGCCCCGAGATCGATGCCCGCGTCGCCGGCGAGCTCGAGCGTGCCGGCCGTGGTCTTCCGCACCTCGCCCGTGACCGCGAGGGCCCCGGTGCCGGCGTCGATCGTCACCGCGCCCCCGCCGTCGATCGTGAGCGAGCCGTCGACGTCGATCCCGACCGCGACGAGGTCGCCGGCCGTCTCGACGTCGCCGGTGAGCTCCATGGTCCCAAGCACGACGAGGCCGCCCACGAGGTTGACGTCGATGAGGTCGCCGGCGTCGATCGTGAGCGCCGAGGCCCCGACGATCCCCGCATCGACGATGACGTCGTCGCCCGCCTCGAGGGTGAGGGCGTTGCCGAACGTCGACAGGTCGAGGGTCTCGCTCACGATGATGTCGTCGAGGGCCTGGAGCAGGATCGGGCCGTTGATCGCCGCGAGCACCGAGGCCGAGAGCGTGGTCGTGCTGCCCGGGGCGATCACGCCCTCGAGGAACGTCACCTGGTCGTCCGCGAGCAGCCCGTCCCCGGTGCCGACGGCCACGATCTCGATGTCCCACGGATCGAGCATGAAGAGACCGGGCGCCCAGCCCGGGGCCGCGCCGACGTCGATCGCCCCGTGCAGCTGCACCTCGGCTCCCGAGACCTCCGCGAAGCCACCGGCGCCACCGATCGCCCCGCCCGAGACGTCGATGAGCGACGTGGAGCTCGTGAAGGCGAGCCCGTCGAAGGCGAGCATCAGGACGGTGCCGCCCCCCGCCTCGCCCGCGCCGCCCGCGGCCGAGAGCACGCCCCCGTCGAGCAGGTACGCGTCGAGTCCCGCCCGCAGCTCCACGTGCCCCGCCTCCCCGTGCTCGGCGTCGGCCCGGATCGTGCCCGAGCTCGCGATGCTGGGCCCGCGGACGACGACCCGCCCGCCGTCCTCGCCCGATCCGGTGCCGCTGACGTCGATCGTCCCGGTGTGATGGATCGCGCCGTCGGCGGCCCCGAGGGTGACGCGCCCGCCCGCGGCTTCGACCACGCCGTCGTTGCGGATCGCGAGGGCGAAGTGATCGCCCGCGGCGAGGAAGGCGTGACCGTCGCCGACGCTCACCGACCCGTCCTGGAGGACGCCAGGGGTCGCGTCGAGGTCGGCGGCGGTGGTGCCCGGACCCGGCAGCCCCGCCACGTCGGTGCCGTCCACGATCACCATGAGGTCGCCGCCGACCTCGGCGAGCACCATGCTCGTGCCCGCGACCATGCTCACGAGGCCACCCGGGGCGACCACGTCGCCGTGCTGCCGCACGTGGCGGCCGAGCAGGTGCACCTGCCGGGCCTCGATCAGGCCGTGGCTCACGACGTCGCCCGCCGCGCCGGTGAACTCGTCGCGTCCCTCGAGGAAGTGGGCGTCGGTGATGGACGCCGCGGCGGCGAAGATGCCGCCCACGTCGACCACGCTGTCCGGGCCGAAGATCACGCCCGCGGGATTCACGATGTAGACGATCCCGTCGGCGAGCAGCTGCCCGTCGATCGACGAGGGGCCGACGCCGGTGATGCGGTTGAGGATGCGGGCCGTCTCGGAGCCGAGGACGAACTGGACCGTCTCGCCGGCCTCGACGTCGAACTGGTGGTAGTCGACGATCGAGCCGTCGGAGGCGGTGATTGTGAGGGTGTCGCCGGCGAGGGTGAACGCCACGTCGCCGATCACGACCGTCTGCGGGTCCACGCCGGGGACGTCGGCGCGGGCGGCGGGGGCGGCGGCGAGGGCGGCGGCGAGGGCGGCGGCGAGCGTCACGCCGGCGACGAGCGCGGAGCGGTGGCCGCGGCGATGGGACGCGCGGCGGCGGCGAGCGGCCGCCGCAACGGCGGGGAGCGTGGACGACGGACGTGGGGTGGAGCGCATCGGGGGTCTCGCGGGCGGCGGGCGGCGGAGCGGGCGCGGCGGGCCGGGAGAGGCGGCGGGGAGGGGTCGGTCGGCGGCGACGAGGCGGACGTCACGGCGGGCCGAGAGGCATCGGCTCGCGACCCGCCATCGCTCCCGTCGCGCGGGGAGCGGCCGGCGCAATATCCGGCGCGGACCTGCGAGAATCCGCGGCGTCGGCTCGCACCGGGACCGCTCCGGCGGGCGAGCGAGCCGGCCGGCGGGCGGGCGCACGGCGGCGCCTCAGAACGCGATCGTGACGACCGCGTGCAGGCGGTCGTCGCCCGCCTCGACACCTCGCCCGGGGACGCCCTCCATCGCCCGTGCCCAGTCGAGGCGCAGTCGGAGGTTCCGTCGCCAGCCCAGCTCGATCCCCACGCCCGCCCCCACGAGCGTCGCCCCGCGCTCGAAGAACAGCGGGTCGTTGACCGAGGCGCGAGCCACGTCGACGAACGCCTTGAGGACGAGGTCCCAGTCCGCCCCGCCGTACGGGCCGGCGGGCGCGAACCGGAATGGTCGCCCGAAGAGCGTGTCCGGCTGCGGACGAGCCGGCAGGGCTCGCGGAAGGTGGAAGCGGTACTCGGCGGTGGCCACCACGAGATCGTCCCCGGCGACGAGTGCCTCCGGGTACCCGCGCACCGAGAACAGCCCGCCGGCGACCTGCTGGACCTGGGGGATCAGCCGGCGGCCGAAGGCGAGCTGCCCGCGGACCCCGAGCCGCAGCTCGTGGGCGAGGGTCGAGGAGCCGGGGGTCGAGAGATCCTCCCACGCCGCGCGGTCGAAGAGCGGCTCGAGCCAGCCCGAGTGCGACAGGCCGAAGCGGAGCACGGTGAACTCCTCGTCGGTGAAGAGCCGGCCCACGCGGTTCAGATCGTCGTCGTCCGTGCCCGCGAGCTCGGCGAGGTTGGTCTCGAGGAGCACGAATCCGTCGGTCCGGGCGGTCAGCGTGTCGCGCTCGAGCCGCAGGCCGATCCGCGGGCGCAGCAGGGACGTCGAACCGTCGATCCCCGCCACGCGGTTGTCGACCGAGATCGAGTCCCACCGCGCGCCGGCCACGACGTCGACGAACGTCTCGCCCGCCTGCACGAGGTTCCAGGACAGCTCGGCGTCGACGTTCCACGACTCGCCGACGAATCCGGCGCCGGGCAGGCCGACGTCGGAAGCGGTGTAGCGGCTCGCGGTGGCCCCGAGCCGCAGGCGCGGCCCCAGCGGATCCGTGCGCGGGAACAGCGGCGTGTCGTAGGCCGCGGTGACCAGATGCGTGGCGTCGAAGCCCGCGGTCGCGTACTCGATCGCGAAGAGATCCTCGCGGCCGGTCGGCCGGTAGGCGTCGAGCCGGATCCGCGTACGCCAGTCGTCGGTCTGCTCGGTGCCGGTGTTCGACGTCTCGGCGAGCAGCAGCAGCGGCTCGCGCTCGCGAACGAGGTACTCGATGGCCGCTCCGCCGGCGTCTCCGGCGGCACCCTCCGCGGCGGCGATCGCGGCGTCCACCCGGCGACCGGCCAGCCGTTCGAGCCGCGCGAGATGGTCGCGGAGCGGGGGGCGACGCAGCAGGTCGCGGCGCGGCTCCTCCGGGTTGCCGGACCACGGCTGGATCGGGGAGGCCTCCCGAACTGCACGATCACGCGGCCGATCCAGGCCGTCCGCTCGCTCGCCCGCCGTGGTGTCGAGGCTGCGGACTTCGGTCACCACGCCGCTGGTATACCGGAGGCGGAGCGAGCGATCGGTCAGCGGCCGACGGTCGCGCAGACCAGCGGTGGTGATCTGTGCCGGATCGACCGCGACCGAGACCGCCAGCAGGTCGCGGGCGAGCAGAGCGTCGCGCACGGCGAGGACGACCTGCCGCAGGGCACCGCCGAACAGTGGGTCGCCCGGCAGCGCGTCCGCGGCGGGCGGCCGCAGCCCGCCGATCGCCCCGACGGGCACGGTCACCGTCGGGCGGCCGGGGGCGGGGGCAACGTAGCCGGACTCCGTCACCCCGAGCGTCACCGGCACCTCGAGGAGCTCCGCCGGCGCCGGACGACCCGGGTGGGGGCGCACCTCGACGAGCTCCACCGCGGACACGAGGAACGGCCCGAGCTCGACCGTGACCGCCAGCTCGAGCCCGCCGGTGCGGCCCCGGACCTCGGTGACGGCGATGCGCCCGCCGGCCTCGAGTGCCGCCGTGACCGCGTCGGCGGCGGCGCGGGCGGCCGCGCGGGACCAGTCCCTCGGCAGGTCGGGCGGCGGGTCGGCCAGCGGGACGGTGACGCGGGCCGCGCCGACGGGCGCCTCGCGCGGCGCAACCACCCGACCGTCGTCGATCGCGACGACGACAGTGGCCGCCTCGATCGGCGGCACCGCCGGCAGCCCGCGGCGGACCTGTCGCGGGTCCCACGCGACGGTGACGGCGGGCGCCGGCGCGTCGGGCGCCTCGAGCCCGCCGGAGTCGACGGGGCGGGCGGCGGGGGCGGTCGTCGGCGAGGCGGCCACCGGTCGGGGCGCGTCGCCGGTCGCCCGGTTCGGGAGGACGAGCCCGGCCACGAGCAGCGCGAGCACCGGGATGCCGGTCGGCCGAGTCGGCATGCGTCGCCGGGTCCATGGCGGAGGGTGCGATCCGACGTCCGTGTCGGCACGCCGGGATGATACGTCCGCCTCCTTCCGGTCACGCGCCGCCCGTGCCGCGGGAGTCCGGAGTCGACCCGATGCCCGAGCCCGACCGCCCCCTGGCCCTCGTCACCGGCGCATCCGCCGGCATCGGTGATGCGCTCGTACGTCGCTTCGCGGACCGCGGCCATGACGTCGTGCTCGTTGCCCGCCGAGCCGACCGACTCGAGGCGCTCGCGGACTCCGTGGCCCAGGAGCACGGCATCCGGGCGTTCCCCATGCCGGCCGACCTCGCAGCGCCGGACGGCCCCGAGCGCCTGCTCGCGGCCCTCGCCGAGCGCGAGCTCCGTCCCGACGTCCTCGTCGCCAACGCCGGCTTCGGCGCCTGGGGCCGACTGCACGAGCTCGACGCCGACCGGCTTGCGTCGATGGTGCGGCTGAACGTCGGCGCCCTGGCCGACCTCGCGCGTCGCCTGCTGCCGGCGATGCTCGAGCGCCGCCGCGGCGGGGTCCTCACCGTGGCGTCCACCGCGGCCTTCCAGCCGGGGCCCTACATGACGCACTACTTCGCGACCAAGGCGTTCGTGCTGTCGTTCAGCGAGGGGCTGGCGGCCGAGCTCCGCGGCACCGGCGTGCGGTGCTGCTGCCTGTGCCCGGGGCCGACCGCGACCGAGTTCGGCAGGGCGGCGGCGATGGAGGAGGCGAGCATCTTCACCGGTCCGCTCATGTCGGCGGACCGGGTGGCCGACCTGGCGATGCGGGGCTGGGACCGCGGGCGACCGGTCATCGTCACCGGCGCGGTCAACCGGCTGGGCGCGACGCTGGCGCCGCGGCTGCCGCGGCGGCTCGTGCGGGGGGTGGCCACCCGACTCCTTCGTCCGTAGGGGACGCGGGGCCGCCCGGCGGGCACGGCGACGGCCTCACGGACACGGCCCGAAGCCCGACACCACCGTGAGCAGGTCGTCGGGGTCGACCACGCCGTCACCGTCGAGGTCCGCAGGCGGGCAGCCGGGCGGATCCGGGCAGGGACCGAAGGCCCCGAGCACCGCGAGCAGATCGTCGAAGTCGACGATGCCGTCCCCGTCCACGTCGCCCTGCGCGGGGCAGCCGACGGGCAGCACCGTGAAGGTGGCCACGTAGCGGGCGTCGGCCTCGCAGGGCACGCCGTCGAACCCGGTCGTGACGAGTACCCACCAGCCGACGTCCCCGGGCTGCAGCGGCTCGGGCGTCACCACCGAGGCGGTGCCGCACGGCGCCGAGACCTCCCATGCGGTGATGATGAAGCTCTGGCAGTCGACGTTCGCCCCGATGTGGAGGACGTTCATCTCGGCGGTACCGGAGACCTCGAGCCGGACGCGGCCGGGCACGGTCGCGACGTGCTCGAAGTGGTCGTAGTCGGCGACGCCGCCGACCGCCCCGACGACGCCGCAGTAGACGGTGCCGTCCTCGACCGGCACGAACGCGGGCGGATCGGTGAAGCAGCCGCCATTGACGGTGTCCGGCTCGCCCGGATTGCACCCGTCCTCCTCGACGATCGCCCCGGGCGGACACGGCGGCACGCACGGGTCGCCGGCGGCGGCCAGCGTCGGCGGCGCGAGGATCACGAGAACGGCCGGGGCGAGGGCAAGACCGGGCGTGGACATGACCGGGGTTCCCGGTAGCCGGGGCCGGACCCTTCATCCGCCCGACAGGAGCCCCCGGAGCGTCCGGGGGAGCCGGGGTCGCATGCCGGCGCCGACCGAGGATACCGGACGCGGCCCGCGGCTCCCATCGCCGATCGGGCGGAATCCCGCCCCGGCGCGGGGACGTCGTGCGACCCGGCCACGTATCCCGGGAGGAGGCCGCCGGAGACCACGCCCATGCCGCGCCCCCTGCTGCTCGGACCGCTCGCCGCCCTGCTCGCCGTCAGCCTCGTGGCGGTCGCCCTCGCCACCGCCCCACCCCCGTGGTTCGCCGAGCGCGACGCCGACGGCGACGGGCTCCTGTCGCGGCAGGAGCTTCCGCTGCGAATCTTCGATCGCCTGGACGCGGATGGGGACGGCTTCCTTTCCCTCGAGGAGGCGACGAGATCGTCGGCCGCGGCCGATCCGCGGGGCGACGACACCTCGGCGGGTGCCGGCCGGACGATCCGCGACGTGCCGTACCGCACGCTCCCCGGGGTCGATCCGCGGCGACTGTCCCTGGACGTGCACCTGCCGCCCGGCGTGGCGCCGGACGACCGCCGGCCGGTGCTGCTCATGGTCCACGGCGGCGGCTGGCGGGGCGGGGACAAGGCCAGTCGAGGCGTGGTGCGGCCCAAGACTCCGTGGCTCCACGAGCGTGGCTGGATCGTGGTGAGCGTGAACCATCGCCTGTCGCCGGCGGTCATGCACCCGGCCCACGTCGAGGACGTCGCCCACGCCATCGCGTGGGTGCAGCGCGAGATCGCGGCCCACGGAGGCGATCCCGAGCGGCTCGTGCTCATGGGGCACTCGGCCGGGGCCCACCTCGCCGCCCTCGCCGCGGTCGATGCGGCGCGGCTGCGGGCCGCGGGGGGACGGCCGGAGGCGATCTCGGGCGTGGTGCTGCTCGACGGGGCGGCCTACGACGTGCCCGCCGCCATGGAGCGGGCCCGCGGCCGCGGTCGGGCCCTGTACGAGGGGGCGTTCGGCACCGACCCCGCCGGCTGGGCCGGCGCCTCACCGGCCCTCGTCGCCGCCGCCCGGGCCGAGGCCGACGACGCGGCCTGCCCCCCGCCGCCGTTCCTCGTCCTCCACGTCGGCCGCGCCGCCGCCGCCGACCAGGCCCGGCGGCTGGCCGCGGCGCTCGCCGCGGCCGGCGGCACGGCGACCGTCCGCGGGTTCCCCGAGGAGGACCACGCCTCGATCAACCGCCGCCTGGGCACCCGGGGACACGGCCCGACCGAGGCCACGGGACGCTTCCTCGAGGCGGTGCTCGCGGACGAGGAGCCCGGCGCGGGGGACTGAGGATCCGGGGGCCGACCGCCGGATCGATGGGAATGGGATGGCGGCCCCCGCGATTCGCGGAGCACGCGGCCGGCCGCGCCACTCCCGGCGTCCGAGCCGCCCCGGATCCCGACCCGCGATGCCGACCGATGCTCCGCCCGCCGTCCGTTCGACGTCCGCGCGACCGAGTCGCCCGGCGGGGCCTCCGCGTCCGCCGCGCCGGCCGCGCCCCGTGCGTGCGCCCCGCCCGCGCTCTCGCCATCACGGCGCCGGCCTCCGCATCCGGACCCGCCGCCACCTCGTCCTCGGAGCCCTCGCGGTGCAGGCGGTGGTGCTCGTCGCCGGCTGGCTCGCGACCTTCGGCCTCGTCCGCGGGACCTTCGCAGACGCGATCGAGGACCGCATCGTGGCCCAGAACACCGAGCTCGCCGAGCGGGTGGCAGCCCTGCTCCCGGAGCTGCCCGAACGGGTGGCGTTCGGAGGCGACGACTGGGAGCGGGCCCAGCGGGTGATCGAGGGTCTCGACGAGCTGCCCGCGGGCGGCTTCGCGTGCATCATCGACGCCGACGGCCGGATCCTGTGCCATCCCGAGATCCGCCGCCGGCCGGAGCTTCTCGGGTCCGACCTCTCCGGCGAGATCCTCGAGCTGCCGGCCACGGCCGGGGTCGGCGTTGGGACCGAGGCCGACGACGCCCCCGCCCGGCGGCGCCGCCTCGCCGACCTCGGCGACGCCTCGGCCAGCGGCCGCATCGCCTTCGGCCCCGGCGACGTGCAGTTCGTCGCCACCCGCACGCTCGAGGACTCCCCCTACCGCCTGCTCGTCCACCAGCCGGTGGCCGGGCTCGTGCAGGCGGGCGAGGCCTCGACGCGGATCGTGCTCGTCGCCGCCGCCGGGTCCCTCGTGGCGGTGCTGGGGCTGGCCGGCGGCGGGCTTCTGATCCTCGTCCGCGGCTACGAGGGCGAGCTGGAGCACGTGAATCGGCGCCTGCAGGGCGAGATCGACGTCGCCCACGACATCCAGCAGGCGACCCTGCCGCGGACGCTGCCGGGGCTCGGCGAGCTCGAGCTGGCCGGCTGGAGCGAGGCCGCGGAGGAGACGGGCGGCGACACCTGGGACGTGATCCCGCTCGCGGAGCCGGGCCGCGACCCCCACGAGCCCTCGCCCGCGCTGCTGATGCTCGCGGACGCGACCGGCCACGGCGTGGGGCCGGCCCTGTCGGTCACCCAGCTCCGGGCCATGCTGCGGATCGCCGCCCGCACCGAGACCGACGTCGTCCGCATCGCGGAAATCGTCAACCGGCAGCTGCACGCCGACCTGCCCGGCTCCCGCTTCATCACCGCGTGGATCGCCCGCGTCGATCCCGTCGGGGCCGCGCTGCAGACGATCTCGGCGGGGCAGGCTCCGATCCTCCGGTACGACGCGGCGACCGACCGGGTGACGATCGACGCCGCGGACACCTGGCCGCTCGGCGTGCTCGACGGCCTCGGGACCGTCACGGCGAACCTCCGGCGACTGGAGCCAGGGGACGTGCTCGTCGTGCCCTCCGACGGCCTCGTGGAGGCGCGGAACGCCCGGGGAGCGATGCTCGGGGACGAAGGACTCGCGGCCGCGCTCCTCGCGGCGGCCCGCGCCGGGCTCGACGCCGAGCAGATCCTCGACGGACTTCGGTCGGCGGTCGCGGCCCACGCCCACGGCCCCGCCGACGACGACCGCACCGCGATCGTCCTCCGCCGGCCCGCCTGACGGGAGGCGCCGTCCCGGGCCGGGCCCGTGATGAACCCGCATGCGCGACCACCGCGTTCTTTGACGGCCCTGCGCGGGCCCGGTAGCATCTGCCCGCGCTGGCGGGAAGGGGCGTCCACTCGGACGGCTGGGGCCGTCCGGCAGCGCCCCGAGGCTCGACTCCCGGTCCGTCGGACCGTCGATCGCCGGGCGCCGAAGACCTCGAGCCGCCGCTTTTGACCACCGGACCCGTCGCCGGCCCGGTGCGGGGAGATCACGTGAGCCAGCACGCAACGCGGGTCGCCGTCCTCGGATGCGGCGGGTGGGGCCGCAACATCACTCGATCCCTGGCCGCACTGGGCAACCTCGCGGCGGTGGTGGACCCGAGCGAGGCGGGCCGAGCCAACGCCGCCTCGATCGCCCCCGACGTCCCGGTGCGATCGCTGGAGGACGTGCTCGCCGACGAGGCCATCCGCGGCGTCATGATCGCCACGCCGGCCGAGACGCACTTCGAGCTCGCCATGCAGGCGATGCGGGCGGGCAAGGACGTCTTCGTCGAGAAGCCGATGACGATCCGGCTCGACGACTCGCGGGCCCTCGTGGACACGGCCGACGCCCTCGGCCGGATCCTCATGGTGGGCCACCTGCTCGAGTACCACCCCGCGATCCTGACCCTCGCGCAGCTGATCGACGACGGCGTCCTCGGCCAGGTCCGGTACGTCTCCTCGAACCGGCTCAACCTCGGCAAGGTGCGCATCGCCGAGAACGCCCTCTGGTCCTTCGCCCCGCACGACATCGCGGTGATCCTGCGACTCGTGGGCCAGGCGCCCTTCCAGGTCGTGGCCACCGGCGGCTGCTACCTCACGCCGAACATCGCCGACACCACCGTCACCCAGCTGCTCTTCGACAACGGGGTCCGCTCCCACGTGTACGTGTCGTGGCTGCACCCCTTCAAGGAGCAGAAGCTGGTGGTGGTGGGCTCGGAGAAGATGGCGAGCTTCTGCGACGTCTCGAAGGAGCTGCTGCTCTACGACCAGCGGGTCGAGTGGCGCGAGGGACAGCCCGTGCCTCACCGCGGCGAGGGCGAACGGGTCGAGTTCCCCGCCGACGAGCCGCTCAAGGCCGAGTGCCGTCACTTCGTCGAGTGCATCGAGACTCGTCGCACGCCCCGCACCTGCGGCCGCGAGGGCCTGCGGGTGCTCCAGATCCTGCACGCGGCCCAGCGATCGCTCGTCACCAACGGCACCCCGGTCGCGCTCGACGTGGCGACCGCCCCGCGCCCGCTCGCGGGCTCCACGGTGGTGGAGACGATGTCCGAGCCGGCCGTCGCCGCCACCAACGGCGACGGTCATGGGAACGGTCATGCCCGGATCCGGTCCTGACCGCTTTCCGGGGGTCCGCATCCACGAGTCGGCGTACGTCGACGAGCCCTGCGAGATCGGCGCCGGCACGTCGATCTGGCACTTCACGCACGTGATGCCCCGCGCCCGGATCGGGCGGAACTGCAACGTCGGGCAGAACGTCGTGGTGTCGCCGGACGTGGTGATCGGCGACGGCTGCAAGGTGCAGAACAACGTCTCGATCTACACCGGCGTCGAGCTCGAGGACTACGTCTTCTGCGGTCCGTCGATGGTCTTCACCAACGTGCAGACGCCGCGGTGCGAGATCAACCGCCGCCGCGAGTACGCCCGGACGCTGGTGAAGCGGGGGGCGAGCCTCGGGGCCAACTGCACGATCGTCTGCGGCCACGACGTCGGCCGGTACGCCTTCGTGGCGGCCGGGGCGACGGTCGTGCGCGACGTGCCGGACTACGCTCTCATGGCGGGAGTCCCGGCCCGCCGCATCGCGTGGGCCTGCCGCTGCGGGGCCACGCTGCCCGAGTCCCGGCCGCGGCCGGTGGCCGAGACGGCCGGGGCCACCCGCGAGCTGACGTGCGCCGCCTGCGGCAACGTCTACGAGGAATCGACCATCGAGGGGGGCGTGACGCTGCGCCCGATCAGCGAGAAGGACCTGCCATGACGACCGACGTGAACGTTCCCCTGCTCGACCTCAAGGCCCAGTACGACACGCTCCGCGAGGAGATCGAGCCGGTCGTCCGCGAGGTCGTCGAGAGCCAGTGGTTCATCATGGGCCCCAAGGTCAAGGGCCTCGAGGAGGACATCGCCCGGTACGTCGGCGTGCAGCACGCCGTGGGCTGCGCCTCGGGCACCGACGCCATCCTCGTCGCCCTCATGGCCCTGGGCATCGGCCCGAAGGACCAGGTCATCTGCCCGTCGTACACCTTCTTCGCCACCGGCGGCTCGATCCACCGGCTCGGGGCGACGCCGGTGTTCGCCGACATCGACCCCGTCACCTACCAGATGGACGTCGACCACGTCCGCGAGCTCGCGAAGTCGTGCCCGCGGCTCAAGGCGATCATGCCGGTCCACCTCTTCGGCATGGCGGCGGACATGGACGCGTACGTCGAGCTCGGCCGCGAGCTCGGGGTCCCGGTCGTCGAGGACGCGGCCCAGGCGATCGGCACGAAGGACGCCACCGGCGCGATGGCCGGCAGCCGCGGCGCGATCGGCTGCTTCTCGTTCTTCCCGAGCAAGAACCTCGGCGGCTTCGGCGATGGCGGCATCGTCACCACGAACTGCCCCGGCCTCGCCGAGACCATGGGCATCCTGCGCGTGCACGGCGGCAAGCCGAAGTACTACCACCGCACCGTGGGCATGAACAGCCGCCTCGACGCGCTGCAGGCCGCGGTGCTGCAGGTGAAGCTGCGCCACCTCGAGTCGTGGCACGAGGGCCGCATCGCCAACGCCGACTTCTACGACGCCGCCCTCGCCGAGCACGGCGCCCGCACGAGCGAGGTCCCGGTCGACGCGGGCGGCCTGCCGATCCGCACTCCGTGGCGCCCGGCGGCCCCCGCGCGGCACATCTTCAACCAGTACGTGGTCCGCGTGCCGGCGGCGATCCGCGACGACGTGCGGAACGACCTCCGGGCCGCCAACGTCGGCAACGAGGTCTACTACCCCGTGCCGCTGCACCTGCAGGAGTGCTTCGAGGACCTCGGCCACGCCCGCGGCTCGCTGCCGCACTCCGAGCGGGCGGCGGACGAGACGATCGCGATCCCGATCTACCCGGAGCTCACCGAGGAGCAGAAGCGGCACGTGGTCGAGACGCTGGTGGCGTCGGTGAAGACCCGGACGGGCGAGGCCGGGGGGGCGGCCCCGACGGCCTCGGCGCCGGCGGCGGCCACTGCGGGCGCGGGCTGACCCGGGGCCCGTGCCCCCGGCACTCGGACGGGCCGCGGTGCGGGTCCTGCTGCTGAACGACTACCGCGCCGGCGGTGGCGCCGAGGTGGTGGTGGACGACGAGGCCCGGCTCCTGCGGGAGGCGGGCCACGTCGTTCGCGTGCTCAGCGGGGACGACGAGGCGGTGGGCGGGCCACCCGGCCCGATCGGCTACCTCCACAACCGTCGGGCGTGCCGGGCGGTGCGGGCGGCGATCGGGGAATTCGACCCGGACGTCGTGCACGCCCACAACGTCTACCACGTGCTCTCGCCCGCGGTGCTTGGCACGGTCGCGGCGGTCCGCGACGCCTCGGAGGCGGCCGGACGCGGTCGGCGGCCGCGGCTCGTCATGACCGCCCACGACTTCCACCTCGTCTGCCCCAACAGCGGCTGCTGCTCGTTCCCCGGAGGCGAGCGCCGGATCGAGGACCCCGCGCGGTGGCGACGGTGGACGCCCCCGGTGGCGCTGTCGGCGATGCGGACCCGGTGGGATGACCGGGCCCGCTGGCGCTCGTGGGCCAAGCTGCTGCAGCACGCGTGGTGCCACCGGCTGCGCCGCCTGCGGGCCCTCCCCGACGCGGTCGCCTGCCCGGGCGATGCCGCCGCGCGGCGCCTGGCGGCGGGCGGGGTGGAGGCCCGCGTCCTGCCGAATCCGTTCGTCGTGCCGTCCCCGGCGACGGACGCGCCGCTTCGGGCGGAGGCCGCGGACGCGCCGCCTCCGACGGGCGCAGCAACGGACGAGCACGAGCGCGGGTTCGTGTTCGCGGGCCGCCTCGAGCCGGAGAAGGGCCTCCTCGAGCTCCTGCGGATCTGGCCGGCGGACGCGGCGCTCGCGGTCCTTGGAGACGGCTCGAGCCGGCCCGCGGCCGAGGCGGTCGTCCGCGAGCGCGGCCTCGGCGGTCGGGTGCGGCTCCACGGGCGCCGACCGCGAGCGGCGGTGCTGGCGGCGATCCGCGGCGGCCGTGGCCTGGTGATGGCCTCGCGATGGCCGGAGGTCGCCCCGATGGTCCTGCTCGAGGCGATCGCCGCCGGGACTCCGATCGTCGTCCCCGACCTCGGGGGCATGGCCGAGGTCGTGACGCGCACCCGGGCCGGCCGCACCTTCGAGCTCGACGACGCGGAGAGCCTGGCGCGGGCGGTCGCGGCGGTGAGCTCGATGCGGGTCGATCCGAGTGATCCGCTGATCCGCGACTATCTCGCCGCCCGGACGGAGACCGCCCACCGTGACCGACTGCTCGCGCTGTACGGCGAGCCCACCACCGGGCCGCCCGGGGTTCCGGGGGGCGGCCCGGACCAAGGTCGTGGGCGACCGATCGGCACGGGACCGCGTGGGGACTCCGCCGAGACGGCCGCCCGTCCGGCCGCGCCACGAAGCCGCGCCGCGGCGGCGGATCGTCGGCGAAGAGGATGATCTCCCGCAGCGTCGCGGGACGACCGATGCGATCGCGTCCCGCCGCGCGGTCGAGCGCGCGGCGATGTCGAGGCTCGAAGCGTCGGCGCTCGGCGTTCGCATCCCCGGGTCCGACGCCGATGCCAGGCGGCGCACGATCGAAGGCACCGGCCACGTCCGTCCACTGCCACTCGACGGGGCGACCACTCGAGGCCCCCCGGTCGCCGGCGGGCGGCGGCGGCGGCGGCCGACGGGCGACCTGCCGACGCGCGGCACGACGCGTCCGGCCACCGGCACGAGCGAGCGCCAAGGCCGGCGAGCCGCCGCGGTCCTCGCCGAGCGGCACGGCCGGACGATGCGAGGCGCGGTCCGCGGATGGGGTGCCGGCGCGCCCACCCGGTCACCCCTCCGTAGACTGACGCCGTCAGCCCGTCCGGGACCGGCCATTCTCCACGTGCGCATCTGCCTCGTCAGTCCGATCTTCCCGCCGTATCCGCCCCCGGCGTCGCTGCGGACGCACAGCTTCGCGGCCACGTGGGCCGACTTCGGCCACGAGGTGACCGTCGTCACCACCCGGAAGCCCGCCAAGCATCGCCTCATGCCGCTGCCGTGCCCGGGCGCGACGGTGATCGAGGTGCCGTACCGGATCCCAGCGGTGCTCCGCTGGGCTCGCCACCACCATGACGCGGGGCACCCCCCTCCCGACGCGCCCGAGATCGGCTCCGACGGCGACGCGGACCGGACGCTCCCGAGGAACGGCATCAGCCCCGAGCCCCGCGTCTCGGGCGGTGCGGTGCCCCGCGAGGACGTCGACGCGTCGCCGAGGCCGGTCGGTTGCCGCTGCAGCCGAGACGGCCTGGTCGGCGGCTTCCGGGAGCTCCGACGCCGGACCGGCATCTACGGCGGCATGCGCATGCCCGACCTGACCGACCACTGGGTCCGCGGCGCGATCCGAGCGGCCCGCGCACGAGGCCCGTACGACGTGGTCGTGAGCAGCAGTGGCCCCTACACCGCCCACCGCGTCGCCGAGGCGTTGCGGACGGGCGGGGACGCATCGCTCTGGATCGGGGACTACCGCGATCTCTGGACCAGCCACCCAGCCTTCCGCGGCCTGCCGCCCTTCTGCTGGCGGGAGCGGCAGCTCGAGCGACGCTGGCTGCGGACCATGGATCTCGTGACCACGGTGAGCGAGGGCCTGGCCGCGGACCTCCGCCCACGGGCGAAGGGGCCGGTCCACGTCGTGCCCAACGGCGTCGATCCCGAGCGGCTGCGGAGCATCGACCCCGCCCCGATCTTCCCCGCCGACGGGTGGGCGCGCATCATCTACACCGGCACGGTGTATCCGCCGCACCAGGACATGACCCCGCTGCTCGCCGCGCTGGCTCGACTGCGCGGCGAGGGGGCGAACGTGCCGCGACTGGTCGTCGCCGGACACGAGACCGAGCCTTGGCGAGCGGCCGCGGCCCGGCACGGAGTCACGGATCTCCTCGAGCTCCACGGGTGGGTGGATCACGGCACGAGCATGCGGATGCAGCGGGACGCCGACGCCCTCGTGATCCTCGACTGGGATGATCCCGCCCGCGGCATGCTGACGTCCAAGATCTTCGAGTACGTCGTCGCCGGTCCTCCGGTCCTCGTGATCGGCGGCTGCGGGACCGACGCGAGCCCGATCGTGCGATTCCTGCACGAGGCGGGCCGTGATCCGCGCCCGGGCCGCGACGTCGCGTCGGTCGCCGCGAACCTCCGTGAGATCGTGATGGACGCGGCCCGCAGGAATACCCCCGACGAGTCGCCTCCGAGCTCGGTCCCGAGCGGCGCCGCGGCGACCGAGCCCGCGCCCGGCACGCCCTCCACCCGCGCCCCCGAGCCCGGCTCCTCCCGCGGCCACCGGTCCGCGCGGGGGACGAGCCGTACCGCTCCGCACGCGGACTCGCCGGCGTCGATGGTCACGCGTCTCGCCCGCTCGCGACAGGCCACGTCGATGCTTCGGCTCCTCGAGACCGCCATGTCCGAACCGGGCCGATGAGCAGCCCGAGCTCCGCGCCCGCCGCCGGGGCCTCGGCCCCATGACGCCGGCGATCGTCCACGTCACGTGCACCCATCCGGCCGACGACGCACGGATCACGGCGAAGGAGCTGGGGACGATCGTGCTCGAGCACGGGAGCGCCTGGCTCGTCGCCCTGCCCGCGCGGGGTGTCTTGGATGACCGGATCCACTGGCTGGAGGCTCCGTCGTACCGGCGTTTCAGTCGCCCGCGCGAACCGTGGCCGGGACTCGACGCCGCGGTCCGGAGCACGCCCTCGCCGCGTATCGTGCACTGCCACGAGCCGACGACGGTCATCGCCGCCGCTCGCTTCGGCTGGACCACGCGCCACCGCCTCGTCTACGACGCCCACGAGTACCACGCGGCGATGTGCGCCGAAGGAACGCGAGGCCCGAGACATGCGGCGATTCGGTGGCTGGCCGACCGCTGGGACCGCCGGGCCGCCCGACTCGCCGGACACGTGATCACCGTCAACGAGGATCTCGCGCACCGGTACCGCCGGCTGAACCCGGAGGTCACCCTCGTGCGGAACGCCCCGCTCGACCTCGACGACGCTGGCCTGGGCCGGACCGCGTCCGCCCGCGATCCCGACGCCCTCGTGTACATGGGCAGCGTGACCGCGGCGCGCGGCGTCGACACGATGCTCGAGGCCTTCGCCATCGTCCGACGGGCCCGGCCCGCGACACGGCTGCACGTGGTGGGCCCCCTCGGCGACGCCGCGGCGAGACGCCGGCTCGGCCGCGAGACTCCCGGGGTGACCTACCACGGACCTCGATCCGCCCACGATGCCACTGCCATGCTGCCCCGAGCCTCGATCGGGCTGGTCCCGTTCGAGGCGGTCGCGCGGTACGGGGTCCGGCCGGTGAAGCTGCTCGAGTACGCGATCGCGGGTCTCTCGGTCGTCTCGTCGGACGGCGGGGAGAAGGCGGCGTGGGTCCGGCGGCACGAGGCCGGCGCCGTCGTCCCGCCGGGCGATGCCGATGCACTGGCAGCGGCCTGCCTCCGCCGGCTGGACGATCCGGAGCTCGCTCGAGCCGAAGGCCGGCGCGGCCGGGCCGCCGCCCGGGCCGAGACCTGGGAGCGGGCCGAGGCCCCGAACCTGGTGGCCCTGTACCGGCGCCTCCTCGGCGACGCCGACTGATCGCCCGGCCCCGGCCCTTCCCCCGGGGCACCGACCGGCGTCGAGGGCTGGAGGCGGCCGCCGGTACACTGCGGCGATGCGGTCCACCCACGAGACCGATCAGCTCGACGCTCGCGGGCCCCGTCCGCGTCTGGTCATGACGGTCCTGAACACCTTCGAGCACGACACGCGGGTCCTCAAGCAGGCTCGCAGCCTCGCGCGGTGGAGGTTCGACGTCGTGGTGCTGGCCCGCTCGGGCCCGGGCCTCCCGGCGCGTGAGACCCTCGAGCCCTCGCTCGTCGTCGAGCGCGTCGGCCTCGATCGACGGGAGCCTCTGGACGTCGCCCGCGCCGTCCTCGCCCGCCACCGGGATCCGGCCCGCGTGCGGCGTCTCGTCGACGGCCCGCCCATCGGCGCCGCGCCCTCTCCGGTCGCCGCGGCACCCACCACCCCCCGCTCGCCGGTCCGGCGGACCGCGGACCGCATCACCCGCACCACCTCGACCCGGCTCCGGAGGATCCCGGCCCGCCTGCGGCGCTCGGCCGCCGACCGTGTCCGACGCCTGCGACACCCGGTGATCAGCTCGCTCAGCTTCTCGGGAGCCTTCGCCCGGCGAGCCCTGGCGCTGGCCCCCGACGTCATGCTCTGCCATGACCTCAACACGCTGGCCGCCGGCGCGATCGTCAAGTCGCTGACCGGTGCCCGGCTCGCCTACGACTCCCACGAGCTGTGGCTGGAGCGCAACATCGGTGATCGGTCGCGTCGCTGGGACCGTCTCGGCTGGGCGTGGCTGGAGCGACGCCTCGTGAAGGACTGCGACCTCGTCACCACCGTGGCCGAGGGCATCTGCGACGAGTTGCGCGACCGCTACCGCATCCCGCGTCCCGCGCTGATCCGCAACGTGCAGCCATGGGAGCCGCCCCCGGCCCGCACGCGCATCCTGTCCGAGGAGCTCGGCCTGCCCGCGTCACGCCCCATCGTGCTCTACCCGGGTGCGATCACGATCAACCGCGGCCTCGAGCAGGCGATCGACGCGGCCGTGCTCTTCGAGGATGCGGCCCTGGTCATCATGGGCTACGCCCGCGACGCGGCGTATCTCGCCTCGCTCCGCGACCGGGCCGAGGGGCACGGGGTGCTCGGCCGGACCGTCTTCTTCCGCGATGCCGTGCCCCCGGACGAGGTCGCCCGGTACACCGCGTCGGCCGACCTCGGGATCGTCCCGACGCAGAACGCCTGCCGCTCGTATCTCTTCGAGGCGAGCAACAAGATCTTCCACTGTCTCATGGCCGGCGTCCCGTTCGTCGGCAGCGACCATCCCGAGAAGCGCCTGCTCATCGAGCGGCACGGCGTGGGACGGACGTTCGACGAGACGGATCCCGTCGCGATCGCCCGCACGGTGCGCGAGCTGCTGGCCGACGCCCGGGAGCTCGAGCGCATGCGCGCCGCCTGCCTCGAGGCCGCCCGTACGCTCAACTGGGAGCAGGAGGAGACCAGGCTCCGCCGGCTCTACGGGGAGCTTGCCGCCATCCCGGCCACCGGGACCGACGTCGAGATCACGCCCGGCGGAGCGACCGCCGCCGCCACGGGGGCCACCGCGCCCCGCCCGACGGGCCCCGGGACCGCCCTGCCCCTGCAGACACGATCCCCATGACGTACGACCAGCGGTACTTCGAGTATCTCGACCACTTCGGTCCGACGAGCACCGTGCGCGAGTTCGCGGAGCACCCCGAGGCGGCGAACATGGTGGCGCTCCGGCACGACGTCGACCACGACCTCGACCTGGCCCTGGACATGGCCTTCCACGAGTTCCGGCACGGGCGTCGAGCCACCTACTACCTGCTGCACACGCACGAGTACTGCCGGGACCCGGCCTTCGATGCCAAGGTCCTCCAGCTCGTCGACTACGGACACGAGGTCGGGCTCCACCTCAACGCACTCACGCCGTGGATCGAAGGCCGCACCGACACCCCGATCGACGACCTCCGTCGGTGGATCGATCACGTCCGAAGTCTCGGCGTGGACCTGATCGGCTCGGCCGCGCACGGCGACGCCGCATGCTACGAGCACCACTACGTGAACTACTGGATCTGGTCGGAGCTGCGGCCCGAGGATCCGATGGCCACCGAGGACTCGATGTCGGCCGAGGGCATCGGCGTGGCGGACGACGACCGCCGCGTGTCCTATCCCCCGACCCATGAGCTGCGACGGGCCGACGGCGACCGCTTCCCGCTCTGGTCGGTCTCCATGCGGGACCTCGGCCTCGAGTACGAGGCGGTCAAGGTGCCGTCCGAACGCTACTGGACCGACAGCGGAGGTGGCTGGACCCGGTCGGGCGATCCGCTGCACGCGGATCTGTCCCGCGGGCGGCATCAGGTGCTCGTCCATCCCCTGTGGTGGGAGGCGCCGCGGCGACACGTGCTCGCCGTGACGCGGACCCCCGAGCTGGCCGAGGTCCTCGCCCAGCTCGCCGAACGGTCGACCTCGGCGCGGGTGATTCCGGGCCCCGAGGCGAGCCGCGAGACGGAGTCCGCGCCGGACCGCGGCGCGCCCGGCGCAGCGGACGACCTGCGCCGGTCGGACGTGCTGGGCTGGAGGAGCCGATGCCTCACGGCGGTCCGGCAGCAGCGGCGAACCGGCCTGACGGTCTCGGCCACGCTCCTCGGTCACGCCCCGCTGCCCTCGACGGACGCTCACGTCGAAGGACCGCTCCCGTGGCGGACGCTCGTCCTCGACGACGGCGCCGACGACGACCCGCACCTCGCACGGGTCCGCGACGCCCTGGCCGCGGACGACGTCGTGCCGATCGGCGGCGACCGGTCGCGGTCGCCCGCCGACCTCCTGGCCGATCTCGGCCTCGTCGTGCACCCGCGCCTGCTCCCCGAATCGACGGCCACGGCCACGACGACGGCGTCCGCCGATGCCTCCGAGGCCACCGAGCCGACCGACCGGGACCGATCGATTCCGTCGAAGCTGATCGCCCGGCCCTCGGCGGCGACGATCGGCACGCCGGCGCTCCATCGCGCCGTCCGCTCGCAGCTCACCGGTCGCCTGCGCTGGGTCGAGACCCCGTGGGTGGGCTGCCGGATGGAGCCCGCCGACGGACCGGGATGCTGGCGGACGACCGGCGGTCATCCGACCTATCTGCTCGCCGGCGAGGGACGGTGGTCCCGGATGGATGTCCAGTCCATCCAGCGCGGTCATCCGGCGGTCGTCTGGTCGTTCCGTGCATCCATCGACACCGAGCTCCCCCTCCGCGTGTGGGTGCTCGAGTACGACCACGGGGGACGAGACGTCGACCAGTGGATCCTCGCCCGCATCTCGGGCGATCAGCCGGTGCGCTCGACCTTCACCGTGCCCAGCACGGACCGCTGGTTCACGATCGCGCTCCACGCCGGCGACGCCGAGCCAGGACGGACCGTGCGGCTCCGACGAATCGATCTGCGACCGAGGCGCGCGTCTCGCGGCGATACCCCGCGCGGATCATACGGCCCCCGACGGCGGCTTCCAGTCGGCTGACCTCCCGCTCGCCGAGGACCTCGCGCCAGGCACCGACCCGAGCGTCGGTGATGCCGCCGGCCAGCGTGGCCGCGTTGGCGTGCCGCTGACCCGCCGTGAACACGCTTGCCTTGGACTGCTCGGGCCGCAGCATCGCCGGATCCCAGTCCAGCCCCAGCGCGGTGCAGAGCCGCCCGGTCTCGGATCGCGGGTCCCGCACCAGCGTCTCGTAGCGGATCACCACGACCTCGTCGGGATGCGAGCGTCGACGGCGCTCGGCCGCGTCGAAGTGGCGACACCACCCCGCCGCCACCTCCTCCACCGACGTCGACATCCCGCGCCGACGCTGGCTCTCCGCCACGTCCCGGGGATCCCGCACCAGGCAGAGGAAGACGGGCCGGCGCCAGTCCGCCGGCAGCTGCGGCCGCGCGGTGACGGAGAGCTTCCATCCGACGACTCGACTGCCCTCGGACCGCCGCTTGCGCTCGACGACCGCCGCCGACAACGCGATCGACCGCGTGGTCGCCGAGACGTCCACGCCGTCGGCAAGCAGCCCTCGCAGCTCGGCCGGCGAGACGCGACACCGGGCGGCCCGCTTGACGAACCGGCCGAATGCCTCGTCGCCGGAGTCGCGCAACGCGTTGCCGAGCCGCCGGGCGGCCGCGAGCGAGTCGTCCCCGTGCTCGCGGATCGCCGCGGCAAGCCGCTCGGCCGCCACGGCGTCCGGCGGAAGGTCCGTCGGCATGAGCTCGTAGCCCATCGAGACCGCCGGATGCGCGTCGAGCATGGCGGCGAGGAGCGTGGTCCCCGATCGAGAGACCCCGCTCACGAACGCATGGGACGCGACCGACATTCAGACCGTGCCCTCGATCTCCCGCGGCAGCTCGGTGAAATCGCGTCCCTCGGGCGCGTCGCGCGAGAAGTCCCACCAGATCGGGTGGGTCAGGATCCCGACGATCCGCGGGTAGGGCGGCGGCGGATCGAGATCCCGCCGCCGGCGCCCGGCCCGCCCGCGGGTGTCCTCGCGCACGCGGAGGTTCCCGCCCGAATCCGTGACGTAGAAGTCCCGGGGCAGATCGTACGCCTCGTACTCGAGGTCGAGCTCCCGCATCGAGACGTCCCCGAGACGGATCGAGCGCCCCTCGTGCGTCACCACGCGCGGGCCGCCGCGAGCGGGATAGACGCACTCGGAGAACAGCTCGTAGTTCCGGAACTCGAGCTCCCGGCACAGACGATCGCCGTGGGTGGAGCTGCCGGTGACGGTCAGTCCGTGCCATCGCAGGAAGGTCAGCTCGTCGGCCATCAGCTCCACCGGATCGAGCCCGTGCTGCAGTGCGAGCACCGGGAAGTTGTTGTGGAGGTTGATCTCGTGGCCCATGGACTCCAGGGCCCGGCAGCCCTCGAGCATCTCGCGATAGCGCGACATCCGGCCGTCGCGGAACTCGCCGTAGTACCAGGCGGTGTGCAGGATGCAGTACGTGGCCCGCAGGTCGTGCTCCTGCTCCCACCGGGCCATCTCCAACGCGGTGTCGAGGTCGTGATCGACGTCGTGGCGCAGGATGAGCACCTCGTCGGTGGCCGACGGCGCGCCGGTGGCGGCCTCGTGCCAGGTGAGGTTGGTGCGTCCCTCGGCGAAGGGCAGGATCAGGCGGGCGTACTCGTCCCGGAAGAACTTCGACGCCCGCTTCACGCGCAGACCGTGGCGCATCCGCGCCGCCCGGGGCGTGGCGACGGGCTCCTCCGTCGGACCGCGGCGATAGCCGTGACGCTCCGGGGCCGGCCCGCATCGCTCGTCGATCTCGGCCACCCGGGCGCGGCTCAGCGTCGATCGCCAGCGGCCGATCCGCCCGCGGTGGACCTCCTGTCGCAGGGCGTCCGCGTTCCGATGGCCGGCGCGATGGACCGTCGCCTCGGAGTCGTGGAACCGCAGCATCGGCGACGCGTCCTCGATGCCGAGCATGGACGCGACCCGGCCCAGCTCACGATCCGGCTCCGAGACGAGGTCCTCGTAGCGGACGAGGAGCGCCCGTTCGGGATGCCGCTCCATGAACGCCTCGAATCGCGCGAGGTATCCGACCCACGCCCGGCAGACATGCTCCACGTCGCGATCGAAGCCGTTGGCGATGTGCGACGCCATCACGTCCCGCGGATCCCGGAGGACGAAGACGGCCCGAGGATTCGGCACCGATGCCGCGACCACCTCCACGCTGGGAACGTTGCACTTGAAGCCCTGCATCGAGGCCCCGGTCTCGCGCCGCTTGTCCTCGACGACGGCCAGCGACAGAGCGATCCGACCCGCCAGGTCGTCGGTCCGCTCCGGCAGGTTCGACGCTCGGAGCCGCTCCACCAGGCGAGCCGGTCCGACGCCGGCCCGATCAGCGGTGCGCACGAATCGACCGAGCGGCACCTCGCCCCGGTCCGCCAGCTCCGCCTCCACCGCCTTCGCGCCCGCTCCCTCCCCCAGGTCCGCCAGCACCGCCTCCAGGCAGTGGGACGCCGACCGAGGTCGTTCGATGCCGGCGGGCAGCAGCTCGTAGCCCATCGCGATCCGCGGATGGGAGTCGAGCATGGTCGCCACCAGCGTCGTGCCCGAACGGGACATTCCGCAGACCAGGATGGTCGCCACCGAGGAGGGGTCCATGACGAAGGCTCCGGGAAATGCGACACGCGACCACGCGGGCGCGGCCCGCGGATCTGCTTCGCCGACCCCACAGCATACCACTCTCAGCGGTCGCTCCCGACCCTCGAAGCGCCCCTCGCCGGCGCAGTACCATGGACCGAACGCACATCGTCCCGTGCAGGAGCACCGCATGATGAACCCGCTGGCCAAGGCCGTGGATCGCGTCCGGGAATCGGTGCGCGGCGATGCCGGAGTCGACCCCGCTCCCGGGGCCACCGTCGTCCGGGACGCTCGTGACCTGCTCGGCCCCTTCAAGGACGCCGACGGCCGGGAGCCGATCGACCGCAACGAGCTCGACGTCCGCGGCGTCACCCTCGACCGGGTGACGCTGGGTCCGTTCGCCGCCTTCGAACGGTGCCACTTCCAGGACATGACGCTTCGGAACTGTGTCCTCTACGGGGTGAGCATGCGGGCGAGCCGCTTCAGCCGCTGCACGTTCGAGGGCTGTCTCTTCGCCGGCTGCTCCTTTCTCTCGACGCGGCTCGTGGACGTCCTGATCACCGGCAGTCGCTTCTTCTACGGTGATCTTCGACAGCTCCAGCTGCTCGACTCGGTGGTCACGGGCAGCGAGATCGCCATGCTGGCCCTCAACGACTCGACCTTCGCCCGCACGCGGGTCAACCGCTCCACGTTCCTGCAGTGCGACCAGCAGCACATGGTGATCGAGCATTGCAAGTTCAACGAGTGCCGGCTGATCCGCTCGTGGCTGGACGACGCACTCGTCCGACAGACGCGGTTCGCGGACTGCGAGTTCTACGACGGGGTCCTCCCCCGCCAGGACTCCTTTGGACCCGAGGACACGCCCGGCGCCCGATTCGCCTACGGCGCCGGCTTCGGGGCGCCCGCATGAGTGGCGCCGACGATGCCGTCGCGGTCCTGATCGATCCGGACGAGGCGGTCGAACGCTGCCGGGAGATCGAACGGCACATGCCGGCCGTCCGCGAGGCCACCACGTCGGAGTTCCTGATCGAGTTCACGCCCGGCGTCGCCCGCATCCACGCCCGCATCGTGAACGACTTCTTCCGCGCCGAGGACTTCGCCGGCACGCGGATCATGGACATCGGGCCGGGGCTCTACCCGTTCGCCATCATCGCGCGCGCGCTCGGAGCGGAGGTCGTCGCGATCGAGTTCGACGAGGCGCTGGCCGATCTCGGCCGTCGCCTCGGCTTCGAGGTGCACGGGGACGACCTCGACATGCTGACCGAGGGGCGGTTCACCGGATTCGACGGGCTGTTCCTGAAGGGGCCGTTCAATCCGTGCCGGCAGTCCACGACGACGCTGCCGGAGGCGGCCCGTCGTCTCGACGCCGTCGTGTCCGAGTCGGGCTGGGGTTGGATGTGCAACTCGGTCCGGCCGTGGACCGGGGCGAAGATTCGGCGCCGGATGCGATTCCCGCGACGCCCCCCGCGCAAGCCGCCGATGTCGGACACGTCGACCAAGGACGAGAACGAGAACGAGAACGAGAACGAAGTTCGCCAACGCCTCGGATTCCACTTCCGCTCGTTCGTCAACGAGATCGAGCGGCCGGTCGAGCTCTCGTTCGTGGCCGCCAACGCCCGACGGACGCAGCTCACCGAGCTGCAGCGCACGTGCATGCAGGAGCTCGGGTGGACGGCGGAGCGTCCCGACCAGCACGCCTGCCGCCGATACGCGCTGACGTACCTCAATCGGCCGTACGTGTACACGAAGGGACTCCGCACGCTGGCGGACATCGACGCCGAGCGGATGAGGCGCCTCGCGGTGCCCACGATCGACCCGATCGCGCCGTGACGACGCCCGGCGGACGCCCGGCCGAACGACCCTCCGCTCGCGCGGCGGACGGGAGCCCCGGGAGGCGTGGCACCGGCGGTGCTCAGCGTCGGTCCTCCGCCATGACCGCCGCGATCACGGCGGTGGCTCGGCGGGCGCTCCCCGCGTCCAGATGACTGCCGTCGTACGTACGGAATCGCGACCAGTCCAGCTCGATCCACGTGCCGCCCGCGGCGCGGAACGCCTCCACGAAGGCATCCCAGTCCATCCCGGAGAGCCGGTCCTCCCGCCACGCGAGCCCGTCGCCGATGGGCATCCGGACCCCGGAGACGTCGATCCCGCCGGCCGTCCAGCCGGCGACCCGATCCATCAGACGCGCGACCGCGGCGGCATCGACCTGATTGTCGGTGAACTTCTCGTCGAAGTGGTCGAAGTAGAACTCCGGGTCCGGGGGCTCGGCCACCGTGGCCACCCATCCCGTGGGCATGAATCGCTCGACCCGGAGCTCCCGCCCCCGCCGCCCGACCGTGCGCGCCGTCTGCCCGGGAAGAATCCGCCGCCAGTCGTTGCGCGACAACGGGCGGAACCACGTCTGCGCGAGGCTTCGGAACGGCGATTCGACTGCGAATCGGGCTCGGGCGATGACGTCGTCCCGCATGCGGCCGTAGGCTCGCTCCCGGGACAGGAAGCCGTTGCGCGCCGCCGCCTCGGGCGTCAGCGAGCCCGGCGTGAGGGTCAGCAGGATCCGCCCAGGAGGCTCACGGCGCACGAGCTCGTCCACGCGGCTCAGGTAGCGCGGCTCGAAGGCGGCGCCGCTGAAGCAGAAGTTGAGCACGTCCTCGGGGGGAACGCCGAGACCGTCGGCCAGGACCTCGGGGGCCACGCCGCGGTAGCCCCGCGAGTCGCCGGCGACGACGACGGCGTGCGGGGCGTCCACGAGCACCTTCCTCTGCCAGAAGACGTCGCGGGCCGTCCCGCTGCGCCGATTCACCTCCGGCAGATGGTGGCGAGCGACCGTCGCTCCCGCGAGCAGCGCCAGCGTGATGCTCACGCTGGCGAGCACCGACGGTCGCCCCACCGCCCGATCAGAACTGGAAGTAGATGAACGCACTGCCGGGTCCGCGAAGGAAGATGGCGGCCACGGCCAGCACGGGCAGGAGCCACGCCTCCAGACGGCGAAGCTCGAGCCGGGGGCCGTACCGACGGGCCAGCGTCATCTGGAGGATACGGGCCACGCCCAGGCAGAGCGCGAGCATCGGCACGCTCCATCCGTCGAAGGGATTGGCGAACGTCCACGGCGAGAACATCAGGCCGATGATCCGCCCGGCCGTCCCGATGTCGTCGGCCCGAAAGAGGATCCACGCCGGCAGCACGCCGAGCAGCACGATCGCCTGTGCGAGCGGCCACGGGATCCACGGCCCTTCCGTCCCTCGTCGGCCGGCGATGGCTCGCTCGGCGGAGAGGAACGCCGCGTGCACGGCGCCCCAGGCGATGAAGGTCCACCCGGCACCGTGCCAGAGACCGCTCAGGAGCATCGTCGTCCACAGCGCGACGTGACCCCTGAGCCGCCCGTGCCGGCTGCCGCCCAGCGGGATGTAGACGTAGTCGCGGAACCAGGTGGACAGTGAGATGTGCCAGCGGCTCCAGAAGTCCCGGAAGCTCCGGGCGGTGTACGGCTGCCGGAAGTTCTCCATCAGCCGGAGGCCCATCATGCGACAGATGCCGCGGGCGATGTCGGTGTATCCCGAGAAGTCGCAGTAGATCTGCACCGCGAAGGCCGCCGCGACCACCCACCAGTGCAGGCCGTTGGGCTCGATGCCGCCGCGCATCGCGTCGCCCACGAACGGCGCGAGGTTGTCCGCGATCACGGTCTTCTTGAAGAACCCGACGACGACCAGACGCCAGCCCTCCCACCAGTCCTCCCGGCGTGCTGGCGGAAGCGACTCGAGCTGCGGCAGGATGTGCGACGCCCGTTCGATCGGACCCGCCACGAGCTGCGGGAACATCGCGAGGTAGGCGAAGAAGTGCAGCGGCGACCGCGCCGGCTCCACCGTGCCGCGGTAGACGTCGATGGTGTAGCTCATCGACTGGAACGTGTAGAACGAGATCCCGACGGGGAGCACGATGTCGCGGAGCAGGTCCGGCACGGCGACCTCGCCGCCTCCCACGGACGCCACGACGCCCGCGAGGAAGCCCAGGTACTTGAACGTGGCGAGGGTGCCGAGATTCGCCACCAGGGACAGGACCAGCATGGCGCGCCGGCGCAGGCCGACCGGGCGGGACGCGATCACCCGGGCCGCGACGAAGTCGACGAGGCCTGATCCCAGCAGCAGGAAGGTGAATCGCCAGTCCCACCACCCGTAGAACACGAAGGACGCGCCGACGAGCAGCGCCAGCCGGCTCGTGCCCCCCCGCATCGCGTGCCAGAGCGCGAGGAACGTCGCACCGAACACGAGGAAGATGGGAGAGTTGAACAACACGCGGCGATCACGCTCCGGCGGCGACGGGGCGTACCCCGTCCCCGGCTCACATCAGCTCGTCGTCGGCGTCGAAGATCGGGGTCCGCCCCTCGTCGTCGAGCCTTCGCGTCAGCGACGGTCCCGACTCGGGCCACCTCGACGGCGGCAGCATCGCGATCCGCCCTCGCCGGCCGACCACCGCGATCCGGCCGATGCCGGGCCACGTCGTCGGGTCGCTTCCCGGCCCCCCGACGATGACCCGCACCTGGGCCTCGAGCCGGCCGAGGATCACCGCGCGATCCTCCGCGCCGAAGGCCGCGAGCGACCGTTCGTCCAGCACCACCACGCCTCCCGGACCGGCCGCGGCGGCGGCGGCGACGACCCTGACGAGCACCGCGAGCTCCGCCCGGCCCGATCCGCCCGCCTCGAGCTCCTCGAGCCCGCCCTTCCGCCCGGTCTCGGCGACGAGGGACTCCACCGCCGGGCCCTGCGGCCCGTCGACGATCGCGCGGAGCGCCTCCACGTTCACCGGCGGGATCCGGCCGCTGACCACCTGCACCGGCGGCACGATGCCGACGTGGTCCTCGTCCACGAAGATGGTGCCGAGCAGGAACGGCAGCGAGAAACGGGTCGGCTCGAGATCGGTGACGATCAGCAGCGTGTCGCCCGCCCGCGGTTCGAGAGGTCGCGCATCGGATCCTTCCGCCGGTGGATCGCACGCGGGGACCAGCATCCGGCGATCGCCGGCGCCGGCGCCGGCGCCCTCGGGCCCCTCGTCATCCGACACGTCCTCCACGAATTCCACGTACCGCCTCGCCATCGGGTAGAAGCGATTCAGCAGCGTCGCCGTCCGCATGAGGTTGCGAAAGGCGATCAGCGCGTAGGGAAGGCCGACGAGATAGATCGCCGCCACGGCCGTCCCGCGATCGAGCATGAAGGTCTGCACCCCGAGCCCGACGAGCACGGTGGTGAGGATGAGGGCGAAGAAGACGTTTCCGACGAGCTCGCTGTCGTCGGCGGAGCGGAGCCGCGCGACGTAGGACGCGACGAACGCCCGGCCGGCGGGGATTCGGGTGGGCTCGCTCGCGCCCGCGCCCGGCGGGGTGAAGGCGATCCGACGGATCGCCTCGCTGGTCTCACGGCCGGCCGGCGGCCCCGCCTCCTCGTACTCGAGCGAGTAGCGCGCCGCCTGCACGTTGATCCGGTAGAGCACGACACCGCTGACGGCCGCAAGCATGCCGATGACGATCGTCAGCCACACGTTCACGATCACGAGCGCGGCCACGGTGAGCGTCAGGTTGGCCAGCGACACGAGGGCGAGCACGAGCAGCGCGATGAACCGGGAGCAGAGCATCGAGTCGGTGCGCACGCGCTGGATCGCCGTCGGGATGTCCAGGGCGACGTCGGTCCGTCCCGGCCGGAAGCCGGGCGCCTCCAGCAGGTGCAGGGCGCGCTCCCAGCATCGCAGGGCGTAGTCCCGCCGGAGGGCGAGCGTCGATCGCCGCGACAGGTAGCGCAGTCCCGCCGCGAGCACCAGGCTCACGAGCACCAGCCCGCCCGCGACCGGGAGGGTCCAGGGCGTGTCCCGCACCGCGATCGAACGACCGAGGAGCTCGATCGTCTCGTCCTGTGCGAGCCGCTGCGAGTACACCGCGACCAGACCGATCGCCTGGACCTGGAACAGCAGCGAGAGCATGCTGCCGGCGACGATGCCGACCACGAGCCAGCGGTGTCCGACGAGACCGTCGGCCACGAACCAGCGGATCACCGCCGCGTAGCGACGAGCGGTGCTCAGGCGTGGGGTCACCAAGGGTCCGGTCCGTGGGGTCGGCGTGCCTCGACGCCGATCAGACGTCCCGCGGCGGCGAGATCGCGTTCGGGTTCCGCGTGTAGATCTCGTACTTCGTCGAGCACGGCAGGATCTCGACGCCGCGGGCGCGGAGCGCGTCGACGCATGGCTGATAGGTGTCCCGGCCATCCACGGTGTAGCAGGCGGCGAGGTACAGATGGCGCACGCGATCCCACCAGCGATCGAGGCCCTCGAGCACCTGCAGCTCGGCACCGTTCACGGTGAGGATCATGAAGTCCACGAACGGGACGTCCCACTCCTCGAGCAACGCGTCGAGGGGCTCGGTCCGAACCTCCATCGCCACCCCCGGGTCGACCTTGCCGGGGGGGGCGATCGCGTCCCGGAGCGTCCGCAGGCGGGTGCGCATCGTCGGCTTCTCGGCCGCGATCTTGTCGAGATTGACGAGGCTGTTCCGTTGGCGGCCCTTCCCACGGACGGTCATGGTGCCGGGCGCGTTCCACACGCCGCACTGGCGAATGTCGATCACGTCGGTCAGCCCGTTCGTCCGAACGTTGCGCTCGAGCAGCTCCACGTTCTCCGGAAGGATCTCGATCGCCAGCAGGCGCCCCTCGGGGCCGATGCACTCGTCCACGAATCGCATCGACTTGTGGCCGAGATACGCGCCGACCTCGACCACCACGCCTCCGCGTCCCGGGAGGACCTCCGAGGGGTACCACGCGTGGTCGGTGAGGTAGCGGGCGGTCACGTCCTTCGCCGCGAGGTACGTCTCGGCGGTGATGCCCGGCAGGAGGTCGGCGACGTAGGAGAACTCGCGCTCATGATTGCGCCGCGAGCACCAGCTCCAGAACCGGCGATCGTTGGGCAGGTCGATCCAGGCCAGGCCGTCCTCGACGCCGCTGCCGGCGAACTCGAGTCGCGTCATGGCCCGGACGTGCTTGAGCAGACCCCGGGGCGCACGTTGGAGTCCCTTGACCCCGAAACGCTCCACGAGCTGCTCCGGCGTCGCGTCGTGGAGCTCCGCGAGGAGGGCCACGCATCGACGGCCGGGATCATCGAGGTCCGGAACGATGCGATCGATGTCGGTCGCGGCGATCGAGCTCATCGGGGCTCCTTTCGTCGAGTCTCGCACTCCGACACCGCCGCATGCCGGCCGTCGCGCGGGCCTCGGTCGATGGAGTCGAGACCGGCCGACGGCACGTCGGCGGCGAAGGGGGAATCGGGCGCGACACGCTCGTGCACGACCCGGCAGACCCGCCCCGCGTTCGTCCTGACGGGGACGATCTCGGGCGGCGGGGTTCCATCGGACGCCTCGGCGGCGAACGTCCGCAGGAGCAGTCGACGGAACCACGCCTCGGTGCGGAGGGCGGGCAGGCGGACGTCGAGGTGGATGGCCGCCCGTCCCGCCCGCCGCGCCAGGAGCCGACCGATCATCCGTACGTCGGCGGCCCGGCGCGCCGCGACCGATCGCAGCACGATCAGCCGGTAGGGAACGTCCTCCTCCGCGAGGTACCGCACGACCCGATGCGTCCAGATCACGTTGAAGAACGGGGCGAACCGTCGGCGGAAGCGATCGTCGGCCTCGTCGACGTCATCGAGGTCGCAGTCCGCGTCGGTGGCGGCGACGCCGTCGTCGAGACTCCCGCGACGCACCTTCTTCCGGCGATCGGACGTGAATCGCTCGTGGCGCACGAGGAAGGGCACGCACCAGGCGTCCGCCAGCAGGCACTCGCGCACGATCGCCACGTCGTCGGTGATCACCCAGCGCGGGCACCCGGCCGGCGGCGGCACGTCTTCGTCCACGCCGATGCCCGCCGCCCCGAGATCCGGGGCGGGCACGACGGCGTCGCGACGACGCTCCCGCGCCGCCCGGGTCCGCGGACCTTCCCACGCCGCGACCAGTTCAGGACTCCGCCACACCGGACCCGCTCCCGGGTAGGACCGCGGGTCGTACTCGAGGCCCTCCTGCAGCGGCACGTCGGCCCCCTGGTCCGCCGCGAGCTCGGCGTACGGCATCCCGCGACCGAAACGCCCCGGATGCACGAGCACGTGGTGCAGCCCGGCGGATGCCGTGTGGGCCTTGACGCGCAGGGTGTCCCGGACGGCCTCGTGCACCGCGAAGCGCGACTTGATCCACTGCGGATGCTGGCGGACGGAGTCGGTCCAGTTCTCCCAGTGGACGGTGGCCTCCACGGTGCCGTTCCGGCTCCGATTGTTGTACGCCCACTCGAGGCCGTCCTCGTAGCCCTCCGGCAGCTCGAGCAGTCGCGCATTGCCCTCTCCCGCCCCGTGCGGGATGAAGGACGTGATTCGGAAGTGGCGGCGGAGGGCGTCGACGTCGCGGGCGAAGAGCCGGCGGGCGCGTTCGGCGACCTCGGGCGGCAGGGACTTCCGGTAGCTGCGCCGCTCCTCGGGCGTGGTCGCGAGACCGACCGCGTTCTGGTGATACCCGATCTCGAAGCCGGCGGCCTCGAGCGACGCGAAGAACTCCAGATCGAGGTCCTCCAGCGACCAGAGTCGTCGCTGCGGCGTGTCGTCGTAGTCGAACTCGTTGAAGAGGAACACGCTCGACACGATCCCACGGGACCGCTCCCAGCGACACATCACCTCGGTCTCGATCGGGTAGTAGTCGATGTGGTGATCGAGGATGACGTTGATCGCGCCGCGATCGATCCGACCGGCGTACGCGTCGCGGAAGGTGACGAACCGGGCTCCCCGCGCGAGCAGGACCTCGACGAAGTCCGTGAAGGTCCGCCAGGGATCGGTCGCGTACTCCGGCGTCGGCTTCCAGACGCGGTGGACACGGTTGAAGGGGCGATCCCGCGAGACCGGCGGGGGCGCTCCTCCGGTCGCGGACCCCTCGGAACCTCGGCTGGTGACCGTGTCCGGGCTCACGCGCTCCCCTGCCCCGGGAGGGCGGCAGCCTCGGCGGCGAGCGGGAGGTTGCGGACGAAGTAGTGCGTGGAGCCCTGGTAGCTGACCGCATACCGCTTGCGATCGTCCTCGCGGATCGGAAGGAGATCCCAGCCCGCGTCGGCGTACGCCTCGCGCTGCACCTCCATGCGTCGCTGCAGGAACGGCTCGTCCGGCGGATGGTCCTTCGGGGTCATGTTCACGGTCACGCACCACCCCCATCCCTCCGGCCGGATGAGACGTGTCTGGAGCTCGACGAAGGCACGGACATCGTGCTCCGACGCGAACTGGCACGCATTGAAGGCGCCCTTCATCCAGAGACCGTCGACCGGTCCCCCGAGATGCTCGGGCGTGAGCGAACGGAAGTCGACGTCGTGGACCTCGAAGCCGAGCGCCCGCCCGAGCCGCACGTGCACGTCGTAGCGCTCGAGGCAGACCACCTCGGCCCCGAGTGCTCGGGCGAGCATCGCGAAGCTGTAGTGCCCCGGGCCGAACTCGACGACCCGCCGATCCTCGAAGTGCTCCCGGTCGAAGAAGTCGTTCAGGACGTTGGCCGCCCGCAGGTGGCGATGGATGCCGACCCGGTGGTGGGTGGTGAACGTCGATCCCCGGATGATCTCGACGGCCTCCGCCGGGTACTCGCACGCCGCCAGGACGGCGTCGGGCGAGAGCAGGCGATGACCGCGCTTCGGTGGGAGCTCCTTCGACGTTCGCTTCCTGAGCCTCGATCGAATGCCCACGCACACCTCCACCGGCGAGCGGTCGCCCTCGAGGCGATGCCGCGGGGAGCCGCCCGTCGACCGCCGGCGTCGCCTCCCGCCCCGTCTGCCGTCGAGGACACGATACCGCAAAGGCTCCGCACCGTCCGTGCACCGGGAGCCCTCGGCTCAGGAGAACCCGCGCCCGCGGCCACGGCTGCGGGGTGATTCTCGGACGTTCGGGCGATTCAGGGGGCGCGGTCGTTGCACGGTCGATGAGAGACGAGGCCTCGTCACGGCGGTCGAGCGGGACTCCCCGGTGGGACGAGGCTCCGCCGCGCGGCCGCGATCGACGCCGGCCGAGGCTGCCGATCCGGCCGCCCGGGCCACCCCGGCCACCCCGGCCACCCCGGCCACCCGGGCCACCCCGGCCGCCCCGGCCGCCCCGGCCGATCGGGCGCTCCTCCGGACTGCGGCCACTCCCGAGGCACCGTCATGGTCATCCCGCCCCGATCCATCACCCAGCACGGGCCGCCGATGGTCGTGGCCGAGATCGGCGTGAACCACGACGGCGACCCGGCCCGGGCGCTCGAGCTCGTCGCCGCGGCCGCCGAGGCCGGGGCGGACGCGGTGAAGCTCCAGGTCTTCGACCCGGCCCGGCTGGTGACCGCGGGCGCGGCGACCGCCGGGTACCAGCGCGAGCGAGGCCAGGGCGGGCGGCAGCGGACGATGCTCGAGCGGCTCGTCCTGCCGCGGCCGGCGCTGGCGGAGACGGTCGCGGCGGCCCGCGCCCGCGGCCTCGCGGTGCTCGCGACGCCGTTCGACGAGGACGCCGCCGACGTGGTGGTCGCCCTCGGGGTGGACGCGATCAAGATCGGCTCCGGCGACCTGACCCACGCCCCGCTGCTCGCCCACGTCGCCCGGGCCGGCCGGCCGCTGGTGGTCTCGACCGGCATGGCCACGACGGACGAGGTGCGGGCCGCGGTGGCCGCGATCCGCACGGCGGCGACGGGCGTGCCGCTCGCCCTGCTCCACTGCGTCTCGGCCTACCCCGCTCCGCCCGAGGCGGCGAACCTCCGCGCGATCCCTGCGCTGCACGCGGCGACCGGCCTGCCCGTCGGCTGGTCCGACCACGTGCCGGGCCCGGAGACCGCGGTGGCGGCGGTCGCCCTCGGGGCTCCCCTGCTCGAGCGGCACCTCACCCTCGACCGGACCGCCCCGGGGCCCGACCACGCCGCCTCGGACGAGCCGGCCGAGCTGGCCGCCTACGTGCGGGCCGTCCGGCGAGCCCACGCGGCCCTCGGGTCGGCCTGCAAGGCCCCCGCATCGGTCGAATCCGACGTTCGGGCCGTCGCCCGCCGAAGCCTGGTCGCCCGCACGCCGATTCCCGCCGGGACGGTCATCGAGCCGCGGATGCTGGACGTCCGGCGGCCGGGCACCGGCCTGCCCCCCGAGATGATGCCGGCGATCTGCGGTCGCCGGGCCCGCGTGGCCATCGCCGCGGACACGCTGATCGACGAGGAGATGCTGGCATGAGCTACGGCACGTCGCCCACCGACCCGATCCCGACCGTCTGCCTCACCGGGGGCGGTCACGCCTGCGTCGTGATCGACGCCGCGATGGCCCAGGCCGAGGTCGAGATCACCGCGATCCTCGACGACGACGCCGAGACCCACGGCTCGATCCGGCACGGCGTGCCGGTGATCGGCGGCCTCGACCACCTCGAGTCGCTGCACCAGCACGGCATCCGGCAGTTCGTGCTCGGGCTCGGGGGGACCGACCGTCCGGGCGGGCCCCAGCGCCGCGAGACCCTGTTCGAGCGGGCGTGGCGGCTCGGGCTCTGCCCCGGGACGATCGTCCACCCGCGATCGATCGTCGGCCAGGACGTGGCGATCGGAGCCGGGACCGTGGTGCTCGCCGGCGCGATCCTGAACCCGAAGGCCCGGATCGGCGTGAACGTGATCGTGAACTCGGGAGCGATCCTCGAGCACGACGTCCACGTCGCGGACCACGCCCACGTCGCCCCGGGGGCGATCCTGTGCGGCGGAGCCGTCGTCGAGGAGCGGGCCCACGTCGGGGCCGGGGCGATCGTCCGGCAGGGCGTGCGGGTCGGGGCCGACGCCGTGGTGGCGGCGGGCGCCGTCGTGGTGCGGGACGTACCGGCGGGCGCGGTCGTCGGCGGCACGCCGGCCCGGCCGCTCGACGGCGAGCATGCGACTGGCACCGCGGCCGCGGCCTGATCGGCCCGGATCGAGGAAGAATCGCGAGATTTCGCCTGCGATCGACGCACGATCGCGGGCTGACGCGGTGGTGCGCGAGGGGTGCAGCGGCACGTCCGGGGCCGTGGCCGCGGTCGCGGTCGGGCGATCAGGCAGCGTCGCGGACGGTGACGGTGCGTCAGACCCCGCCCGCGCAAGGCCACCGGCAGCTCGGGTCATCGAGGCCACCTCGGTGGCTCGTCGTCACCGACGCCGGTACGGGGAACCAAGGCCACCTCGGTTCGGGTCACCAGGGCCACCTCCGTTCGGGTCACCGAGGCCACCTCGGTTCGGGTCACCAGGGCCACCTCGGTTCGGGCAATCAAGGCCGCGGCGGTGACGGGCGCACCGCGGCGTCCCCCGCTCGGCCCGCGTTCGGCATGCGCGTGCGGGTCATCCCTTGACGCTGAGCGACGAGCCCGCGGCTCCGGCGCCGTAGCCGCCGGGCAGCCGCCGGCGAGCGGCGGCGGCGGGCGACGCCGGTGCGTTCGCGGGCGGCGTGGCGGACGCGTCGTCGCCCGCCCCACCGGGCGTGGCCGATCCGACGTGGGCCGCCGCGTCCGCGGGCGCGATCTGCGGCGCCCCCTCGTTCGGCGGCGGCACCTTGAGCTCCATGCCCTCCGCGGCGAGCTTCTCCATCACCTGCCGCCACGTCTCCCGCTCGTACTCGACGAGCTCGAGGATCTCGCGGCCCTTCGGCACGTCCTTCTCGCTCAGCGACTCGACGAGCGACGTGTACATGAAGGTGTAGAGCGCCGAGAGACGCTCGCAGAGCTCGGGCGCCTGCGACGGATCGAGCGCGTTCAGCAGCTCGACGATGATCGCCTGCGTCTTGGAGTACCCGTCGTAGGCGGCCTCGTAGTCCTTGGACTCGAGGCCCGCGATCCCCTGGCTCAGGAACCGGATCGCGCCGTCGAAGAGCATCAGGCGGAGCTCCGCCGGGGAGGCGGTCATGACGCGAGTGCGGAGGTAGGCGTTGGTGTCGTTCATCGCACCCGAGGGATCGGTCCGCCGAGAAGGCGACTTGGGTGGAATCGACGGATCATGCGGGGGTTCGGTCGGATCCGGCGTGCGCGATTGCGTCGGGCGGAGTCAATGCAGCGCCACGCGGTCCGCGGCGGCTCGCCTCGCGGGGGATCACAGACCCGGAAGTGCGACGCCGCCGCCACCGCCGCCGCCGCCGATGCCGCTGATCGCCTGCCCCTGCTGCTGCAGATCCGACAGCAGCAGCTCGAGGGAGGCGAACTCCCGCTGCAGCTGCGTCCGCCGGTCCTCGATGCGACCGTCGAGCGTCTCCGCGCGGGCCTCGAGGAGCTCGATCTGGGTCGCGAAGGCGTCGTCGGCCCGGCTCGTCACGCCGTCGACGGAATTGGTCAGATCATCGAGCAGGTTGTCGAAGAGCGGCCCGAAGCCCAGGCTCGTGAAGGTCTGACCGTCGTCGGCGACCGTGACCCCGTCGATCACCGTCTCGTCGTCGTTCTCACGCGACGCGAAGGCGGTGAAGAGCTCGGCCACGCCGTTGGGGTCGGCGGCGTAGGCCTCGCGGAATCGCTCGCGGTCGAACTGCACGGTGCCGCCCTGCCCTACGCGGACGCCGACCTGCGTGAGGAACTGGAACGACCCGTCGACGTTGAGGGCCCGCTGGTTGATCGTCCGGAAGAGCGCGTTGCGGATCCGCGCGACCGTCGGATCCCCGAGCAGAACCCCCCGCTCCTCGGTCTCCACGTCGAAGAAGTCGTACTCGTCGATGCGGCCCACCGCGTCATTGAACGTGGTGACGAACTGGGCGACGGACTCCTCGATCGCCGTCTCGTCGCGGGTGATGAGCACCTCGACCGGATCGTCGCTGGTGGCGAGCAGGTCGATCGACACGCCGTCGATCACCTCGTCCAGCGTGTTGGTCCGGCTGGTGACGAGCAGCCCGTCCTCGGGGGTGTCGGCCCCGAAGAAGACGCGGGCGTCGCGGCCGCGGGAGGTCGCCTCGAGGCCGACGTCGACGCCGCCGGTGTCGATCACCAGCTCCCCGCTGGCCCCGCTGATCCCCGAGGCCAGGTTCATGCGGAAGGGCGTGGCCCCCGAGCCGGTGTTGACCACGCTCGCCGACACGTCGACGCCGGACTCGTTGATCTTGGCCACCACCTCGTCGAGGGTGTCGCTCGTGTCGAGGTCGACGACCCGCTCGTAGGAGCCGTCGATCGCGCCGCCGATCTCGGCCGCGACCCCCGCGATCCCCAGGTCGCGGGCGGTGGTGCCACCGTTGTCCGCGATCGAGATCGCCTGGAAGGCGGTCGCCCCGTCGAGGGCCTCGGCGTCCTCCTCGATGAGGATGCCGTCGCCATTGTCGTTGATGCGGGCGGTGACGGCGACGCCGCGACTGTTGATCTCGGCGATCACGTCGTAGATCGTCTGCTCGTCGCCGCCGATCGAGACCGTGGCCTCCTGGCCCAGGCCGTCGACGATCGTGAAGGAGCCGGTCGAGACGCCGCGGCCGCCGTTGAGCCCGTCCAGTCGCGTGCCCTCGGCGACGTACCGGGCCTGCATGTTCGAGCCGGTCACCCGGTCTTCCGGGATGCCGCTCGAGCCGGTGTCGAGGCCCAGCCGCTGGGCTCCCAGGCCGCTGAACTCGAGGTTGCCCGAACCCCCGCTGACGTCGATCACCTCGAATCCGTTGCCGGCCGAGTTGAGCTGCACCGTGACCGAGCTGCTGATCGCGGAGATCTCGTCGTTGAGCCAGTCCATCAGCTCCCCGACCGTCGGCTCGTCGTCCGGCACGAAGGAGCCGAGACTGATCGTGCCGGCCAGACCGTCCCGCGACTCGATCTCGATGTCGCCCCCCAGCTCGATGCCGTCGCCGCCGTTGAGACTCGACAGCAGGATCGTGTCGAGACCGCCGAGCAGCCGCGAGCCGTCGACGCTCGTCGCCGCCACCCCGGCCGGATCGGTCTCGATGCCAAGATCACGTGCGGCATGGGGGTTGGAGGCGGTGCTCGCGACGATGAGATTCGAGGCGGTGGCGCCGGTCCCGTCGCTGATGAGCAGGCTGCGTCCGTCGGCCGCGATGCCGGCGGTGATGCGGCCGGCGTTCTCGGTGCCGTCGGCCGCCGTGGCCGCGTTGATCCGGTCGACGACGTCCTGGATCGTGGTCGCGCGGGGCTGGTCGATGCTCGCGGGCACGATCTCGCCCTGGAAGCTCGCGTCGCTGGTCCCCTCCTCGTTGAGGATCCCGAGCGCCTGCGGCACGCCGTCGTCGCCGTCGACGCCGGCCACGATCAGCTCGCCGGCGCCTCCGGTCGTATCGGTGACCTCGAAGCGATCGCCGGTGGCGGCGACCGAGAGCTCGACCGCCCCGTCGGTGGCGACGCTGATCCGGTTGATCACGTTGCCGACCGTCGTCGCGCCGGTGAGGTTCACCTCGTAGACGGAGCCGTCCTTCGCGGTGATGCTGATGTCGGCGGTCTCGTTGTCGCCGTCGATGGGAACGCCGGCCCCGTTGTTGAGCTCGTCGAGCTCGGTCTCGGCGGTGATGTCCCGGTCGATGCGACCGAGGTCGACGTCGAAGATCGCCCCGTCGCGGGCGGTGATCCGGAGGTCGGGCACGCCCTCGCGGACCAGGACGCCCGTGCCGTCGTTGAGGCTCGAGAGTGCGGTGTTGGTGCCCAGGGCGTAGATGTCGTCCGCCCCCTCGAAGGTCGAGGACGCGACGCCCGCGGCCCCGGTCGAGATGCCCAGGTCGGTGGCGGTCGTGTCGCCCTCGCCGTCGATGATGACGAGGTTGCCGGACGTGCTGCCGGACGTGTCGGTGATCACGAGCCGGTCGCCCGCGATCTCCGCCTCGACCGCGACGCCCGAGGCGCCATTGATCCGCTCGACCACCTCGTCGAGATCGACGACGTCGGTGAGGTCGATCGTGGCCTCCGCCCCGCTGCGGTCGGTGATCGCGATCCGACCACGATCGACGCCGTTCCCGCCGTTGAGGTCCTCGATCAGCACCTGGCTGCTGAGACGGCCCTTCCCGAACTCGAAGGCGATCTGCTCGAGGCCCAGCGGCGTGGCATCGCGCGTGGCGAAGCCGCGGCTGAGCTGCTGCGAGGTGCTGACGAGCTGCTTGACGATGAACTGATAGCGGCCGGGCGCCGCATTGCGGCCGGTGCTCGCGGCGAGAACGTCCTCGTTGCTGGAGGTCGCCCCGGTGGCGTCGAAGACGTCGTCGCGGCGGAACCCTGCCGCGGCATTCTTGAGATTGAGCAGTCGCGCATTGACGTCGAGCAGCGCGGTCTGTTGCTGCCGAAGCACGCCGATGCGCTGCTGGACCTGATCGAGCGGCCCCCGCTCCAGTGCGAGCAGCTGCTCGATGAGGCCGGCGGTGTCCAGTCCGGAGACCAGTCCGGTGCTGCTGCTGATCGTGCCCATGGTTCGGTCGCTCCTGACGTCCGGCCTCGCGTCGTCGTCCGCGTCGCTGCCGCCTTCCGGCACGCCGCCGTCGTCGTCACCGCTGCCGCCGTGGCCGCGGCGCCGACCACGACGGAGCGAGCGATCCCGATCGACCGCCTCGTCGGCAGCGGTGCGGCTCGTTCGCGCGATGGACGCGGCCCCCGGGCCGCCAGACCCGCGAACCGGACGATGGCGGGCTCGCTCCCCCGCATGCATCGACGACGGAGACGGAGTCCCGGGAGATATCGGCACACCGGCCCCCGCGCTTGCTCGCGTGGGCTATCGGGCCTGAGCCGCGGACCGAGTCGGTTCCCGGCGGCGGCGCACGCGCATGACGTGCGCGGCCGCAGGCACGTTCATGCCTGCGGCCGCGCCAGAGTCGCCGGTCTTGGTCCGGTTGCGCCGGTCGACGTCAGTCGCCGGACGTCGGACGTCGGACGTCGGACGTCGGACGTCAGTCGACGGTCGTGTAGACGCCGCGCTTCACGTTCTTGAACATGGTGCCCTTGTTCTTCGAGAGGGCGGCGCTGACCATGACGCGGAAGTTGGGTGACTTGGACTGGTAGCCGGCAGCCTGGACGGCATCGACGAGCTCGGAGACCTTCATCTCCTTGCCCTTGAGGACTTCGTAGAGCGACTCGGCGAGATTCTTCCCGCCCGCGCCCTTCGTGCGTCCGCCGCGTCGCCGGCCGTTTCGACTACCCGAGGCTCCGCGCGAGCCGCCGGACGTTCCGCGCGAGGCCCCGGAGCCCGGCGGCCGACCGCGACGTCGGTTGCCGGACGCACCGGTGGGGACGGCGGCCGCGAGCGAGCCGTCCACCTCGGCCAGCTCCGCGTCGATCTCCGCCAGCTCTGCCTCGAGCTCGGCTCGGCGACTCTTGAGCGCGGAGACCCGCGAGGTGAGCTCGGCCTGCAGCTCGGCGAGGGAGAATCCGGCCGAGCCGCCGCTCCGCTTGGATGACGACGGGGCCGAGCCCGTGCTTGAACGCCTCGGGCGTCGCCTGGCCGTCACGCCGGCAGTACGGCTGCGTGCCGGCCGCTTGCGGCTCGAGGTCTTTCGACGAACGGTCTTCTTCTTGCGTGCCATGTGAGTTCCGTGGGGTCGTGGAGCAGGTCGCCGAGGCGCGACGCGAGCATGTCGAGCGCCGCGGGCGACGATGCCGTGAACGGGTCTCCCCCATCGTCGACGTCCGGCCGACGCTGACCCTCGATTCTTCCGAACTCGTAATGATAACCGGATTGCGTCGCCCCGGCGCGACATGATGATTCGTGCGGGAGGAATGGCGCTCCGAGGGCCATAATATTTCGCAACCCGGGGTCCCCGTCCGAGGGCGGCCGATGCGCCGTCCCTGCGCCCCGACCCGCGTGTCGGGTCGGCCGCCGCCCGGGCCGGGACGTGACTCATCGTGCCGGCTGGGGGACCGCCGATGCCCCCGGCCCGGGCCCCGAACGACGACGGAGCGGGAAGGGAGCCAGGGCTGGACGGGAGTCCGGGCCGGGCGGACCCCGGGGACCGGGGACCGGGGACCGGGCGGGAGCTGAGACCCGGGCGGAAGCCGGGGCTGGGCCTGAGCCGGACGGGGCGGCGACCGGGGTTCCGCGGCCCGGGATCGAGTGAGAACCGAACCCGTACGGATCTACACGCAGAGGAACTCCGCTGCACGGGGTTCCGCGGCCCGGGATCGAGTGAGGACCGAACACCGTGGGAATGGAGGCTCAGGAAACGGGAACCGGAAACGGACCGAACGCCGGGGACCGGCGACGGGACGAGCCCAGGGACCGCGGCACGAGGACGAGGGCACGACCGAGTCGGAGACGAGCAGCGAAGCGCCGTCGGCGGGACGATGACGTCCATCCACGACGACGAGGCGGCCCGGCCGCCGGCCGAGGGTGAACGCGATGAGCCGACCTCCATCGCACCGGATCCGCTCCAAAGCGACGCGCCCCAACGGTCCCGGCCGGCTGGCGGGCGGGTGAGCCCGATGATCAGACGCGCAGGGATCGGGAGCGGCGATCCGGCGATCCGGCGATCCGGCGATCCGGCGATCCGGCGATCCGGGGATTCGGGATTCGGGGATGCGGGGATCGGTTGGAGTGCCCGTCCGGCGTGCCGCGGCTCGGCGGCGAGTCGGAACGGTGGTGATCCAATGCGCCCCCAAGCCTCGCCGGGATCGATTCTCCACCGGGGCGCCTCAGGGGAGCGAGAACCCCACCCGGGAGAGCAGTCCCTCGAACTCCTCGTGGCTGAAGAACTCGATGCGCACCTCTCCGGTGCCTTTCTTCCGGCCCGGCCGCACGCGGACTCGCGTCCCGAGGTGCTCCCCGAGACGACGCTCGAGATCCTCGAGGTGCGAGCGGGAGAGATCCGGGGAACCTTCGTCGTCAGCCGACTCCGCGCCGTCCTGCTCGCGACGGAGGAAGCTCCGGATCCGCCGCTCCAGCTCACGAACCGACCAGCCATCGCGGATCGCCTGCTCCGCCAGGCTCCGGCGGGGCGGGAGCGCCGTGATCGCCAGCAACGCGCGGCCGTGTCCCATTCCGAGCCGCCCCGCCCGCACATCGCCGAGGGTGGACTCGTCCAGTCCGAGCAAGCGAAGATGATTGCTGATGCTGGCTCGATCGAGGCCGACCGCGTCCGCGATGGCCTCGTGCGTCATGCCGAACTCGTCCGCAAGACGCCGGAACGCATGGGCGCGCTCGATCGGGTTGAGATCCTCGCGCTGGAGGTTCTCGACGAGTGCGAGCTCCGCGGCCATGCGATCATCGACGTCGCGGACGATGACCGGCACCGACTCGAGCGGAACGCGGGCCGCCGCGCGATATCGTCGTTCGCCGGCCACGATCTCGAAACGATGTGCCCCCCCGCTTGTCCCGCCGCCGATCGGACGGACGACGATCGGCTGCATGAGACCGGCGCTTCGGATGGACTCGGCGAGCGACGCGATCGCGTCCTCGTCGAAGTCGCGCCGCGGCTGGTGCGGATTCGGGGTCAGGGCGTCGAGCGCGACGGTACGGATCGCCGGTTGACCGTCCTGTTCCACGACCGCGACGCCCTCAGTCGCGTCGTCGTTGGATGAGCCCAGCGGCGACGCATCGTGCGGCGGCGGGGCCGCCGGCGGGGCCGTTCCGCGATCCCGGGGGCGGGGCGAAGCCGCTGGTGGGCGGATCATCGCGGTCTCCGGTCCGCCGGCATCGCGCGGCGGCGATGGAGTCACCGACGGATCGGCCCCGAGGGTCGTGCGGGCCCGATGCTCGGCAGGCTGACCCGACTCACCCGCGTCTGAGCCGGCCATCGTCGGAGCTGAGTCGGATCGACGGTCCTCGGCGGCTGGAACGCCCCCATGATGTTCGGTTTTTGGCTGTCCTGCAGCCCCAGGAATTTGGTCCTCAGGAAGCTGGCCCTCCGGAACCTGACCCTCAGGCACCGGGGGCTCAGGGACTGGGACCTCAGGGACTGGGACCTC
>CAYLNM010000001.1:69774-81897 GCA_964385045.1 uncultured Isosphaeraceae bacterium
CTCAGGGACTGGGACCTCAGGGACTGGGACCTCCGCCGGATCGGTGAGAAGACTGTGCAGGCCTCGGCCGAGCCGACGCCGGGGCTTCGACGAGTTGGACTTCGATGCAGCCATCCTTGGCCCTCCTGAGCCCACTGTACCCGAACTGGAGATCGAACTCGACCTGAACGCTGAATGGCATCGCACGGATCGAGATCCTGGCAGCTGAAGCCGCGGCGGCCCCCAGAGCCCCGCCTCAACGCAATCCCGCTGGCCAGAAGAGAGCGGTGATCAAGCGCTCTCGCGTGCCCACGAAGGCGACTCGCCGCGCAGCGGGATGGAGCCCGCCGTGCGAGCCGCTCCAGCGCCGCCACGGGTGGCCCATAACGGGGCGTCTCGCCGGAAGTCCCTCAGCAACCAGTTCTGGTGGTCGGTCGTCAGGCCGATTGAAGCCGACGCCGAAACGAGCTCCGTTTCACGTGGAACCGGGGATTGACGCCACGTGGTCCCCAGCCGCGCCGACGTCGTTCAAGGCGAGCCGCGGGGCCGCGGAAAGCGGATGGACGATGAGAGCTTCCCGTCCTGGGGCGTGTCATCATGCGTCAGAGACATCGCGATGCGGTCGGCTCAATAGCCCGCCGCCTGCCGCCCACAGCCTCTCATCGTCGGTGGTTCCACGTGGAACCAGCCGGTGAGGAACCCGGTCCTCGGCCGGTGGCGCATCGATTACGGATGGGTTCCACGTGAAACTCAGGACCGTGCGTCACCCGAAGGGCTCTGGTCGCCGCGCGAACCCGAACGGCTGCGTCGCACGCGTTTCATGTGGAACCGCTGCTCTCTGGCGCAGACGGCCACAGACTGCCATCCTGCGTCGGGCCCGATGTCTTCAGTCGCCTCGATCGCCTGCCGATTCTGGGACCGACGTGGTCGAAGATGGGGCCCAACTCGCTGAGACCCTCGATCGCCTCGACTCCGTCGAGCAAGAGCTGGCTGCGCTGCAGCAGGAGGTCCGCCACACGGATGCGTTGGCCACCGTGGGGGGCCTCGCCGCCGGGCTCGCCCACGAGCTCAACAACCTGCTCACGCCCGCGCTCACGTACGCCCAGCTGGCCGAGCGATCACCAGACGATCGTAAGCTCGTCGCGAAAGCACTCCGCCGGACGGTCGAGGCCATCCAGACCGCCACGCGCATGCTCGACGCCACCCTCGATCTCGCAACCCCAGATGCGCCGAAAGCGCCGGGCTGGGCCTCTGTGGCCGAGACGCTGGACGCAGCGATCGCGTGCCTGATCCGCGATCCCGCTCGAGACGCCATCACGGTTGAACGGGCGGTCGATGCGTCCTTGCGTGTCCGAATCACGCCCCAGGAGCTCCAGCAGGTCTTCGTCAACCTCCTGACGAATGCCACTCGCGTCCTTCGTCGCCGTGGGGGCGGCACCATCCGTGTCCACGCCACTCGAGTGGACGCGATCGTCCGGATCGAGGTCTCCGACGATGGGCCTGGCATTCCGGCCAGCATCCGGGCTCAGCTCTTCCACCCATTCGTGACGACCGAGACGCCCCAAGTTGGGCGCCCGGAGGAGGGTGGGCGGGGGCTCGGGCTCGCCATCTGCCAACGGACGATCGCCGCACGCCGAGGCTCGATCTCCGTTGACGAGGCGGAGCGCGGGGGAGCTCGCTTCACGATCATGTTGCCGGAGCCCGACGACAACGAGGTCCGCGACGCGGCTTGACCCCGTGCACGAGGCTCGCAGCGCGTGCACGCACAGCCTCCGCGGAGCCGCCGAAGGTTCCCGTCCGATCGGCACGGGATGCCGACGATCTCAGCCCCGGTCGGCCGCCCTGATGTTCGTATTGTGTTCGCATTGCCGCCCGCGCCTGCATCGGGATGGCTCCACGCGGCAGACTCGACGATTCGCTCACCGGGCAGCGGCAGCACCGCGGAGAGACGGCAGCGGCCACGCGCTCGCCGCCGATCGTGCTTCGGCCCGATCAGGCAACCGATCGTCATGGTCCGCCAGCCTCGAGTCGAGATGATCAGGACTCCGGCGGTCAGTTCCTCCCGAGAACGCTGCCGTTCGCCTCACGAAGCCGGCAGGACGATGACTTCCTCGGGCAATGCGAAGACCTCGTCGCGGGAGGCGTGATCCGATGGCGGCGGGGGGCCGGGGTCGAGCTCGACGATCTTGAGCTGCGACCCATCACCCATGCGCAGCACGCGCTGGGCGATCTCGCCGAGGTACACGTACTCCACGAGGTCCCCGGCGAGCCGGTTCGCGTTCAGCGCGTCCGATCCCGGCGACCCGGCCAGCCGGAGGCACTCGGGCCGGACGGAGCAGACGACCGCCGCCCCGGCGTCGATCGAGATCGTCGGGTCAGGCAGCACGCCGCGGATCGTGCCGCCACCGTCGAGGTCGACGGCCACCGTCGATCCCTCCACCGAGGATGCGGCTCCACGAAGGAAGTTGGTCTCGCCAAGGAAGTCCGCCACGAATGGAGTGCGCGGGCGGGTGTAGAGCTCCCGCGGCGGGCCGACCTGCCGGACGCGGCCAAGCTCGAGCACCGCCACGCGGTCCGCCATCGAGAGGGCTTCCTTCTGGTCGTGCGTCACGTAGATCGTCGTGATGCCGGTCTCGCGGCAGATCCGCCGGATCTCCAGTCGCATCTCGAGCCGCAGCTTGGCGTCGAGATTCGAGAGCGGCTCGTCGAGGAGCAGAACGTCCGGCTGGACGACGAGCGCCCGCGCGAGTGCGACCCGCTGCTGCTGGCCGCCGGAGAGCTGATTCGGCTTGCGCTCGGCGTACTCGGCCATCCGGACCGACTCGAGAGCTCGGCGAACCCGATCCCGCCGCTCGGCGGCCGGCACCCGGCGGACCTTCAGGCCGTAGCCGACGTTGTCGGCGACCGTCATGTGCGGCCACAAGGCGTAGCTCTGGAACACCATGCCCGTGTTTCGCCGGTTCGGCGGCACATGGGTGACGTCACGGTCACCGAAGCGAATCGTGCCTTCGGTGGGCTCGATGAAGCCGGCGATCATCCGGAGCAGCGTCGTCTTCCCGCACCCGGACGGTCCGAGCAGAAAGAAGAGCTCGCCCGGCTCGATGGCGAGATCGATGCCGGCGACGGCTGCCGTGCGGTCGTACCGCTTCACGAGTCCCGCGAGCGTAATGCGTCCCATGAGCCTCGCAAGGATAGCAGGGCAGCGGCCCCGTCCGGATCGACCCACTCGTCCGGATCGACGGGATGTCGCGGCTCCCCATGACGGGCACGGGAAGCGTGGGGCTTCGAGGCAACCCCGGTGCGGGTCATCGAGGCCGGTTGGCGGCGACCTGCCTCGGCGGGGGTCCTTCACGACCGGATCCTGAGGCCGACGCCTTGCGCCCACGGAGCCGCGGTGTGTCCGGGCGCATGCCGACTTGACCGACCCCCTCGTCGCCCCGACGATCCCGATCATGACCCATCGAGCGCCGATGCCGGGGACGGGACACGATCGCGGACCCGCGGGCGAGATCGCCGGCCGAGGAGCCGACCCGCCCGCGCCTCTGGACGGCCGAACCGAGGCGATCGCGACCTGGCTCGCACGACAGCAGCGTCCGCGCCACGAGCGCGATCTCGGCATCGGCCGCATCCTCGGCGGCATCCGTCGGGACGTGGCGTCCCGGAGACGCCGTCTCGGAGACCTCGTCGAACCGTGGGAGCGACTGGTGCCCGAGGCGATCAAGACCCGGTCTCGAGTCGACGGGCTCCGGGGCGACACGCTCCTGGTGACGGTGGACGGGGCGGCGACCAGCTGGCAACTCGACCGCCTGCTGCGGGGCGGCCTGACGCACTCCCTCGCCCGGGCCTCGGGCGACCGCGTGCGTCGCGTGCGCGTCCGAGTGGGCTCGCTCGACGGCAAGGAAGGAACGCCGCGGCGTGCCTGACCGCGCGTGACGGACGGCCGGGAAGCGGCCTGCTCGACTCGTCAGTCGCGCTCGACCCCCATCGCCCGACGAAGTGGTGGCGGCATCTCGCGGGGGCGGCCATCACGCCCGACGCAGGCCACGGTCGTGCGAGCCGTCGTCGTGACGAGGCCGTCCCGGCGGATCTCGTAGGCATGGAGTGCCTTCACCCGCGTCGCCCGCTCGAGTCGCGTCAGGACTTCGATCTCGTCGTCGTAGCGGATCGGGTGCGAGAAGCGCACCTCCAGCCGCGTCACCGCGAAGAACGCCCCGAGCGCCTCGATGTCGCGGTACGTGACTCCCGACGCCCGGACGAGCTCGGTCCGGCCCATCTCGAACCACACGGGATAGCTCGCGTGGTGGGCGATGCCCATCGGATCGCATTCCGTGTAGCGGACGCGAAGTGGCAGGAGGTGTTCGGCCATCCGACGATGGTCGTCACCGGGAGCATCGTCCGTCAAGCCAGACGGAGCGACACGCAGGCTCGGGCGTCCCGACGGATCGTCACCCGCGCCCGGGAGCCACGGGGCGGGGCCGCGCCGCCCTCGGCTGATGATCCACGTCCGACCGTCTACTTGCCGATGCAGAACCGCGAGAACACCAGACCCAGCACGTCGTCAGGCGTCCGCCCTCCGTCGATCGCCCCGAGGTGATCGAGGCTCGACCGCAGCAGGGCGGCGACCAGCTCCGGAGCCATCACCGGCGCCTCCGGCAACGCGTCCGCATCCGGCACGACGAGCTCCGCCGCCTCGACCAGGCACGCCCGCGCGTGCTCCAGGGCGTCGCGATGCCGGGCGAGCAGCCCCGACGGCGCGACCGCGCCGGGCCCCTCGCCCCGATCCTGATCGCGGTCGAGGGCCCGCCCCATCGCGGCCCGAAGCTCCTCGACGCCGGCCCCGGTCCGGCCCGACACCCACGCATCGCCCACCGCGTGATCCACCGCCCGCCCGCGATCACCGTCAGCCCCGAGACGATCGAGCTTCGTCCGAACGAGCAGGACGGCCCGATCGCGATCGCCTCGAGCGATGCGTCCCCGCCCGGCGGCTCCCGCCACGCGTGCGGTCCCGATCGCCGCCTCGCCCGAGTCCCCGGTCGCCGATCCGATCGTCGGCCCGGTCATCGGTTCGATCGACGCGGCGTCGGACGGGTCGACCGGCTCGTCCACCGGCACGCACCACAGCCGCAGGTCGGCGACCGCCGCCACGTCCCGCGCCCGGGCGTGCATCGCGCCGGCGACTCCGCCGCGCCGGGCGTCCTCGGGATCGAGCCCGGCGGCATCCACGAGGCGGACGTGACGCGGCGGGTCGTCGGGCTGCGGCCCGGGGACCTCGAGTTCGATCTCGAGGGCATCGCGGGTGGTGCCCGCCCGCTCGGTCACGATGGCGGCCTCGCGTCCGGCGAGTCGATTGAACAGCGTGCTCTTGCCGGCGTTGGGACGCCCGACGAACGCCACCCGCGGCGTGCCGTCGCTCGACTCCCGGCGGGACTCGCCCCGGGCGAGGTCCGCGACGGCGTCCCGGTGCCGGGCCAGACGCTCGGCCAGCTCGTGGGCCGGCAGCACGACGACGTCCTCCTCGTCGATGAAGTCGATCCCGGCCTCGAGCCGGGCGAGCGTGTCCGCGATCCGGTCCGCGAGCTCGCCGACCCGCCGCTGGAACCCGCCGCCGGCGAGCTCGCGGGCGGTGGCGAGCGCCGCCTCGTCCTCGGCTGCGATCGTGGCCGCGACCGCCTCGGCCTCCGCCAGCCCGAGACGGCCCGCCTGCCAGGCCCGGGCGCTGAAGTCCCCCGGCCCCGCTGGCCCCACGTCCACGCCCGCGGCACGGCCGGCTCGCACCAGGCCGTCGACCGCAGCCGCGAGCAGGGGCGGCGTTCCGGGCAACAGCAGCTCCACCGACTCCTCGCCCGTGTAGCTCGCCGGCCGATGCATGATGCTCGCCAGACAGGCCAGTCCGTCCGGGATCCCCGGAACGCCACGGAGCCGACCGCGAGCCAGCGCTCGCGGCGCCCGCGATGGGCCGCTGCCGCTCGCCGACCAGCGGTCGTCCCCGACCAAGGGCCGCAGCGCGAGGTGACGATCGAGCCACCCGTGCAGGCCCGGACCGGAGAGCCGCACGAGGCCCCGGCGACCGGAGCCCGGCGGGGAGGCGATCGCCACGATGATGCTGGGTCCCATGCTCACGAACGATCCCGTGACTGCCGCGGCGTCGCCCCGAGAGCCGCCGGCCCCGGCCCGCGCGACCCCGAGGCCGCCGGTCCTCCTCGGCCGCCGCGGCCCTGGTCCGCGCGGCCCCGCGGCCCCGGATCATGGGATCATGACCCGCGTGGGCACCTCCCGTCCAGCGACGAGCTCGGCGCGGATCCGCTTCGCGGCCGAGGCCGATGCGGTCGGCATCGCCGCGATCTACGCCCCGATCGTCCAGGAGACCGCGATCAGCTTCGAGGAGGAGCCGCCGGGCGCGGACGAGATGGCCCGCCGGCTGGCCGCCGCCGCACCGCTTCATCCCTGGCTCGTGGCCGTGGCCCCCGGATCACGGCAGGTCGTCGGCTACGCCGCGTCGGCGCGGTTCCGCCGCCGGGCGGCCTACCGCTGGGTCGTCGAGACGAGCGTGTACGTCGACCCCGGCCATCAGCGGCGCAGCGTGGCCTCGCACCTGTACGTCGCGCTGCTCGGCGTCCTCACGAAGCAGGGCTACCGGCGTGCCGTCGCGGGCATCACCCTGCCGAACGATCCGAGCCTGGCGTTCCACCGTCGGCACGGCTTCCGGCCGCTCGGCACCGGGGAGCGCGTCGGCTGGAAACACGGCCGGTGGCGTGACGTGGCCTGGATGCAGCGCGATCTCGGCGCCCATCCGCCCGATGCCGGCCCGCCCGACGCCCCTCGCGCGGCTCGGACCGCGGATCTTCCGCGCGCCGACTGACCGTCGCCGCGGCGACCCGGTCGCACGTCGTCGCCGCAGCAGGACCGGTGCCGCCCCCCCGGCGGCGGGCCGAACTGCGCCTCAGCGGCGCTTCTTCGATCCACGCGGCTTCGACGAGCGAGCGGACCGCTTGTCCTGGATCTTCTTCCGCCGGGCCTCGAGGGCCTCGGTGTACGCCCGGGCCTGGGCGTCCTTGGGCTTTCTCCGCCCGCCCATGAGTGCCTGCACGCTCGCCCGCTCCTTGCGCGGCGCCGCCTCGTCACCGCCACCGTCCGCCTCGCGCTTGGAGTCCATCGCCTCGACGTGGCGGCGGATGTACTTGCTCTCGAAGATGCCGATGAGCGACGAGGTGATGATGTACAGCACGAGTCCCGACGGAGCGCTGTAGAGCATGATCGGGAAGAGCACCACCATCATGAACTTCATGATGGCCTGCTGCTGCTTCTGCTCCGGCGAGAGGGCGGTGGCCGAAGGCGGCGTCATGTACTTCTGCTGGAAGTAGAAGACCGCGCCGAGCAGCAGCGGCAGCAGGTTGCCGCCGGTGATGTTGAAGAAGAGGAAGCGGCGCGGCTCCTCGAGCTCGAAGAAGAAGTGGTCGCCGGACGAGAGGTCCGCCAGGAACGACCAGGCGCCGCCGGTCAGGTGCTGGAAGGCGCCGAAGAACGCCGCCTCCTGCCGCAGGTCGAAGGCGAAGTACAGCATCGCGTACAGCGCGATCCAGATCGGCGTCTGCAGGAACATCGGCAGGCAGCCCAGGGCCTGCATCGGGCTGACGCCATGCTCGCGCATGAGCCGGACCTGCTCCATCTGCATGCGCTTCGGATCGTCCTTGTACTTCTTCTGGAGCTTCTCCATCTCCGGCCGCATGGCCTGCATCGCCTTGCCGAACCGCTGCATGCCGACCTGGGACTTCTTCGTGATCGGGTGCAGCAGCGTCCGCACCACGAGCACCAGCACGATGATCGCGAGTCCCCAGTCGAAGAGGACGTTGTCGTGCAGGACGTCGAGGAACGCCAGCAGGAGACGGGCGAGCCACTGGAAGGTGCAGATGGCGCAGAACGCGCTCATCTGGTAGAGGATGAGCCCGTCCATGCGGAGGGTCGTGTAGCGCTCGTCCTCGGTCAGCACGTCGCGGTCGAGCGGTCCCGCGAAGACGCCGAGATCGAGCTCCAGCGTCTCTCCCGCCGGCACCGTGCGCATCGGAGAGGCGAGGTAGACGAAGATCTCCTCCACCCGCGCCCGCTCGCCGGCCCGTGCGGGCGCGAACGACTTCTCGTGGATGATCTGCTCGACGCGGTCCTCGAGCGTGAGCGGGCCGGTGACGTCGGTGCCGATCGGCGGGTGCACCGCGAAGCCGAAGTACCGGTTGGTCACCGCGAACCACGAGAGGTCCCAGCTCCGCTCCTGGGCGGCCGCGCTCGGCCAGACCCGGGCCTCCTCGCGCTTCTCGAGGCTCTGGTGCTCGATGAGTCCGCCGCTGCCGGAGGGCGCCTGGAGCACCAGGCCGCCGCCCGAGGCCGCCACCCCGACGCCGAAGCGGTATCGGCGACGGTCCATGTAGCGGGCCCGGTCCACCCGCAGGTCGCCGGGACCGAACTGCCACCACCGGACGTCGAGCGGCCGGTCGACGAGGCTGATCAGCCGCTGTCGCAGCCGGACGTCGTAGTTCCCGGCCAGCTCGTAGGTCCGCTCGACGCGAAGCAGCGCCTCGCCCTCCGCGTCGACGATCACGGTCTCGAATCGGCCCGGGGCCATCTCGCTCCAGACCGGCTCGAGCCCCTGCTCGAGCTCCGCGTCGGTGCGGAGGAGCGAGATCGCCGCGCCGTCCACGATCAGCTGGCTCGCGGCGAGCTCCGGGATGGTGGTCCCGGCGGTCCCGAAGCGGCTGTTGCGCAGCACGCGGGCCTGCGCGAGGACGTAGCGCAGCGACTCGTCGGGCGGCTCCACCTGGCCCTGGCTCGGTCCGCCGGCCGCCTGGTAGGCCGCGGCCTGTCGCCTGGCCTCGGCCGTCTCCCAGATGTCCGCGAAGGCGATCCGCGTGATGCCGGCGCCGTTCAGCGTGAAGTCGATGCGCATCCCCGCCGGATCGGTCGGATCGAGCGAGCCGACGGATGTGGGAGGACCGGCGGGATCGGCGGGGGCCACGGCGCGGAGCCCGACCGGCACCTCGGCGGGAGCGGCGGGGCCGGCGTCCGGGTCGGCATCCGGGTCGGCGGCGGCCTCGGCCTCGCCGCCCGCGTCCGCCGGCGGAGCGTCGGCCTCGTCCGCGGGAGGGGCGGTCGCCCCGTCCGGACCCGATCCAGGCTCGTCCCCATCCTCGGCGGCCGACGGGGACGCGATGGCGCCATCCGCGACCCCGGGGTCCCCGTCGTCCGCGGGCGGCGCGGCCTCGCTCCCCTGATCGCCGCTCTCGGCCGCGCCGTCGACCTCGGCGTTCTCGACGGCGGCGGGCGCATCGGGAGCCGCGGGGGGCGTCGGGCTCGGCCCCCCGCCGGTGAAGACGACCCCGAGCACGATCGCGGCGAGGGTGAAGGCCACGATGGGCACGATGAAGCGGGCGGGGGACGGCTGGGTGCTCATGGCCTGACGGGTGCGGGAGTCGGGAGGCCGCGCCCCGCGGGGGCCGGCGTCCGGAGAGGGGGGGCTCGGGCCGACGGCACCGAGCGGGTGGGACGTCGAGCCTCGGCGTCGCGCCGATCGCGACTCGCGGACACGATGGGCCTCGCCGATCCGCCGCCGACGGCGGACGGGTGCGGGGCGGCTCGGCGGGTGCTCGGCAACCGCCGCGAATCCGGCGGCCGGGCGCCGTGACGCAGCATTATGGCAGGCCGGAACGACCCCGGGGGGATCCGGCGGATCGGGGGCGGGGCTCGGATCCGCACCCGCTCGGGGCGGTCCGGAGGCCGGGCGGCCGGCCAGCCTCCGGTCAGCCGCCGGTCAGCCGCCGGTCAGCGGCCCTCGCGGAGCCGCTCGCCCAGCCAGTCGCTGAGCTCGGGGATCGACTTGATCCGGTCGACGACCGCGTCCACGTCGTACTCGAGCCGCAGGAACTCGACCGTGCCCGCGTCGCCCGCCTCGTCGTCGAGGATCGCGTAGCTCGCCCGCGGGTCGTAGTCGCGGGGCTGGCCCACGGCCCCCGGATTGATGATCACCTTCTCGCGGTCGTTGAGGGCGTAGACGCCGTCGAGGTCCCCCGGCGGGTAGAAGTCGGGCTCGTCGGTGAAGACGCCCGGGACGTGCGTGTGCCCGCAGAGGCAGTACTTCGGGATCCAGTCGAAGATCTGCTTCATCTTGTTGGGCGAGTTCATCGCGTCCTCGGGGAACACGTACTCGTTGATCGGACGTCGTGGCGACGCGTGCACGCAGACGAACTCGTCGAACGCGACGCGGACGCGAAGCTGGTTGAGGAACTCCAGCCGTCGCGACTTGGCCCCGTCGTCCGCCTCGGCGTCGAACTGCCGGCGGGTCCAGTAGACCGCCTGCTCGGCCGCGAGGTTGAAGTTGGTGGGCTCGTAGAGCACCCCGAAGTCGTGGTTGCCCATCAGGCACCACTCGCAGCGCTCGGCCACGAGGTCGGCGCAGGCCACCGGATCCGGCCCGTATCCGAGCACGTCCCCCAGACAGACGATCCGATCCACGGACCGCGCGTCGATGTCGGCCAGGACGACCCGGAGCGCTTCGAGGTTGCCGTGGATGTCGCTGATGATCGCGGTCCGCACGCGGGGCTCCGGGAGTCGAGCGGCGATGGTAGAGGGCCGATTGCCCGAACGTCAATGGAACAGGGAACGGGCTCGGGGCGGCGACGGCCGCTCGTCGCGTGCGAGCGGCGGGTCGCGGGAGGCGGGGGAGAGGTCTGGATTCGCAGCGCGACATCGGTAGGATCCCCAGACATGGAGCCCGACGACAACGTCTGCATCTGCTTCCGCGTGAGTCTCCGCAAGCTGCGGCACTACCTCCAGCGCGAGCAGCCGTCCGTGCCCTCGCAGTTGAGCGAGTGCCTCGGAGCGGGCACCGGCTGCCAGTGGTGCGTCCCGCACCTCGAGCGACTGCATGCGGCGTGGGAGGCGGGGGAGCCGCTGGAGATTCGCGGGTCGGCCAGCGAGCACGTGATGGCCCGCGCGGCCTGGCGCAAGGCCCGGCGGCAGGCCAAGGCGAGCGGACCGGACGCCGAGCCGTCGACCGTGTCCGACGCGAGCCGGGGGCCGTCGGCCTGAGGTCCGATCGCGGGTGATCGCGGCGTGACGCCTGGGAGACCCTCGCCCCGAACGCCGTCTGGAGTGACCGCCGCTCAGCCGGCCCGCCGCCGCTCCAGCCCCTCGGCAAGGGCCCGCTTCACGGCGAGCACCGGCTCGAGGAATCGCACGTGCATCAGCGGGCACCCCGCGTGCTCCGGGCCGGTGGGCGGCTCGAGACCCACGACCTCGCCCACGGCCTGCAGCGTTCCCACCGGCGCGGGCAGCTCGGCATCGAGATGGACCGCGCTGCCACGGACCAGGGGCACCGGCGCTCGACAGCGCAGCCGGGCGGACTCCGGAGTGAGCTCCTCGAAGGTGCCGAAGACCGGGCTCGAGCGACCCTCGGCCCGGATCCGCGCCTCGCACACCAGGTCGCTGCCGAACAGCAGACGCTGGCTCTGTCGCCGCTCCACGCGGTGCACCGCCACCGGCATCGACACCCGGTAGCAGAACAGCTGCCCGCCGCCGCCCGACCGGAGCTTGACGCGAGCGAGCACGCGCGTCTCCGCCGCCAGGTCGCCGTCCGGCGCCGGAAGCAGCAGGGTGTACGCGCCGAACTGGATGAGCGGGCGGTGGGCGCCGGGGCCGGACGGCCGCCCGATCACCACGGAGCGGTCGTCGACCCGCTCCACGAGCGAGAACTGACGCCCGTCGGCGTTGCTGACCTGCAGCGGCTCGATCTCGATCGGCTCGCGCGAATGCGCCAGCCGGCGGAAGTGCTCGACGATCACCGGATCGCCGGCCTGTCCGAGGCCACTGCGGAGCAGCTGCAGGAATCCACCCATGCCGAACGAATCGGCTGATCCGGCGGAGGCCTCGACGCCGGCCTCCACTCGATCGCTCCCGCAGGGGCCCGGCCGCCCTCCGAGGTGGCACGACTCGCCCCGTTTCGCCCCGGTCCGAGAACGGGCGGCCGCCGGGCGCTCCGGATGCTCCCGGCGCTTCGGGCGCTCTCGGCGCTTCGGGCGCTTCCGGCGCTCCTGGCGCTCCTGGCGCTCCCGGCGCTCCCGGCGCTCCCGGCGCTCCCGGCGCTCCCGGCGCTCCCGGCGC
>CAYLNM010000001.1:81997-99783 GCA_964385045.1 uncultured Isosphaeraceae bacterium
CTCCCGGCGCTCCCGGCGCTCCCGGCGCTCCCGGCGCTCCCGGCGCTCCCGGCGCTCCCGGCGCATCCACCTCCGCCGTGCGTACGGGCGAGCGGCGAGATGACGGGCCGGGACGGGATCGTGGATCCGCCCGGGCTGGTCAGCCCGAGAGTCGCCGCCGGATCACCTCGACGATCAGCTGCGCCTGCTCGGCGTGCCGCTGCGTCACGAGGACCACGAAGACGATCCATGCGAGCACGGCGAGCCACCGCCCGCCGCGCAGCGCGACGCACGCGAGCAGCCCGACGGCCGCGATCGCCACCGCGGCGATCAGGGTGCGAATGGCGGCCCGGTGATCCTGCACCCACAGCAGGTCGATCCGCAGCGAGGGCGGGGGGCCGATCGCCTCCAGCAGGCCGACGGCGGCGACGAGGGCCGCGACCGTCGCCCCCGCCGCCCACCGCGCCACGCGGCGGTGCGTCGCCTGGACGGAACGCACCGCGCCCCGGGCCGCCCGACGGGCGAGATCGGGCGGCCCGGAGGTCGGCGAGCGTCTCGAAGCGCGGCGCGTGGGCATGGGCGATGGGGCAGCCGGGGCGGTGACGGCGTGGCGCTCGGTCGGCACGGACACGTCGGAGGTCCCGAACGACTCTCGGCTGCCATCGGTCGATCGGCGACGGCGGCATGATCGATGCGGCCCAACGGCCGCCGGTCAGGGGGCCGGCGTCGGCGCCGGGGCCGGTCCGGGCGTGGGCAAGGGCGCGGGCTCGACCCGGCGCATCGCCGCGGTCTCCGTCGCATCCGCTCCGGCCTGCGGGGGCAGCACGGCGAGGATGGTCCGGCCGCCGGCGACCCGATCCCCGACCCGCACCCGGACATCGAGTCCGGGGAGGTCGGGCACGATGAGCTCGGTGGAGCTGCCGAACTTGATCATGCCGTACGGCTGGCCGCGGTCGAGGCGACCGCCCCTCGTCGCGGCGCACACGATTCGTCGCGCCACGAGCCCGGCGATCTGCCGCACCCCGAGTGGCAGGCCGTCGTCGACCCGCCGCAACGACATGAGGAGCCACTCGTTCTCCTGCACCGAGCTCGGGTTCCGCACGTCGAGGTGCTTCCCCGGCTGATGCTCGAGCTCGAGGACGTCGGCCGTGCAGGGGCTGCGGTTGACGTGGACGTCGAGCACGCTGAGGTAGATTCGCACGATCGTGGCCGGACCGGCGGCCGCGGGATGGTGCTCGACGCGCTCGACGGCGCTGACCCGGCCGTGGGCCGGCGCCAGCAGCTCCCCGGGATCCCGCTCCGGCGGCACGACGCCCATCGGCACGCGGAAGAACGCCAGGCCGGCGAGCGTGACGAGGCCCAGCAGCACCGCCGGCCACGTCCAGCCGGTGACGGCGAGGGCAACCGTCCCGCCCCCGCCGAGCAGCAGGATCAGCCCCCACTCACGAATGCCGTACCGCGTCAGCGTCATGCCGGGTCTCCTCGCGGGCGCCGGCGGCGACCGGACACGCCGGCCCCGCCACCCGAACGCCCACGATAGGACGCGGTCGGACCCCCGGGGCGTGGAGGACCGGCCGGGGGATGCCCCATGAGACCGCCCGCCCAGAACGCCGGGGCGCCGAGACGGACGGAGCATGCGTGGGGCGTGGGTGCGTGCCGGGAGCGGGCGCGGGCCCGGGCGAGACGGCCGATCCCGCCGGCGTCACTCGGACGCGCGGCCGATCACGAAGCCGAGGGCACCGAAGACGACGGTCGCGCCGAGCAGGATGCCAGCGTACATCATCAGGTTGTCGGCAATGAGCATCGCCAGCTGCGGGGTGCCGCCGGTGAGGGCGACCACCACGATCAGGGCGAGGCACACGAGGGCCGCGACCGCGCCGATCATCATCCCGACGCCGAGGCCGGAGCCGGACCCGTCGTAGGCCTCGACCACGACCGGCACCGCGGCGACGCCCGCCGGGGCCGCGACCTCCTCGGCGACGTCGCCGGGGGCGGCGTCGAAGAGGCCCGAGGCATTGGCCGGGATCTCGATCTGGTCCTCGCCGCTGTAGACCTCCTCGAGCAGCTCGGCGCCGAGGGACGTGTCGTCGCTCTCGCGCGTGAGGTCCAGCAGGCCGCTGCCCGAGCCGACGGCCTCGAGCTGGAGATCGTCGCCGTAGGAGTCGGCCGACAGGTCCTGCCCGGTGCCGCTCATGGCGGCCGGCTCGTCCTTCTGGGCCGCGTCCTCGTCGCCGTGCTCGGTCTCGAAGATGGAGACGCCGGTCCCGCCGGTGTCGGTCATCGGGATGCCGGTCCCGGAAAGCTCCAGGGCCGAGCCGCCCGAGGTGTCCTCGAGCTCGAGGTTGAAGTCGTCGCCGTCGTCCTCGCCGCCGCCGCTGAGCAGGTCCACCTGCTCCACCTTGAACATCAGGCGGTCACGGTCGCGGAACTCCTGCAGCTGGCCCGAGGACGCGAGCTCGCGCACCTCGTCCTCGCTCTTGCCGAGCTTCTCGCAGGCTTCCTCGAGCGTGTAGAACATCTTGGCCATCGGCGGATTCTCGCGGGCGGCACGGATCGGGCGCAGGGCCCGGCTCCGGCGGCGGAGGGTCGACGAGTGGGGTCCCGACGCCCGCGTCGCGGGCGGGACGGGACTCGGACGTGAACCGGGTACGCTAACGCTCGCCTTCGGTTCCGGCAAGACTTCGAGGCACGCGGCCCGGGACCCGGCGATGCCCCGGTCCCGGCCGACGCCCGCGCCCGGGCGGCCGGAGCGGCGTTCGCACCCCGTCCGCGCCGGCGGGCCGCTTGGTCACGGCGCCGCCTTCCCGCAACCGTCGCGCCGCCTCCTTCGCTCCCCGCCGACGACACCACGGTCGTCGCCTCCGGATCGCCCGCTCACCGCCGACGGTCCGGGAATCGCGGCGTCCGACCGCCCCGGCCAGGCTGCAGGCGCCGCGGGCCGTCTCCGGAGCCGCGGCCGACCTGATCGCCGTCACTCCCGGCCCGGCCCGGCCGACCGCGGCACCGGGCCCCTCCGGCACGAACTTTCAAACCGTTCTGAAACTCCGCGTCGCCGGGCTCCGGCGATCCGTATCATTCCCCGCGGGGAAGGAGCCGTCGTGACCGCGGGACCGCGCATCGATCATGCCGCCATCGTTCGGGATCCGGCCGACGTGACCGCGGCCGAGACGCCCCGGACTCCGCCGACCGCCCCCCCGGCGGAGGTGTCGGGAGACGGGCTCGACGCCTCGCGACAGCGGTTCGTGTCCCTCTGGAGCCGCATGGCGAGCACCTGGGGCATCTCCCGCACGATGGCCGAGGTGCACGCCTGGCTGTTCATCACCGGGGGCCCGCGTCACGCGGAGGAGGTCATGGAGGCGCTCGGCATCAGCCGCGGCAACGCCTCGATGACCCTTCGGCGGCTCGAGGAGTGGGAGCTCGTCCGTCGCGTCCACCGGCGCGGCGACCGAAAGGAGTACTTCGAGGCCGAGCAGGACGTGTGGCGGATGTTCCGCACGATCCTCGCCCAGCGAAAGAAGCGGGAGCTCGATCCACTGCTCGAGGAGCTCGATGGCTGCCGCGTCCCGCGCCATGCCTCCGCCCCGGGCGATGCCGCCGACGTCCACGACCGCCGCATCGACGAGATGGCGGGCTTCCTCGCCCTGGTGGACGCGATCGCCTCCCGCATCCTCACCGAGGACGAGGACGGCGACGTGGCCGCCGAGCTCCTCGGCCGGATCGGGGGCGACGCATCGCCCTCCGCCGGCGGTCGTGCGGACGACGGACCGCCTCCCGGACAGCCGGCGTCCGGAGGGCCTGCGTCCGCAAGCTCCGGGGCCGCAGGGGAGGGGTCTCCGTGACGCGGCATGGCACCACGCTCGCCCCGGACCCCGCTCCGGTGGCCCCGCTGCGACTCGAGGTCGCCTGGCCCGCGCTCGTGGCCCGGGGCGACGACGGGCTGAGCTCCAACTCGCTCGTCCGCGAGGCCGCGGCTGGCCCGGCCGGCCCGGCCAGCCCGGCTGACGCGGTGGACGCGACGGGAGGCCTGCGTCGCCTGCGGATCGTCGCGGTGGTCGAGGCCTCGGCGCCGCGCCCGGGCGTCGTGCGCTTCGGCGTCCTCGTCGAGGAGGACGGCCACCGACGCCCCCTCGTGGCGGCCGAGGACCGTCCCGGCCGCGTGCGCACCGTCGGGGAGCAGCTGCACGTCGAGGTCGACGACGCCGACGCCGACACCGGCCGCGGGGCCGAGGTCGGCGGGCCGGGTGCCGCCGACGACGACGCGGCGGCCCCGCTGCTCACGGTCGTGACCGACTCGGCGGGGCGACCGCTGCTCGTGCGCGGCGACGTGCCGCGCCTCGCCGGCCTCGGCCCCGGAGCCGCCGGGCGCCCCACGGTCACGGTGGCGCCGCCCGACTCGGGCTCCCGCCACCGCACGCGGCTCGCCCCCGCCGAGTGACTCCGGCCGCGCGGCCCGTGCCGGCGGGCCGCGAATGTCGACGTCGAGCGCGGGGCGACCGCCCGATCCGACCGTAGTCTGTATCCAGATGGTCGATTCGTCCCCCGAGATCGCCGGCCCGGCCCCGTTCGCGTCCGGACCCACGAGCGACGCCGCCGCGGGCGACGCCCGCGTGGGCGAGGGCGTGGCCTGCATCCGCTGCGGCTACGCCCTCACCGGCCTGCCGGTGGCCGGCGCGTGTCCCGAGTGCGGGGTGCCGGTCGCCCGCTCGCTGTCCGACGACCGGATCGCCGACGCGGATCCCGCCTGGCTCGACACCGTCCACCGCGGCCTCTGGCTGCTGGCGTTCGGTCCGATCTCGGCCATCGTCGCCGGCGTGGCCGCCCTCGGCACCGTGATCGTTCGCGATGCCACGTCCTCGCTCCCGGCCTGGAACGAGGCGCGGGAGCTGCTGCGGATCGCGGGCGACGGCCTGATGGTGCTCATGCTCCTCGGCCTCGCCGCCGGCGCCGTGGGCGGCGTGCTCGTGACCACCACCGAGCCGCGCGACGCCGAGCGCCACGCGCTGGACGACCCCCGGCTCGTCGCTCGCTGGGGCCTGATGGCGAGCGTCCTCGTCATGATCGGATGGTTCGTGGGCTCCCCGTGGGTGCCGATGTCGATCGCGGACGTGGTCGAGCGGCTGGCCTGGGGCCTCGCCGTGGCGGGGACCGGATTCGGGCTCGCGGGACTGCACGCGTGGTTCCGCGCCCTGGCCGTCCGCGTCCCGGCGCCGCGGCTCGCGGAGCGCTGCGGCAAGGCCCGGCGCTGGTACCGGAAGTGGACCATCTTCTTCGCGAGCCTCTTCGGCGCCGCCGTCGCCGCGCAGGTCATCTCGCAGGTCGGGGCACGGATCTCGGCCCCCCTCGCCTCGACGATCTCGGACCTGCTGAGCGTCGCGGTCGGACTCGGCACGTGCGTCGCCCTGGTCGTCGCCGTGATCGCCATCTTCAAGACGCTCGCGGTCGTCGACATCGCCCTGGCCCTGCGCAGCGCCATCCGCCGCGCGGTGGCGGCGTCCCGTTCCACCGCGGCCGCGACGCCGGCCGGCACCCCCGCGCCGGACGCCGCACCGCCCGGGAGCGACGCCCCGTGACGCCGGACCGCCCCGGCCCGCCGCCGGCCCGCGGCGCCCATCCCCTCCTCGCCCTCGAGACCACGCAGCGGACGGGCGGCGTGGCCCTCGGCCTGCCGGACGGCCGCGTGCTCGCGGATCGGTTCGCACCGGCCAAGCGGCACGACGACCGGCTCATGCCCGCGGTGGACGCGCTCTGCCGCCGGGCGGGCCTCGGGCCGCGCGACCTCCGCGCGGTGGCGGTCTCGCTCGGCCCCGGCGGCTTCTCGGGACTGCGGATCGGCCTCGCCACCGTGAAGATGCTCGCCCGGGCGCTCGACCTGCGGACGGTCGGCGTGCCGTCGGCGCTGGTGGTCGCGGAAGCGGCGGCGGGCCTGCACGCCGGCAGCCGCCGCGTCCTCGTCGTCCTTGCGAGCAAGCGCGAGCACGCATGGCTGACCGTGCTCGAGCGTCCGGCCGCGGACGCCGCCGCGCCCTGGACGATCGCGGCCGACCCGGCGCCCCGCGCCGGCCACGCCGCCGACGTGCCGTGGACGTCGCTCGACGCCGTGCTCGCCGACGAGCACCTGCCCGCGAGCTTCGTGGCCGCCGCCGCCGCCGCGGGCGTCCCCGTGGTGCCGCCGACCTTCGACCCCGTCGCGTGCCTCGCCGTCGCCCGCCGCCGCCTCGCCGCCGACCCCGCGGGCGACGACCCGCTCGCCCTCGCGCCGATCTACCCCGGCCCGCCGGAGGCGGTGGTGCGGTGGAACGCCCGGCAGGGGGCTTCATGAGCCCCGCCGCCGGGCCGCCGGCCACGGACCCGTCCCCGGGAGCGAGTGACCGCCCGTCAGGTGTCGATCCTCGCACAGCCGCCGCCGGGCCGCCGGCCACGGACCCGTCCCCGGACCCGTCCCCGGCCTCGTCCCCGGACCGCGCCCCGGCCCCGGCCTCGGACGCCGCCTCGCCCCCAGCCCCGGCCATGCCCGCCATTCCGCCCGACGACCTGCCGTGCATCCGCTGCGGCTACGCCCTCACCGGCCTCCCGGCGGACGGGGACTGCCCCGAGTGCGGGACCTCCGTCCGCCAGTCGCTCGACGGCGACCTCATCGCCCGCGCGGACCCGGCGTGGCTCGACCGCACGGAGCGCGGCCTGCGGCTGCTGCGCGTCGGCCTGTCCGTCGCGGTCGGATCCGCGGCCGCGTTCCTGGTCATCCTGGTGGGGTCGCTGGGGCTGTCCGCGATCATCACCCGGCCACCGTGGCTCGAGACGGCGACGGGGATCATCCTCGACGCGCTCGGCTACGGGATGCTCCTCGGTGCGCTCGCCGCCGTCGCCGGCGGCTGGCTGGTGACGAGCCTCGAGCCGCGGGACGTGGACCGGGAGCAGCTTCGCGACCCGCGGCCCACCGCCCGGTGGGGCCCCGTGATCGCGGTCGGCCTCGCGGTCGCCGCGTTCATCGCGCGGACGTCGCTGCCGGCACCGCACGATCAGCGGGTGTCCCTGGGCCTCTTCCTCGGCGTCGCCGTCGCGGCGGGCCTCGGCCTCGCGGCCCTGCACGAGCGGTTCCGCCGGCTCGCCGTCCGCGTGCCCTCGGAGCCGGTGGCCGAGCGGTGCACCGAGCAGGCGGCGTGGTTCCGGCGCACCGGCCGGACCGTCGCGATCGCGATCGCGGTGCGGTTCGCCGTGTCGTTCCTGCCGGCCTCGGTGACCTCCCCGCCTCCCGGTGCAGGCCCCGGCCCCGGCCTCGGACCGGCCTTCGTGCAGCTCGTCGACGCGGTGGCGACGCTCGCGGTGATGGTCGCGGTGCTCGCGACCATGATCCGGACGCCGCGCCTCGCCCGCCTCGCCCGCGACCTGCGACACGCGATCCGCACCGCCCGCGCCGAGGCGTCCGTGCCGCCGCCCGGCCCCACCGCGACGACCTGACGCCACCGCCGCCCTCGCCGCCCGGCGCTCTCGGACCCGCGCCGCGAATCGTCCGTCGCTCCCCAGCCCGCACGACCGGCCCGCCCCGGGTGGCTTCCCGGACGCCGCGGCGGTTCCGCCCGCGCCCGGGTGTCAAGTTGGGAAGGACGGGCACCGAAGGCAAGGCGGGCGCCCGCCGTCGCGGTCCCGGAGTGGGACGGGCGGCGAGCGCGGAGGGATGCCGCGGACGGCCGGACACGGCCGCACCCGCGATCGTGGCGAGGGAGGGGAACCCATGGCCACTCGCAGCAGCAGCGCGAGCAAGTACGCCGACAAGCAGGTGTTCACCACCGGCGAGGCGGCCGAGATCTGCAGCGTCTCGCAGCAGACGATCATCCGGTGCTTCGACAGCGGTCGCCTGCAGGGCTTCCGCGTCCCCGGGTCGCGGTTCCGCCGCATCCCGCGGGCGGAGCTGATCCGCTTCATGAAGACGAACGAGATCCCGACCGACCTGCTCGAGTCGGCGACTCGTCGCATCCTGCTCGTCGACGACGACCCGCAGATCATCGAGCTGCTCACCGACGTCTTCGGCGACGACGACCGGTTCCAGCTCGAGTCGGCCGCCAACGGCTATGACGCGGGCATGCGGACGCAGCAGTTCAAGCCGCACCTGGTGCTGCTGGACTTCATGCTGCCGGACATCAACGGCACGCAGGTCTGCGCGTCCATCAAGCAGAACCCGGAGCTCGAGGAGACCAAGGTCCTCATCGTCTCCGGCGTCGTGAAGCAGGAGGACGTCGACCGGCTGGAGGAGAGCGGCGCGGACGGCTTCGTCAAGAAGCCCTTCGACATCGAGCAGCTCCTCCGCCGCATGGAGGAGCTCCTGGACCTCTGATCCACCCGCCCGCGCCGGACCCGCCGCACGCGCGGCCGGCGGCGCGACGGGATCCCTCCGGGACGCCCCCCGCATGGCCACCGCCCCCCGGTTCTCCGGCGAGCCCGATCGGGCCCGCGCGCGGCGGGTCGAGCTGATCCTCTCGGAGCTCGAGTCGCTCCCCACCCTCAACGCGGTGGCGGTGCGCATCCTCGAGCTGACGACGGACGTCGAGTCCGACGCCCGGGAGGTGATCGAGCTCGTCGCCTCCGACCCGGCCCTCTCGGCCCGGGTGCTCGCGCTCTGCCGCTGCCACGAGCGCGGCCGGGCGAGCGACGTCACCACGGTCGAGCGGGCGGTGCTGCTGCTCGGCTTCGAGGCGGTGCGCACCGCGGTCCTCGCGGTGCAGGTCTTCGACGTCGTCGACGGGATGGACTCGCCGGGCGGCGAGCGGACGCGCCAGAACCCGACCTTCGACCGCGAGGCCTTCTGGCTGCACTCGCTCGCGGTGGCGGTGGTGGCCGAGCAGCTGGCGATCCGGGGCACGCAGGTCGCCGACCTCGGCGGCGGCGAGGCGTTCACCGCCGGCCTGCTTCACGACCTCGGCCAGCTCGTCCTCCACGTGCTGCTGCCCGAGTCCTTCGACCGCGTCTGCCAGATCACCGAGACGCACTCGGCCTCGCTCGACCGGGCGTGCCGCCAGATCATCGGGCTCGACACCCACACCGCGGGCAAGAAGCTCGCCGAGCACTGGGGCCTGCCGAAGTCGCTGATCGACGTCATCTGGCTCAACGGCCAGCCCTTCGAGGGCCTGCCGGCGACCTGCAACCGCCGCCTCGTGGCCGTGATCACGCTCGCCGACGCCCTCGTGCGGTCGCGCTACATCTCCGCCGGCGGCCAGTGGGCGCGGGCGGAGAACCTCTCGACCCTCGCGATCCCGGTGGGCGTGACCGCGGACGAGCTCGACGCGATCACCGCCGAGCTGCACGAGCGGGTCACCAGCCGGGCCGAGGCGCTCGGCCTCAACGTCGCGAGCAACCCGACGATCCTGCTGCGTTCGATCAGCCGCGCGAACAAGTCGCTCGCCCGCGCCAACGCCGGCATGCGGCAGCGCGAGCGGCTCGCCCGCCAGCAGACCGCGCTCCTCGGGGCGATCAGCCGCTTCCACGCCGCGGTCGGCGCGGACGCGGCGGTGATGGACGTGCTCTCGGCGATCGCCGCCGACGGCCCGGAGATCCTCGGCGGCACCGTGGTCGCGGCGCTGTACGAGGGCGTCGGCGGCGAGGGATGGCATCTGGTCCAGATGGGCGAGGACGGCCGGCCGAGCAGCATCCGCTCGGTGGACCCGCCGGACGATGCGATGGGCCTTCGCGTGCTGCTGGAGGAGCAGGCGGTCAAGGGCTCGCTCGCGTCGCTCGTGCCGTGGCTCATCCCGCTGGTCGACCTGGATCCCGGGAACCCGAACGTGGTGAGCTTCGGCCTGCCGTGCGAGCGCGGTGGCAGCGCGATCCTGCTCGTGGCCCGCGACGACGAGCCGCTCGGCGATCGGGCGGAGCTGACCTGCCTCGTCCGGACGTGGGAGGCGGCGCTGGGGGCCGCGGCCGAGCACGAGTTCACGGCCCAGGTCACCGAGCAGCTCGCCGAGTCCAACCGCTCCATCCTCGAGATGCAGGAGACGCTCTCGCGGCACCAGACCCTCGCCACCCTCGGCGAGGTCGCGGCGGGGGCGGCCCACGAGATGAACAATCCGCTGACCGTCATCAGCGGACGGGCGCAGCTCCTGCAGTCCCGGCTGCTCGACCAGTCGCTGCGCAAGGCCGCGGGCGAGATCAGCCAGCAGGCCCAGCGGCTGAGCGACATGATCACCGCCCTGCGGTCCTTCGCCGAGCCGGTCGTGCCCGAGCGGCGGCGGATCGACCTCGCCGACCTCGTGATGCGGGTGGTGCAGAAGTACGGCCCGGGCGAGCGCCGGACGCCGAGCGTCAACACGATCCTCGTCGAGTCGCTGCCGCCGGCGTGGCTGGACGCGGAGCTGGTGTCGACCGCCCTCGGCGAGCTGGTCCGCAACGCGGTCGAGTCCCGCGGCTCCCGGCACATCGAGCTGCGGATCGCGATCGACCCGCTGGAGGACCGGCTGCGGATGGAGGTGCGCGACGACGGGGCGGGCCTGAGTCCGCACGCCCTGCGCCACGCCTTCGATCCCTTCTTCAGCGACAAGCCCGCCGGCCGTCAGCCCGGCCTCGGACTCGCGCGGGCCAACCGCTTCATCGAGGCCCACGGCGGCACCATCAGCCTGGTGAACGCGGCCGGCGGGGGGGCGATCGCCGCGATCTGGCTGCCCGGCTGGCGGATCCCGGCCAAGCCCGGCCAGTCCGGCCAGCCCGGCCAGCCCGGCCAGTCCGGGGAGCCCGCCGAGGGCACGCGGGCGGCGTGAGCGCGCCGGGCCGCGGCCGCGGCCGCGGGACGTCGGTCCGCCGCCGCCGCCGCCGCCGCCGCGCTCCCCGAGATTTCTCCGCGCCGCAACCCGCGTCCCGCGGGCCGCTTGCGATCCGGCCCGGCCGCCGCGGGAACGCGGGACCGCGGGGAGTCTTCAGTGCTCCCTCCGATCGGCCGATTCCCCGGGCATGGTCCCGCCCGGCAATCCCGCCCCCCGCGACCCGTCGAACGCGTCCGGCTCCGGCCGCGCCCGTTCGCGAGCGGCCCGCATCCTCGTCGTCGGCGGCCGGTCGAACGACCGGGCCCGCCTCACCGAGCGGCTGACGGATCGTGGGCATCGGTGCACGCACGTGGCCCGGCTCGACGACGGCCTCGCCGCCGTCCGCGCCGCTCGCTACGAGATCGTGCTCGTCCATCCGGAGCTCCCCGACGGCGACGGCCTGTCGCTCGTGGAGTGGATTCGCGACCACACGCCCGCGAGCAAGCCGATCGTCTTCGGCGAGGGCGGAACGCTCGCCTCGACGCTGGCCGCGGTTCGGCACGGGGCCGTCGACGTGGTCACCGAGCCGCGCAATCTCGACGGCTTCGTGGAACGGGTCGAGACCGCCCTCCAGCGATCGGCCTTCGAGCAGCGGCGCGAGGAGCGGATCCGCCGGCTGCAGGCGGTCTCGCACGAGCTCGAGCAGTCGCGCGACGCGATCACGGGGCAGGTCGACCAGCTCTGCCACGAGATGGTGCGGGCCTACGAGGACCTGACCGGCCAGCTCGACGAGGTCGCGATGGCGGCCGAGTTCCGCACCCTGATGCGGATGGAGCTCGACGTCGAGGAGGCCCTCCGCACCGCCCTCGAGTACCTGCTCACCAAGACCGGCCCGACCAACGCGGCGGTCTTCCTGCCCGACCTCGACGGCCGCTACAGCCTCGGGGCGTACGTCAACTACGACTGCCCGCGGGACGGCATCGAGCCCATCCTCGGGCAGATGGCCGAGGAGCTGAGCCCGCGGCTCGGGGCGGAGCCGGCGATCCTGAGCTTCGCCGACGTCGAGGAGTTCGGCGCCTTCTCGGGGATCGACGATCCGTACTTCTCGACCTGCGACGTGACGGCCTTCAGCTGCCGCCACGAGGGCGAGTGCCTCGCCACCGTGGTGCTCTTCCGCGGCGACGCCGATCCGTTCCCGCCGAGCCTGATGGGCCGGCTGGACACGCTCCGCGGCATCTTCGCCGAGCACCTCGCCCGCATCATCGACGTCCATCACCGGTCCAAGCCCTCGTGGCCGGCCGAGGACGCCGACGACTGGAACACGCTCGACGCCGACGACGAGCCCGACTGGGGCATCGGCGGGCTGGCGGCCTGATCCGGCCGCGGTCCGGCGCGATCGCCCCCGGCGGTGCCGCGTCGGCTCGAGCATCCGGCTTCTTCTTTCTTCTCCTTGAGACGGGACCGGGCCCACTGCCATGGAAGGCGGTGGACCCGGCTCACCCGTGCGCGGATGATCCCGGCGTGAGCGGGCACGAGGAGCATCACGGCGAGGACGGGTCCGGCGGCGGCCGCGGAGACCGCGGCGACGGCGGAGACGACTTCGACCGCGGCGAGGACTGGCGGCCGATGGTCGCTCTTCAGCACGTCCGCCCGGGACGCCCGGACCACGTCGACTGGCTGCTCGCGCGGGACCCGGCGGGGGAGCGGCCGCTGCGGTCGTTCCGCTGCGGCGCGTCGCCGACGGCACTGGCGGCGGAGCGGCCGGCGGGGGACGAGCGGGCCCGCGTCCTCGGCATGCGGGCGATCGCGGACCACCGGACGCGGTACCTCGACTACGAGGGGCCGGTCTCGCGCGGGCGCGGCGAGGTGCGGCGGATCGCGCGCGGGCGGTGGCGGGCGGCGGGGCCGGCGGACGACGCCGCCGGCGAGCAGCTCGAGCTCGCGTGGGAAGGCGGCCGCGCGCACATCGTGACGATCGTCACGAGGGCCGACGCCGCGACGAGCCCGGCGGACACCACGTCGCTCGCGCCGCCACCGCCGGCGGAGCATCCCGACGAGTCGGTGGCGTGGCTCCTCGCGTGACGACCGGCGAAAGTGCGCGGTTTTCGGTCGACCTCGCGCCGCGGCGAGGTACGGTGCGGCCGTCCCGGCCCCCACGCCTCGAGTCACGGAGGCGACCATGCCCACGCACGGACGACCCGACGATCCCCACGCCCTCCGCGGTCCCGCCCGCGAAGTGAAGCCCGGCGGCGCGCCCGGCGGACCGGACCATCCCGGCGGCCTGCCCGTGGTCGAGGGCGGCGGCATCAGCGAGGGCGAGGCGGCGGCCTGGCTCGCGGGCGACGAGTCGACCGCCCCGCCGCCCCCCGCGGCGCCCGGCAGCGCCGCCGCGGACGACGACCCGACGGTCCCGATGGAGCCGGTGCACTCGGCGCCGCCCCGGCCCGTGACGGACGACGAGCCCATTCCCATCGCTCCCACGGCCGACCCGGCGGCACCCGCTCCGACGCCGCCGGGCGGCCGTTCTCCGACGACGGTGCCCGAGCACGGTCAGGCGGTCGCGGGCGGCCCGCAGTTCCGGGCGATCGGCGTGAAGACCAGACGGCACGAGGACGCGTGGAATCGCACCCCCAACGCCACCGGCACCGGCGCGATCCACGTGCGCACCTTCATCGCCAAGCTCACCGAGGACGGCTTCCACGCCCTCGACGAGCGGATCAACGAGTGGCTCGACGCCCACCCGCAGTACGAGGTGAAGTTCGTCAACACCACGATCGGGACGGTGACGGGCAAGCTCAAGGAGCCGCACCTGATCTGCCAGGTGTGGGTGTGAGCTGATGCAGGGCCGCCGGGGGACGGGACCGCGCCGGCTCGTCGTCGCGCCGTGGGCGGTGGCCGCCGCGATCGCCATCGCCCCCGTCACCCCCGTCACCCCCATCGCATCGGCCCGCGGTCAGGACATCCGCACGCCGATCCCGGCCGAGATGGCCGGGGCGGTCGCGGAGGCCCTCGCGGCGAGCCCCGATCAACGGGCGCGGATCGCCGCCCTGATCGACGCCTGGCACGCGGCGCACGCCTCGGAGCTGTCGGGCCTCGTGGACGGCGTCGCGACGCTCCTGTTCACGGACGACGGGCCGGGCGTGCCCTCGACCACCGCCGGACGGCTCCGAGCGGCGGAACGGCTCGCGGCTCGGCAGCGGGCTCGCGCCCTGGCGCTCGAGCAGACGTTCCGGAGCGAGGTCTCGGCGATCCTGACCGGCGCGCAGCAGCCTCGCCTCGATCGCGTGATGCGGGCATGGCAGCGCACGCACCGGGGATCGCCGGGCGTCCACGTGCCTCCCGGCGGGGTGGACCCGATCGAGGCGGTGCACCGCGTCCTCCGCGCGGAGGCCGGCGCCGCGGTCGCGGGATCCCGGCCGGACGAGCCGTTCGTGCCCGAGCTGCCCCCGCCCCTCCGCCCGCACGCGGGCTGGCTGGCGGAGATGGAGCTCGCGTACCTCGAGCGCGTGGCGCGGGCCCGGACCGCCCGGCGGCTCGCGCGGGAGGCGACGGGCGCCGCGATCGACCGGATGCTCGCGACGCGGGACCCGTGGGGGGCGGGCGACGGCGTCGACGCCGACGAGCTCGCGCTCGTGCACGGCCGTCTCATGCGGCCGGCGATGATCGAGCTGGCCGAGGTCGTCGCGGCCTTCGCCCGCGAGGCCGAGCAGCGACTTCCGGCCCCGTACGGCCCCGCGATCGCCGAGGAGATCCGGACCGAGGGCTACGGCGTGCTCCACCGCGATCCCACCGCGCCCTTCACCGCGGCGGCCGCCATCGCCGCCGAGCCGCACGTCGACGGGGCGACCCGGGCCGCGATCAGCGCCGCCATCGAGACGGCCCGGCGGGAGCACGAGGCGCTGACGGCACGGCTGCGGGCGACGGAGCGCCGGCGGGCGGGGCTGGCGATGGCCGCCGACCCGCGCCGGGAGGCCGACCTCCGGGCGGCGACCGTCGCGATCGCGGAGCTGCTGGCGCGGCGGGCCGCGGTGAACGAGCGGCTCCGCGGGCAGGTGCGCGGCCTGGTCGACCGCCGGACGCTGCTGCGTCACCCGTGGCCCCCGGCCTCGGATCACCGCCTGCAGGCGCTGATCGCGCGGGCGGAGCCTCCCGACCCGCGACCGGAGGACGATCGGGCGCCGGGCATTCGGCCGTGATCGCCGATCGGCGGCAAGCCGGCGCGCCGCCGGCCGTTCGTCCCCGCACCGGCCGCCGGCCCCGGACTCGCGGGGCCGCCGAGTCGCCACCGGAGCGCCTCGCCATGCACAGGTCCCCGACCCGGAGGGCGCGATCGTGGTGCGCCCGGCTCGCCGCCCTCCCGTCCGCGCTCGCGGCGCTCGCCGCGCCTCCGGCGCTCGGGCAGGACATCCGATCCGCGGTGCCGCTGCCGCTGATCGACATCGTCGTGGCGGAGGTCGCGCCGGCGGAGCCGGCGGACCGCGAGGCCCTGCACGCGCTGATGCGGGACTGGGCCGCCGCCTTCGAGGAGGAGCTGGGCCCGGCGACGCGCGAGGTCGTGGCGATCATGCGGGGCACGGCCGACGACGCCCCCGACACGAAGGAGGGGCAGTGGCGGGAGGCCGAGCGGCGGGCCGCGCCCCAGCGGGCCGCGGCGCTGGTCCTCGAGCACCGCTTCCTCGACCGCGCGCGGGCGCTCCTCGACGAGGAGGCCTGGCTGCGGCTCGAGCGCCGGCTCCGGGCCTTCCACCGCGGGATGCACGGTGCGGCCACCGCCGAGCTGCCCCCGGCGAACGTCGATCCGATCCGTCGCCTGCACGACCTGGTGCGGGGGATCGCGGCGCCGAACGACGTCGACCGATCGTCGCGGCCCGCGCTCGTGCCGACGCTGCCGCCGGAGCTCGCGCCCCACCGGGCGTGGATCGACGAGATGGACCGCCGGTACCTGGACCTGCGGCGGGCGATCCTCGCCGTACGGCGCGAGGCGAACGAGCATCGCTTCCGGTTCATGGACCTCTCGCTCGCCGGCGCCCTCGACGAGGAGACGTCGGACGACCTGCAGCGCTCGGTGGGCCGCCGCGTGCTGCCGGCGTCGCAGCGGATGGCGAGCTTCGTGCGATCCTTCATCGACGAGGCCCGGGTGCGCCTGCCCGCGCCGTGGTCCGAGACGGTCCCCGAGGCGATCCTGACCGCCGCGTACGACGAGCTGCACGCCGACCCGACCTCGCCGCTGGATGCCGTCGCCGCGATGGCGTCGGATCCGCGGCTGGACGAGGACCTTCGGCTCGAGCTCGAGACGGCCCTCGCGGACGCCCGGGCGGCCCACGCTCGGCTCACCGCGCAGGTGCGCGGCGCCGAGGACCACCGGCGACTCACGGTGATGGCGTGCGAGCCGGGCTGGCGGGCCGTGAACAGGACGCAGCGGGTCGTCATCGGTGACCTGCTCGCCCGGCGCCAGACGGTGAACGACGCCCTGCGGATCCGGGTCGAACGCCGGGTGGACGACGCGGTGCGGGCGGACCACCCGCTGCCGCCGGCGAGGAACCGGCGGATCGACCGATGGATCGAGGACGGACGACGGTTCGAGGCGGCGGTCGACGGCCGGTGAGCTCGGGCCGACGGATAGGATCGCGGGGCCTCCGGGGTCGCCTGGTGTCCGACCTGCGACGCACGGCGGCCGCCATCGCCCTGGCCGCGAGCGCGACGACGATCGCCGACGCCCAGGACGTCCGGATGAGCCTGCTCGAGTCGATGACGCCGGCGCTCGCGGGCTCGGTCGGGGCGAGCGCCGACCAGCTGGTGCGGATCCGGGAGGTGCTCGCGCACGCGGAGGCCCGATTCGATCGCGAGCTGGCCGAGGCCGCCGTCCGGGTCCCGGCCATCCTCGCCGGAACCCCCGACGATCCCGACCGTGATCCAGACGAGTCGATGGAGGATCGATGGAGACGGGCCGAGCGGGCCGCGGCCCGCCAGCGCGGCCGCGCCCGGGCGATCGAGTCCGAGGCGTGGGCGGAGCTCGAGACGATCCTCACCCAGCCGCAGCGCCGGCGACTCGCTCGCTTCGTCCGCCTCTGGGAGCGGGCGCAGCTGGGCACGCCCACCCTGCGGATCCCGCCGGGATGGGTGGACCCGATCGGCATCGTGCATCGCGTGGTGCGGGACACGGCGAGCGGGGTGGTCGACGCGGCGGCCGAGGGCCCCCAGCCCGAGGCGTGATCGGTCACGCCGGCCATTCCCGAGCTGCCGCCGGCGCTGCGGCCGCACGCGGCGTGGCTCGACGAGATGGACGCGGCGCATCTCGCCCGGCTCGCTCGCTGGCGCGAGTCCCGCCGGGAGTCGAACCGCCTGACGTTCGCCCTCCTCGACCGGCGGCGGGCGCTGGGCTTCCCGGCCGCGATCGAAGCGGACGCCATGGAACGTCTCCTCCGCCGGGAGGCCGAGCTCGGGGCGATGCGGGCCGGCACGGTCGCGGTGCGGCTGCCGGCGCTGGAGGCACTGGCCGACTTCGTCGCCGAGTTCGCGGTCGAGGCCGAGGCGCGGCTGCCGGCTCCGTGGGGCCCGAGGATCGCCGACGAGATCCACGCCGTGGCCTTCGGCGTGCTGCACGACGACCCGACGAGCCCGCTGGACGCGGTGGCGGCGATGGTCGCGGACGAGGGGGCCGACGAGCGGGCGCGGCGCGACCTCGCCGCGGCGCTCGAGGTGGCCGAGGCCGAGCACCGGGTGCTCACGGACGCGCTGCGACGCGCCGAGCGCCGGCGGATGTCGATCGGGCCGCGGATGATCGCCGGCGACGAGGCCCTTCGCGGGGAGTTCGACGTCCTCGCCCGCCGGATCGGCGAGCTGGTGACGCGGCGGCAGGCGGTGCACGATGCCCTGCGGTCCCGGGCCCGGGAGCTCGTCGGTCCGGCGGGGCTCGCGCGGCATCTGTGGCCGCCGCCGCGCGATCCGCTGGTCCAGGCGTGGATCGTCCAGGGCCGCGAGACGGCAGCTCGTCGGCAGGCCGCCGGAGCGGGCTGACTTCCGGATCGCGGGGCCGGGACCACGCGCCGTCGTCAGTCGGCGTCCGACTCCCGCGCCTCGTCC
>CAYLNM010000002.1:0-77513 GCA_964385045.1 uncultured Isosphaeraceae bacterium
GCCGCCCGCCCCGCTTGCCCCGCGGCCGGGGCGGCCCGATCATCCCGCCATGAGCGACGACGCCCCCGCCGCGTCCGCCGCCGGCTCCCGGGCCGGCGACGGCGATCCGCCCGACATGCACCAGGCCCTGCGGGTCGTGATGATGCCGCGGGACACGAACCAGTACGGGACGATCTTCGGCGGCGTCGTGCTGTCCTACATCGACCAGGCGGCGTTCATCGAGGCCCGGCGGCACGGCAATCACCGGTGGGTGACGGTCAGCGTCGACCGCGTCGAGTTTCGCGCCCCGGTGCTCGTCGGCGACGTCGTCGTCTTCCTCACGCGGCCCGAGCGCCTCGGCACCACGTCGGTCACGGTACGGATCCTCGTCGAGGCCGAACGGTACCTGAGCGGCGAGCGGGTGCGGGTGACCGACGCCCTGCTGACCATGGTCGCGGTGGACGCCGAGGGTCGGGCGATCCCGTTCCGCAGTCCGGCGACCGTGACCGCCCCGCTGCCGCCGGCGGCGGGCACGCCGGACGCCGGAGCCGGGGCGTGAGCCGGCGGCCTCGGATCGCGGCCATGCTCAGCGGCGGCGGACGCACGCTGCTCAACCTCGCCGACGCGATCGACGCGGGCCGCCTCGACGCGGACGTGGCGCTGGTGGTGTCCTCGCGTCCCGACGCCGCCGGGGTGGTCCGGGCCGAGGCCCGCGGGCTGCCCGTCGCGTGTCCGGAGCGCGACGACCACGACGCGATCGACGCCGCCCTCGCGTCCGCGGACGTGGACCTCGTGTGCCTGTGCGGCTACCTCCGCTGGCTCCGCATCCCGGCGTGGCTTCGCGGCCGCGTCGTGAACATCCACCCGTCGCTGCTGCCGGCCCACGGCGGCCGCGGCATGTACGGCGACCGGGTGCACGCGGCGGTGCTCGCGGCGGGCGACGCCGAGACGGGCTGCACGGTCCACTTCGTCGACGAGGAGTACGACCACGGGCCGACGATCCTGCAGCGGCGGTGCCCGGTCGAGCCGGGCGACGACGTCGCGACCCTCGCCGCCCGCGTCTTCGCGGAGGAGTGCGTCGCGTACCCCGAGGCGATCGCGGCCGTGCTCGCGGGGCGGGTCCGGATGGAGCGCGGCCGCGCGATCTGGCGCGACGAGGCGCCGAGCCCCCGCGGCTGAGCCGGCGGTCGTGCACGTGGCGGCATCGGGCGCCGGGCGCGAGCCCCGTGCATGCCTCGCTCGACGGCGCGGCCGCGTCAGACCACCGGACACCGCAGGTAGGTCGCGAGCCAGCCCGCGAGATCGCCTGCGGCGGCATCGGTCACCGCCACGTGCACCGTCGCCGGCTCGTGCCCGCGGATCGCCGCCCGCAGGCGCACGATCGCGTCGCGCGGGTCGCGCCCGTGCGTCGCTGCCGCCGCCTTGCCCGGGACGAGCGGCCCGCCGGCGCGGGCGACCACCGCGACCACCGGGCCCGCGGCGGGGTCGATCGGTGCGGGCCCTCCGGCCGTGCCGCCGGTGCCGGCCGCTCCGTTCGCCTCGCCCCCGAAGGCCTCCAGCGCGACGTCGCCCCGCATCGGCGGCCGCCACGCGAGCCGCGACCACCAGTCCGGCCGCTCGAAGACGAAGGCCGCGTAGACGTCCCCGTCGGTGCCGGGGCGATCCTCGACGCGGACGTCGCCCGCGGCGCGGGCCCAGCCCCGGACCAGCGCGTTGCGCCGGTGCTGGTCGGCCTCCTCGAGGGCGCGGCGCTCCAGTGCCGTCCACGCTCGTCCGTGGGCGGCCCAGAACAGGTCCTCGAAGCCGAAGGTGCAGGACGTCTCCATCACGGTGGGTACCCTACGTCCGTGCCGCCCCCCCCGCCCGGAATCCGCCTCGCCTCGCCCGTCCGCGATCCGGCCGCGCCCGGGTCGCAGGCGCCCCGGCCCGGCACGGGCCGCCGGCCGACCGCTCCCGCCGCCACCGGCCGCCGCCGTCCCCGCACGCGGCGACGCGGTGTGGGGCAGCGCGGGGCCGCCGCCGCGATCGCCGCCGCCACCCTCGCGTGGCTCGCCGTCCCGGCTCCGGCGGAACCCGCCACCGGCCCGCGCACCGCCGCCCCGGTCCCGACCCCGGCCCCGACCGCGGCCCCGACCCGCTCCCCAGCCCTCCCCTCCGCTCCGGCCGCGATCGACCTCGACGCCCCCGGCCTCGCCGACGTCCTCGCCTCCGCCGACGCGGCGGGCGGCGACCTCGGGCCGCGCCTCCGCGCACGCCTGCCCCGGTGGCGGGAGCTGGTGCCCGGGGACGAGCTCACCTGGCAGCTCGACGCCGAACGGCGCCTCGTGCTCGCCTCCGCCCTCACGCCGGCCTCGCGCGAGCGTGTCCGGGCGGAGATCGCGTCGGTCGTCGATGCGGCCCTGCCGCTGCTCTTCGGCGCCCCGCCCGCCGATCCGGTGCTGGTCGTGGTCGCCGAAGGTCGACTCGCCCGGGATCTCGTCGCGGGCGAGGCCCGCGTCGCCGGCCGCTACGTGCACATCGACCGGATCCTCGCGGTCCGCGAGATCGGCGTGAGCCTGCGGCACGAGCTGATCCACGCCCTGCACTTCGGCCACATGGAGCGGATGGGCATGCGGGCGGCGCATCCCTTCTGGATCCAGGAGGGCCTCGCCACGCTCTTCGAGACGTGGGCCCGCACCGACGACGCGGGCGGCCGCTTCGAGCCGAGCGACCGCGACGGGATCCCGCGCCGCCTCGCCGACGCGAACGCCCTCGACGGGCTGGCGGAGCTCGCCGCCCTCGACGGCCGCTCGTTCATGCGCTCGGCCCGGCGGCACTACGCGGTCGCACGGGCCGTGATGCGATGGCTCGCCGAGCGCGGCGCCCTCGCCGACTGGTACCGGCGGCTCGGCGACGCCCCGTCGCCCGGCGCCGGGCTCGACGCGATGGCGGCGGCGCTCGGACTCGAGCGCGAGGCCCTCGACGAGGCGTTCCGCGACTGGCTCCGGGCGCGGCCGGTGCCGACGGTCGCGATCGAGCCCGGCGGGCCGTGGCTCGGGCTGCAGCGAGTCGACGAGGACCCGCCCGACGGCGTGCAGGTGCTGCGCGTCGTCCCGCGGGGGCCTGCGCGTCGAGCCGGACTGCGTCCCGGCGACGTCGTCCTCGAGGTGAACGGCGCGGTGAGCCCCACCGCGGCCGAGCTCGACCGGCTCGTCGCCCGCCATCGCCCCGGCGAGACCGTGCGGCTGACGGTGCGCCGCCGCGGCTCCGAGCGGATCGAGCTCGACTTCGTGCTCGGCACCTTCGACCCCGGGCCCGCCCGCCGCCGCGGGCGGGGTCGATGATGCGCCGCCGACTCCACCCCGCCCCCGCCGCCGTGCGTTGGACGGCCCCGGTCGCCACCCGTACACTTTCACGATGCGGGACGGCCCGCCCCCGGCGCGACGTCGCCGCGGACGATCAGGCATGACGGACCACGCCCCACGCACCTTCACCGGCGACTTCAAGCGGTTCTTCCTGCGGGGACTCGTGGTCCTGCTGCCGTCGGTCCTGACGCTGTGGATCGTCGTCAAGGCCTACCAGTTCGTCGACGGCTCGGTCGCCCAGCCCATCAACCGGGGCGTGCGGCTGCTGCTCGTCAAGGGCGCCGATCACTGGGATCCGCTGCGGCAGCAGTTCGACCCGAGCTCCGACGCCATCCGCAGCGAGCTCTGGAACCGCATCCAGCGGGGCGAGCTCGACGTGGAGGCGGCGGGCGACGTACAGTCGCGCCCGGTGATGCTCGCGATCCTCGGGGGACGCAACGCCTCGCCCACGATCACCGACGACGCGGCCGCCGAGGCCGCCCGCGTGATGGCCGCCCGGCCGCGCCTGCAGGACGATCTCCTGCGGCAGCGGGTCCTGATCCGCGAGCAGCTGCGCCGCGCGAGCGTCCGCCAGTGGTGGGACGACCGCTGGTACATGGACCTCGTCGGCATCCTCGCCGCGATCATCGCCGTGTACACCGCGGGCCGGCTGCTCGGCGGCTACCTCGGACGCCGGCTGTACAAGCGGATCGAGGGGGTCATCACCTCCCTGCCCGTCTTCAAGCAGGTCTATCCGTCGGTGAAGCAGGTCGTCGACTTCCTGTTCGGCGACGAGCAGCCGATCAAGTTCAACCGCGTGGTCGCGGTGCAGTATCCCCGCAAGGGCATCTGGTCCGTGGGCTTCCTCACCGGGGACTCGCTCGCGGCCATCCAGTCGCTCACCGGCGGCGAGGCGGTGACGGTGTTCATCCCGTCCTCGCCCACCCCGTTCACGGGGTACACGATCACGGTGCCCAAGGGCGACGTGCTCGACCTCGCCCTGACCGTCGACGAGGCCCTGCGCTTCGCCGTCTCCGGCGGCGTGCTGGTGCCCGAGCACCTGCGGGCGGCCCAGCCGCTCGCCCCCGGGGGCGAGGCGGCCGCCGCCGCGGCCCGCGTGCACGGCGGCGACCCGCCGCGCCTGGGCCCGAATCCCGCGGCGCCCGATCCCGGCCACGGGGCCGCGGCGGACGAGGAGCCGGACGCGGACCGGCCCGGTACCCTGCCCGCTCCGGCGACCGCGACCGGAGCAGCCGGGGGCTCCGGGACGCCGGGGACGTCCGGGGTGTCCGGTGGCCCGAGCGGAGCCGGCAGCCCGAGCGGGGCCGGCAGCCCGCTGACCGGTCCGGCTCGCGACGCCCGAACCTCCTGACCGTTCCGCGACCCGTGCGGTCGCGGACCCGGAGCACGCTTCCGTCATGCAGATCGAGATCACCGCCCGTCACACCGAGCTCACCCCGACCATCGAGCAGTACGCGGAGCGCAAGCTGTCCAAGCTTCCGCGATACTTCGACCGCGTGCAGCGGATCGAGCTCGTGGTCGAGCCGATCAAGATCGGCCACCGCGTCGAATGCATCGTCGAGGTCGAGCACCACGATCCCTTCGTCGCCACGCAGGAGCACGCCGACCTGTACGCGGCGATCGACCTCGTCGTCGATACCTCGACTCGCCAGCTGAAGGACCACAAGTCCAAGCTCCGGGACGACAAGCGACACGCCTCGAGCAGTGGAAAGCAGCCCTCATGAAGCTTCAGGACATCGTCAACGAGGACGCGATCATCACCGGCCTGAAGGCCGGCCGCCGGGACGAGGCGATCGAGGAGATCGTGGACGCCCTCGTGGCCGCGGGCGAGGTCAGCCCCGACCTGCGCGACGAGTTCCTCGCCGAGATCATCAAGCGCGAGAACCGCGGCTCCACCGGCTTCGGCCACGGCGTCGCGGTGCCGCACGTGAAGCACGCGGCGATCTCCCGCATGGTCGTGGCGGTGGCCACGAGCGAGACCGGCGTGGAGTTCAACGCCCTCGACAAGCAGCCGGTCTACTCGATCTTCCTGCTGCTCTCGCCCGCCGACCGGCCCGAGGACCACCTCGACGCGATGGAGGTCATCTTCGGCAATCTGAGCCAGGAGACCTTCCGTCGGTTCCTCCGGCAGGCCCGCGAGAAGAGCGATGTCGTGACCCTCCTCGAGGAGGCCGACGCGCGGGCCGCGGCCCGCTGAGCCGCCCCCGGAGCTCGAGGCCATCCGCTCGGCGCCCGTGCGACCATCCGGCGCAGGAATCGCCCGCCGCCCGTCAGCTCGCCGCGGCCTCGCGCCGCGCACCGCGTCCCTCCGTGCCGCCCTCCCGCGTCGAGGATCTCCCGTGTCCACCACGGCCACCGCCTGCGTCACGATCCAGAACCGGCTGGGCCTGCACGCCCGGCCGGCGATGATGTTCGTCGAGGAGGCGTCGGGCTTCGCGTCGGAGGTCCGCGTTCGTCGCACCGACTCCCAGGAGTCCGTGGACGGCAAGTCGATCATGCAGATGATGGTCCTGGCCGCGACCAAGGACACCGAGATCGAGATCCAGGTGATCGGCGACGACGCGGAGGACGCCTTGACGGCGCTGATCGCGCTGGTGGACTCGCGTTTCAACGAGGAGTGAGCCCGCGGTGGTGAGCGGCGCGGATCGCGCGGCCCCGTCGCCGCGCCGCGTCGCGGACGCCTCGCCGCCTCGCTGCCCCGCCCCGTCGCCGCCGGTCAGGCGATCCGCTCGGCCTTCGGCTCGCGGCTCATGAGCTCGCGCAGGGCCGCCTCCGGGGCGGTCCCCTCGAACAGCACCGCGTGCACCGCCCGGGTGATCGGCATGTCGACGCCGGCCCGCGCCGCGAGGGCGGCGATCGCCCGCGTGGTGGGCACGCCCTCCACCACCGACACCGTGCTCTCGATGATCGTCGCGAGGGGCTCCCCCTCGCCGATCCGCTGGCCGCAGGTGCGATTGCGGCCGCTGGGCGAGAAGCACGTCGTGGCGAGGTCGCCCACGCCCGCGATGCCGAAGAACGTCTCGGTGCGGGCTCCGAGCGCGACGCCGAGACGGGCGATCTCGGCGAGCCCGCGGGCGAGCAGCGCACTCTTGGCGTTGTCGCCGAGGCCGAGCCCGTCGAGGATGCCGGCGGCGAGGGCGATCACGTTCTTGGCCGCCCCCGCGAGCTCGACGCCGAGGGCGTCGTCGTGGGTGTACACCCGCAGCCACGGCACGGTGAAGGCATCCTGGACCGCGGCGGCGAGCCCGGGGTCGTCGGACGCGGCGAGCATCGTCGCCGGCAGTCGGCGGGCGAGCTCGGCCGCGATCGTCGGACCGGACAGGGCGCAGATCGCGGGAGCGTCCCCGGCCGCCTCCTCGAGGACCTGGCTCGGCCGCAGCAGCGTCTCCTGCTCGATCCCCTTGGAGACGCAGATCACGGGGCGGCCGTCGAGGTGCCGGGCCGCGTCCGCCCACACGCCGCGGATGAACTGCGTGGGGATGGCGTTCAGGATCGCCGAGGCCCCGTCCATCGCCGCCGCGAGCTCGCCGTGGACCGCGACCGCCTCGGGCAGCCGGAAGCCCGGCAGCCGGGCCGGGCTCTCCCGGGCCGCGGCGAGCCGGTCGGCCTCGCCCTCGAGCGGGCACCAGATCCGCACCCCGAGACCGCGGGCGACGAGGGCGTCGGCCATGACGAGGGCCATCTGTCCGTCGCCGAGGATCGCGAGGGGGCCCCGGGCGAGGTCGACGGCGGCTGCGGGCATGGGCGGGGTCCGGGAAACGGGGCGGGAGACGGAGGCCGGGGGCGGCGGCGGAGCGCGGCCCGGACGGGGCCGGACGGAGCATGCCGCGACGACGGGGCGCCGGACGTCGATCGCGTGGCGGCGGCGGCGCGGTCCGGCGTCCGTCGAGCGGCGATGATGATACGGACGAGCCGGCCGCGCCCCCCGGGGCCCCGGGGGCCCGGGGCCCCGGGGTCCGGCCCCGCCTCGCACGCCCGGCCCCGGCCCCCGCCCCGGCCATGTCGCCCCGGGAAATGGTCCGGTGTGGCCCCCGGCCGGCCGGGTCGGAGCAGAACCCGTCTCCTGCCCGGTGCGTATCCTGCCGGGTCCGGCGTCCGTTCGTCCCCCCGCCCCGGCGGGTCATGTCCCCCGAGCGTCCGCCGCCCGCACCGGCTCCGCGCCGCGTGCCGAGCCCCGATCGTCCGCCGCTCCGCTCCGCCCCGCGGGAGCGGGCGCGTCATCCGTCCGGAGCCCCGGAGCCCTCCATGAGCCAGGCCACCGCCTCCCTCCCGCCGTCGCTGCCCCGGGCCGAGGCCCCGCCCACCCCCGAGTCGGGTCCCGGCGGCGCCGAGCAGCTCGAGCGCCGGCTGTTCGTCGCCCTGCTCGGCGGCATGCTGCTGCTCGTGAGCTGGGTGATGGACCTCGCGGGCCAGCACGACCAGATCGCGACGATCCCGGCCGCGATCGGAGCGATCGTCCTCGCGGTGCCGCTGCTGCAGGGCGCGTGGCGGGAGATCAGCCGCGGCAAGCCCTCCAGCGAGTCGCTCGCGAGCCTCGCGGTCGCGGCGGCCATCGCCAGCGGCCTGTTCCTGCCCGGCGGCTTCCTCGCCTTCTTCCTCTGGACCGCCAACCTCGTGCTCTCGCGCACCGCCTGGGGCGCGCAGCGGGCGATCCGCGATCTCGTCGAGCTCACCCCGGACATCGCCCGCCGCGTCGAGGCGGACGGTCGCGAGGTCGAGGTCTCGCTGGCGGAGGTCGCCACCGGTCAGGTCGTGCGGGTGCGTCCGGGCGAGAACCTGCCCGTCGACGGCCGGGTGACGAGCGGCACCACGTCGATCAACCAGGCCTCGCTCACGGGCGAGGCGGTGCCGGTCGAGGTCGCCCCCGGCACCGAGGTCTACGCGGGCACCACCAACCTCACCGGCCAGATCGACGTCGCCGTCACCGCGGTCAAGGGCGAGACCACGATCGGCAAGGTCGAGAACCTCATCCGCGAGGCCGAGAAGACCAAGACCGAGCGGCAGGAGCTCATCGAGCAGCTCGCCGGCTACTACGTCCCCGTCGTCCTCATGGTGGCGGGGCTCGTGTGGTTCTTCACCGCCAAGAGCCCCAACGAGCTCGTCCGCGACGAGGCCGCGGTGCGGGCGATCACGGTGCTCGTGGTCGCGTGCCCCGGCGCCCTGCTGATCTCGCACCCGACCGCGATGGTGGCCGCGTTCGCCGCCGCCGCCCGCCTCGGCATCATGATCAAGCAGACGCGGACCCTCGAGTCGGCGGCGACGGTCGACACCGTGGTGCTCGACAAGACCGGCACCATCACCACCGGCCGCTTCGCGGTGAGCCGCCTCGTTCCCGCCGACGGCGTGGAGGGGGCGACGCTGCTGCAGGCGGCGGCCGACGCCGAGCAGTCGTCCAACCACCCGCTCGCTCGCTCGATCCTCGAGACGGCCGCGCAGGCCCGGATCACGCCGCGGGCGATCGAGGGCTACACCGAGGTCCACGGCCGCGGCGTGCACGCCGACGGCGAGGACGGGCGCCTCCACGCCGGTCGCGCCGGCTGGCTGGTCGAGATCAACCCGGACGCCCGCGAGCAGATCGAGCAGGTCGAGTCGAAGATCGAGGGCATGTCCGGCGTGCACGTGATGCAGGGCGACCGTTACCTCGGCGCCGTCGGCCTCGAGGACAAGCTGCGCACCGGCGCCTCGGCCGTCATCGACCGGCTGCGCAGGATCGGCGTGCGGCGGATCAGCATGTTCACCGGCGACCGGCTCAGCGTGGCCAAGCGGGTCGGCCAGGCGGTGGGCGTCGACGCGGTCGAGGCCGAGTGCCTGCCGGAGGAGAAGCACGCCGAGCTGATGTACCTCGTCCGCCGCGGCCACCGGACGCTGGTGGTCGGCGACGGCATCAACGACGGACCGATCCTCGCCTCGGCCGACGTGGGCGTGGCGATGGGCCTCTCGGGCTCGGACATCGCGACCAACTCCGCCGGCGTCGCCCTCATGAACGACGACCTGCGGCTCATCCCGTTCCTGCTCGACCTGGCGCGGCGGGCCCGGGCGGTGGTGGCCCAGAACATCGGCTTCTCGCTCGCCCTCGCGGTGATCGGCCTCGCCCTCGCGGCGACCGGCAACATCACCATCTGGGCGGCCCCGCTGCTGTACATCGCGGGCTTCCTCGTGGTGATCTTCAACAGCCTGCGGCTCGTCCGCTTCGGCGAGGAGTTCACCGAGGCCGAGGCGGCGCGGCGACGGCTCGAGGCCAGCCGGGTGGCCAAGCCGACGCGGCGGCAGGCGAGCCTCGCGACCGGCTGACGCGGAGCCCTCCCCGAGGGCGGAGGCAGGCCATGACACGGCGGGCCGACGGCGAGCAGCCCGACTCCGGAGACCCCGGCTCCCCCCACGCGGCGGACGCCGACGCGACGGGCTCCGTGCCCGCGGCGTCCGGCTCCGGGTCCACGAGCACGGGAGCCGGCTCCGGCGCTGCGCCCGGCACCGGCTCGGGTGCCTGCGCCGGCTCCGGCGCCCCGCCCGCCCCCGGCTCCGGCTCGGATGGACCGCGCTCGCCCCGCGACCGCGTGGCGTTCGCGGCCCGCGCGGCTCGCTCCCAGCTGCGGCGGTACCCGCGGCATCTCGCGGAGAGCCTGAGCCTCGAGGCGGTCCGCCGCGGCCCCTTCGCCGATCCCGGTCGACGCGCCGACGCCCTCGCGGCCCTGCGGCGCGAGGCGCTCGCCGCGGTGTGGCTCGGGCACGCGGGCGTGCTGCTGGCGATCGACGGCCGGCTGGTGCTGGTCGATCCGGTGCTCTCGGAGCGGATCGGGGTGCGCGTCGGGCCGATGGTGATCGGCAAGTCGCGACTCGCGCCGGCCCCGCTCGCCCCCGACGAGCTGCCGCGTCCCGACCTGCTGCTGCTGACCCACGCCCACTTCGACCACCTCGACCGACCGACGCTCCGGGCCCTCGCCGATCCCGGCACGGTGGTGCTCACCGCCCGCCGCACCCGCCGCCTGGTGCCGCGCGGGTTCGGCGCCGTGATCGAGCTGGACTGGGACGAGGCGATCGAGCGCGACGGGCTGCGGATCCGGGCGATGCGGCCGGCGCACTGGGGCGCCCGGACCGTGGTGGACCGCGGCCGCGGCTTCAACGCCTACGAGGTGGAGTCGTCGCGGCGCCGCGTCCTCCTCGCGGGGGACACGGCGGAGACCGATGCGTTCGACGGACTCCGGGAGGTCGACCTCGCCGTCTTCGGGATCGGGGCGTACGACCCGTGGGAGCACGCCCACGCGACGCCCGAGCAGGTGTGGGGCATGTTCACCCGGCTCGGCGGCCGCTGGCTGCTGCCGATGCACCACTCGACGTTCGAGCTCGGCGACGAGCCGCCGGACGAGCCGATGGACCGGCTGCTCGGCGCCGCCGCGTCACCCACGACGCCGGGCGGCCCGCAGTCGGTGGTGCGCGTCGCCCCGGGCGAGATCTGGTCCGCGCCGCCGGTGGCGGGCTGATCGGCCGTCCGACGACGACGGCGGCGGCGCCGTCGTCGGTCGTCGCGGGACCTCGGTCGCCCGGCGTCGCCCGTGCCGCGGCCACGCCCCGGCCGCCCGTCAGAGCAGCGGCCCGAGCAGCCGCGCGAGGTTCTCGACCATGCGCCGCGGGTACGGCCGCCGCCGCCATGCCGAGGCGTCGAGGACCACCGACTCGTCGACGTACCGCCGCTGCATCCACGCCACGTAGCTCGCGAAGTCCGAGTCGGGCACGAGCACGGTGAGCTCGAAGTTCAGCCAGAAGCTCCGCATGTCGAGGTTCACCGAGCCGACCACCGCGAGCTGCCGGTCCACGGTCAGCGTCTTGGCGTGCAGCAGGCCGCGGCGGTGGCGGACGACCCGCACCCCGGCGTCGAGCAGCTCCTCGAGCTGGGCGGCACCGGCGAGCCCCACGAGCAGGCCGTCGACCCGCTCCGGGACGACGAGCGTGACGTCGATGCCCCGGAGGGCCGCCGCCCGCAGGGCCGACCGCGTGCCCTCGTCGGGCACGAAGTACGGGGTGGTGAGGATGAGCTCGCGGCGGGCCGACCAGATCGCGGCGAGCAGCATGTCGTGGATCGCGGCCGGCACCGCTCCCGGGCCGGAGGGGATGAGCTGCACCGCCGTGCCCGGCGCGTCGGCCGGATCGGGATCGGGGATGAGGGCGTCGTCGATCGCGGGAGGGTCCTCGCAGTCGAGCAGCCAGTCCTGCACGAAGACGAGCTGGGCCGCCTGGGCCGCCGGTCCCTCGATCCGCACGCTCGCGTCGAGCCACGGCCCGACCTCGGGCCGGCGGGCCACGCGGAACGTCTCGTCGGTGAGGTTGTGGCTGCCGGCGTGGGCGACGCGACCGTCGATCACCGCGAGCTTGCGATGGTTGCGGAGGTCGAGGCGGGCGAACGGCAGGCGAAGGAGGCTCGCGGGGAGGGCCGCCACGACCTCGACGCCCGCCCGCCGCATGCGCCGGCACGTCGGCGATCGCAGGAACGACCGGCTGCCCACCGCGTCCACCAGCACCCGGCAGGCGACCCCCCGCCCGCGGGCCGCGATCACCGCGTCCGCCACGCGGTCGCCCACCCCGCCCGTCATCCAGATGAACGTGAGCAGGTGCACGTGGTGCTCGGCCGCCTCGACGTCGGCGAGCAGCCGCGGAAGGAACGCGTCCTCGACGAGCAGCTCCACGCGGTTGCCCGAGACCGGGGGCAGGCCGGTGGCGGCGGTGGCGAGCCGCGTGAGAGCGCGGTCCGCGCCGTCCTCGGTGGGCCACAGGTTCCACTTGCGCTGCCAGAGTCCGGCCTCGTACGGCCGCAGCTGGTCGGTGACGTGGGCGTGGCGCCGGGCGCGGCGACGCCCGAGCCGCGTCTCGCCCACGAGCAGGTAGAGCACCGCGCCCGCGACCGGGGCGAACAGCAGCACCGAGAGCCAGGCGAGCGACACCGGCACCGATCGCCGCCGCATCACGATCCGCGCCACCAGCCCGAGGCGGATCAGCGAGTCGAGCAGCAGCGTGAGGACGACGCCGAGCGTCAGCGTGTCGGGCATGGAGCGGCTCCCCGCGGCGGATGCGGCCGGGGAGCGTCGCCCGGGATCCGGCCGCCGCCGATCCTACGCGGAGCCCGGCGTGCCCACCGCGGCCGCGACCCCCGGGGACGGCGGCGGACGGCTCGCCGCCCGCGGCCCGCCCTCCCGCGTCGACGCGGCCGTCCGGCCCCTACACTCGCCGCGAGTCGGTGGCGGACACGCCCCGCCCCCCGCCCCGCCGTCCGTCCCCGCGCCGGAGCTCCGTGAGCATGTCGCACTCGACCATCCCCGCCGTTCGTCCGGTGCCCGCCGGGCGCGGACTCGCCGCCGCCGGCGCCCTCGCGCTCGCCGCCCTGCTCGCCGCGTGCGGCGGCGGCGAGGGCGGAGGCGGCGGCGAGGACTCCGCGGCCACCGGCGCCGGGGACGCCGCGTCCGCGAGCGCGAACCCCGGCCCGAGTCCGAATGCGAGGCAGCGCGGCGCGGGCGCGGCCGCCGACGGACCGCTCAAGGTCCTCCGGGTCCCGATCCCGACCACCGGTCCCCGCTCGCTCGACCCGGTGGCCGGCAGCTCGACCCTCGACAACCGCGGCGTCGTGCAGGCCTACGAGACGCTCATGCAGTACTCGTACCTGAAGCGGCCGATCGAGCTCGAGCCGCTGCTGCTCGCGTCGATGCCCGAGGAGCTCGACGGAGGCCTGCGCTACCGCTTCACGCTCCGCGACGACGTCACGTTCCACGACGATCCCTGCTTCCCGGACGGCGAGGGACGCCGCCTCGTCGTCGACGACGTCTTCTACTCGTGGAAGCGGCACGCGGACCCCGCCAACGGCTACCGCAACTGGCCGATCCTCTCGGGTCTGATCGTCGGGTTCGACGACTACCGGGACGAGCAGGCCGATCGCGTCGCCTCCGGCCTGCCGTTCGACTACGACGCCCCGGTGGAGGGGCTCGTCAAGCTCGACGACCGCCGCTTCGAGGTCGTCCTCACGCACCCCAACCGGGTCTTCCTCAAGAAGATCTCGATGTTCCAGATGTCGATCGTGCCCCGGGAGGCGGTCGAGCACTACGGCGACCGGATCAACTCCCATCAGGTCGGCACCGGCCCCTTCCGCTTCGTCGAGTGGCTGCCGGGCTCGCGCATCGTGTGGGAGCGCAACCCCGAGTACCGCCCCGCGTTCTATCCGAGCGAGGGCGAGCCGGGCGATGCCGACCGCGGGCTGCTCGACGCCGCGGGCGAGCGGATCCCGTTCGTCGACCGGCTCGAGATCCACTGCTTCGTCGAGACCAATCCGCAGTGGCTCGAGTTCATCTCGGGCAACCTCGACTTCACGACCGTGCCGCAGTCCGCCTACTCGGAGGCCTTCGACGAACGCACCGGCCGGCTCGGCCGCGACTGGCAGCGGCGCGGCGTCGACGCCCAGCTCATCCAGCTCGGCGACTTCATCTATCGCGGCTTCAATCTCGACGACCCGGTGATCGGCGGCACCGAGCCCGAGGACGTCGCGCTGCGGCGGGCCATCGCCCTGACGATGCCGCTCGAGGAGATCAACGACAGCCGCTACAACGACCTGCCGCTGATCTACGACGGCTTCCTGCCGCCGATGCTCGACGGCCACCTGCCCGCCGGGACCCTCGACCCGCCCCACCGCGGCGTCGATCTCGAGCGGGCCCGCGAGCTGCTCGTCGAGGCCGGCTACACGGTGGTCGACGGCGAGGTCACCGACCTGCCGCCCCTGGACTTCTGGACCAACCGCGGGGCCGCCAACGAGCAGGTCTTCGAGATGTGGGAGCGGGTCTTCACGCAGGTGGGCATCCGGATCAACCCGCGCTACGTCGACTTCGCCAACCTGACGCAGGCCCTCGACGACTCGAAGGCCCAGATGTTCGGCCTCGCCTGGGGCGTCTACTACCCGCACCCCGAGGCGCTGATGCGGATCTTCTACGGCCCCAACGCGGCCCCCGGCTTCAACGCCTTCAACTTCCGGAACGACGCGTACGACCGGCTCTACGAGGAGATGGTCCTGATGGAGCCGGGCCCCGAGCGCACCGCGGTCCTCCGCCGCATGCAGGAGATCGTCAACGACCACTGCGTGTTCATCGGCTCGCAGGCACGGGTCCGGCCCTACCTCGCCCACCCGTGGCTGCGGAACTTCAAGGCGATCGAGGGCTTCTACACCATCTACAAGTACCTCGACGTGGACATGGACCACCCCGACCATCCGTCGAACCGCTGAGCCGCGCGGCGCGTCCCGGCCCGGCGGCGGAACGTCCGGCCGGCGCCACGGGTCCGCCCCGCGACGGCCCCCCACCCGCGCCCGCCCACGGCGTGGGGAGGCGGCCGGACGATTCGCGCGAGTCCCCGGTTCACGGACGGTTGTGCCCCCCATCGCCGACGTCTAGACTGCGGGGCCGTTCCCGACCGGCCCCCGCACATCCGGGGCCGGCGCCCCTGGCGCGCGTGCGCGCCGATCGCGCCGCGGCGATGGCCACGACCGGCCTCCGCGGCACCCCCCACGCGACGCCCCATGCGGGGCGGGAGGCCACGTGACCACCCTCGAGCATCGGACCGCGATCGCCTCGCCCATTCCCTCTCCCTCGCCCGCGTCCGCGGCGTCCCGCGTCGCCCCCGGCGCGCGGCAGGGTCGCCGCCGGGTCCGGCGCGTGCTCGCCGGGGCCGGCAGCCTGCTGATCGCGGCCGCCCTGACCGCGTGCGGCGGTGGTGGCGGCGGGGACGGCGGCGGCGGCGGCGACGACGCGACCGCGACCACCACCTCCGCCGGCGACGACGCAGACCGGCGCAGCGACGGCCCGCTCAAGGTCATCCGCACCCCGATCACCACCTCGGGTCCCCGGTCCCTCGATCCGGTCCGCGGCAGCTCGACCTACGACAACCGGGCCGTCGTCCAGTCCTACGAGACGCTGCTGCAGTACTCGTACCTGAAGCGCCCGCTCGAGCTCGAGCCCCTCCTGCTCGAGTCGATGCCGGTGGAGCTCGACGGCGGCACCCGGTACCGCTTCACGCTCCGCGACGACGTCTACTTCCACGACGACCCGTGCTTCGAGGGCGGCGAGGGCCGCCGGCTGGTCACCGACGACGTCTTCTACTCGTGGAAGCGGCTCGCCGACCCGGCGTACGCGCTGCAGAACTGGCCCCGGGTCGACAACATGATCGTCGGCTTCAACGAGTACAAGGACGAGCAGGGCGAGCGGGTCGCCGCGGGCGAGGACTTCGACTACGACGCCCCGGTCGAGGGCATGGTCAAGATCGACGACCGCACCTTCGAGATCCTCCTGCCCGAGGCCAACCGCCAGTTCCTCTTCAAGATCGCCACGTTCCAGATGGCGATCGTGCCCCGCGAGGCGGTCGAGTACTACGGCGACCGCATGAACTCGCGGATGGTCGGCACCGGTCCGTTCAAGTTCGTCGAGTGGATCGCCGGCTCCCGCATCGTGTGGGAGCGCAACCCCGAGTACCGCGAGGTCGTCTATCCGTCCGAGGGCGCCGAGGGCGATGCCGACGCGGGCCTGCTCGACGCGGCGGGCACCCGCCTGCCGATCGCCGACCGCCTCGAGATCCACTTCTTCGTCGAGTCGAACCCGATGTGGCTCGAGTTCAAGGCGGGCAAGATGGACTTCGTGACCGTGCCGCAGGCCGCCTTCGAGGAGGCCTTCGACGTGCGCACCGGTCAGCTGAGCCGCGACTGGCGGCTCCGCGAGATCGACTACCAGCCGATCCCGCTGGCCGACTTCATCTACCGCGGCTTCAACATGGAGGACCCGCTCGTCGGCGGCTACTCCCGCGAGAAGATCGCCCTCCGCCGCGCCATCGCCCTCACGATGAACCTGCAGGAGATCAACGAGAGTCGCTACAACGGCCTGCCCGTCATCTACGACGGCTGCGTGCCGCCCGGCGTCCCGGGCCACCTGCCCGCGGGCACCTTCGATCCGCCGAACCGCGGCCCGGACTTCGAGCGCGCCCGCGAGCTGCTGGTCGAGGCCGGCTACACGGTCGAGGACGGGCTGGTCACCGACCTGCCGCCGATCGACATGTACACGAGCCGCGGCACCGAGAGCGAGGCCAACGTCGAGATGTGGCAGCGCAACCTCGCGCGGGTCGGCATCCAGATGAATCCGCGGTACGTCGACTTCGCGGCCCTGACGCAGGCCCTCGACGACTCCAAGGCCCCGATGTTCAGCCTCGCCTGGGGCATGGCCTACCCGGACGCGGAGTACAACCTCCAGCTCTTCTACGGCCCGAACCAGGCCCCCGGCCCCAACGCGTTCAACTTCAGCAACGACGAGTACGACGAGCTCTACCTGCGCATCAAGACGATGCCCCCCGGACCGGAGCGGGACGCCGTCTACCGCCGCATGCAGGAGATCGTCAACGAGTACTGCGTGTTCGTCGGCTCCCAGGCCCGCGTGCGGCAGTACCTGATCCACCCGTGGCTGATGAACTACAAGGCCACCGAGAGCTTCTACAACTTCTTCAAGTACCTCGACGTGGACATGGACCACCCGGAGCGCCCGGAGTGATCCGGCCGGCGTCCCGGCGACCCCTTCCCCGTCCCCTCGCCGACCGGCCGGAGTCCTGATCCGTGTGGGCCTTCATCCTCCGTCGGATCCTGACGAACATCCCCGTCTACTTCGGGGCGCTGCTGCTCGTCTTCCTCGCCCTGCGGGTGCAGGATCCCGTGTACCAGTACCTCGGCCAGGACGCCGGCCCCGAGCAGTACGAGCAGCTGAAGAAGGACATGGGGCTCGACGCCCCGATGCCGATCCAGTTCGCCCGCTACGTCGGCGAGGCGGTGACCCTCAACTTCCAGGGCGACTCCTGGAACCAGAAGGGCACCTCCGTCGGCGAGATCCTGTCGCGTTCGGTGGTCCCGAGCCTGTCGATCACGATCCCCGCCCTGCTCCTGTCGACGGTGATCGGCGTCTTCATCGCCCTGATCGCGGCGTACTTCCGCGGCCGGGCCCCCGACCGGGTGCTGATGATCGCGGCCGTGCTCGGCATGAGCATCTCGTTCCTGGTCTACATCATCTTCGGCCAGTTCTTCTTCGCCGCCATCCCGCGGGAGGCCGGCTTCGCGATCGCCCCCTTCGCGGTGCAGGGCTACGAGCCGTGGATCGCCTTCGGTGACGACGGCGGCCTGCGGCCCGGGCGCTGGATCGAGTACTGCCTGCTCCCGGTGATGATCAGCGTGATCGTCTCGATGGGCTACGACACGCGGTTCTACCGCGCGGTCATGGTCGAGGAGACCGGCCGCGACTACATCACGACCGCGACCGCCAAGGGCGCGACCAAGCCCAAGATCATGTTCGTGCACATGCTCAAGAACGCCCTGATCCCGGTGATCACGCGGGTCATGAGCACGCTGCCGTTCGTGGTGATCGGATCCATCCTGCTCGAGATGTACTTCGGCATCCCGGGCATGGGCCGCGAGATCATCACCGCGATCATCAACAAGGACTTCCCGCTGATCCAGGCGTTCGTCGCCGTCTTCGCGCTGATCTTCATCGCCAGCGTGATCCTGACCGACGTGCTCTACGCGATCGTCGATCCGAGAGTGAGGCTCTCCTGATGGGTGCGATCCGGCGACTCCTGGCCAGCCGCAGCTGGCGCAAGTTCACCGCCAACCGGCTCGCGATGGCGAGCCTCGGCATCATCGGGCTGTACCTCGTGGTGGCCCTCCTCGGCTTCCTCGGGGTCATCGACCGCGAGGACACGCAGGTCCGCGTGCTGCCCGACCAGACGCCGGGCTTCCTCGAGCCGCAGGGCTTCACCGACCGGGCCACCGACGCCCGCTGGTACCTCGAGCGGACTCGGCAGCGGGTGGACCGCGCCCTGGCCGACCCCGACGCGTACGAGCGGCTGATGTCCGAGCTCGCGCTCGCCGAGCGGACGGTGGCCGACGTGCCGCTCGAGGAGATGGTCCGGCTCTTCGAGGCGGCCGAGGCCCGGATGGTGGAGGTGGACGCCGCCCTCGACGTGCGGGACGAGGTCCTCGACGAGCAGCTCGACATCGACCTGGCCCTGCAGCGGCTGGAGCGCCGGGACTTGGATCCCGAGCGCAAGGCCGCCCGCCGGGCCGAGCTCCTCGACGAGCGGGCCACGATCAGCGCCCGCCTGCCCGCGGCCGACGAGGCCGGGATCGCGGCGGTGGAGGACGTCAAGGCGGCGATCCTCGAGTTCCAGCCGATGCCGAGCGGCCTCGATGGCCTGTGGTACGGAGTGCGGACCTTCCTCGGCTCGGACGCCCAGGGCCGGTCGATCGCGATGAAGGCGCTGTTCAGCGTCCGGATCGCGTTCCAGGTCGGGCTGGTGGTGGCCATCATCTCGGTGCTGATCGGCACCGTGCTCGGCGCGTCGGCCGGCTTCTTCGGCGGCTGGGTCGACTACTTCGTGATGTACCTGGTGAGCGTCCTGAGCTCGATCCCGACGCTCGTGCTGCTCGGCGTGCTCGTCTACATGTTCTTCGGGCATCCGCTCTTCGACAATCCGGCCGAGCACCCGGGCCTCGCCCTCGTGCCGGTCTACTGCGCGATGTGCCTGACGTTCTGGGTCTCCACCTGCCGCGTGATCCGCGGCGAGGTGATGAAGATCAAGAGCCTCGAGTACGTGCAGGCCGCGACGTCGATCGGCTTCGGCCGCCTGTACATCCTCTTCAAGCACGTGGTGCCGAACACCGCCCACCTGATGTTCATCAATCTCAGCCTCCTCTTCATCGGCGCGATCAAGAGCGAGGTGATCCTGTCGTTCCTCGGCCTCGGCGTGAAGGGCCAGCCGAGCTGGGGCGTGATGATCAGCCAGGCCAAGGACGACATCAGCGTCTACTTCTTCTGGGAGGTCGTGACGGCCAGCGCCCTCATGTTCGGCCTCGTCCTCGCGTTCAACGTCGTCTCGGACGCGCTGCAGGACGCGTTCGACCCCAAGCACGTGAGCTGAGCCGCCATGAGCGACGCCCCCGCCCCCACGCCCCCGTCGCCCGAGCCCGCCGAGTCGGCGGCGCACGCCGAGTCGTCGGCCCCCGCCGGCGCCATCTCGGGATCCGGCCACTCGCGGCCGCCGCGGACGACCGAGCCGATCCTGAAGGTCCGGAGCCTCACGACGAGCTTCCGCACCGACCGCGGCCTCGTGACCGCGGTGGACGACGTCTCGTTCGAGGTCAGCCCGGGCGAGACCCTCGGCATCGTCGGCGAGTCCGGCTGCGGCAAGACCGTCACCAGCAAGTCGATCATGCGGCTGCTGCCCGAGCACGTCACTCGCTACGGCAAGGAGAGCGAGATCCTCTACCGCGGCCGCAACCTCCTGAAGGCGGGCGAGCGGGAGATGCGGCAGGTCCGCGGCAACGGCATCGCGATGATCTTCCAGGAGCCGATGACGAGCCTGAACCCCGTGTTCACGGTCGGCTGGCAGCTCGAGGAGGCCCTGCGGTACCACACCCGCCTCGGCCGCCGCGAGCGGCGGCAGCGGGCGATCGAGATGCTCAAGCTCGTCGAGATCCCCAACCCCGAGCAACGGATCGACGAGTATCCCCACCAGCTCTCGGGCGGCATGCGGCAGCGGGTGATGATCGCGATCGCCCTGTGCTGCGAGCCCGACATCCTGATCGCCGACGAGCCGACCACCGCCCTCGACGTGACGATCCAGGCCCAGATCCTGGACCTCATGAACCAGCTCAAGGACCGGCTCGACACCGCGATCATCCTGATCACCCACGATCTCGGCGTGGTGGCCCAGGTGTGCGACCGGGTGCAGGTCATGTACGCCGGCCGCGTGATCGAGTCCGGCGACGTGATGGAGATCTTCCACCGCCCGCGGCACCCGTACACCCAGGCCTTGCTCGAGTCGATCCCGAAGCGCGGGGCCAAGGAGCACGGGGCGCGGCTGCCCACGATCCCCGGCATCGTGCCGAGCCTCTGGGAGCTGCCGGACGGCTGCCGCTTCCAGGAGCGGTGTCCCTACAAGGAGCAGAAGTGCGTGGACGAGGAGCCGGAGCTCGTCGTCGACCCCGACGGGCACGCCCGCCGGTGCCACTTCCCGCTCAACATGCCCGCCGACCTGACCGTGGGAGCCACGTCGTGAGCCTGCTCGAGGTCCGGGACCTGGTGAAGCACTTCCCCGTCCGCGGGGGCGTCCTCAACCGCGTGGTCGGCAAGGTGCACGCCGTCAACGGGGTGTCGTTCGACATCGCCCGCGGCGAGACCGTCGGCATCGTCGGCGAGTCCGGCTGCGGCAAGAGCACCCTCGGCAAGGCGATCATCCGGCTGCACGAGCCGACCTCGGGCAGCGTGAAGTACGACGGCGAGGAGATCGTCGGCCTGTCGCACCAGCAGATGATGGGCGTCCGCCGCAAGATGCAGATCATCTTCCAGGACCCCTACTCGTCGCTGAACCCGCGGCTCACGATCCGGGCCCTGCTCAAGGAGGCGATCCGCTTCCACGGCGTGGTGCCGCCGGCGGAGATGGACGACTACATCGTCGAGCTGATCCGCACCGTGGGCCTGCGGCCGGACGCGGCCGACAAGTTCCCGCACGAGTTCTCCGGCGGCCAGCGGCAGCGGATCGGCATCGCCCGGGCCCTGTCGGTCAAGCCCGAGTTCATGATCGCCGACGAGCCGGTCTCGGCCCTCGACGTGTCGATCCAGGCCCAGGTCCTCAACCTGATGATGGACCTCAAGGAGCAGTTCGGGCTCACGCTGATGTTCATCAGCCACGACCTCAAGGTCGTCGAGCACTTCTGCGACCGCGTCCTCGTGATGTACCTCGGCCACGTGGTCGAGGAGCTGCCCACCGACGACCTGCACGGCCGGGCCAAGCACCCCTACACGCGGGCCCTGCTCGGGGCGAACCCGATCGACGACCCGCGGGACCGGCGGCCGCTCACGGTGCTGCAGGGTGACGTCCCGAGCCCCTTCAAGCCGCCCACCGGCTGCCCGTTCCAGACCCGCTGCCCGCGGGTGCACGACCGCTGCCGCGAGTCGATGCCGCCGCTGGTTCCGCTCGAGGCGGACGGCCGCACCGAGCAGGTGGCCTGCTTCGCGGTGGAGGACGACCTCGCCGCCGGGCGTGCGCCGGGCGAGGCAGCCGAGGAGGCGGCGGCGGCCGCCCGCGACTGACGGACCCGCGGGGCGCCGACGGCGACGGCGGCGACGGCGGCGGCAGCCGCCCGCGACTGGCGGACGCGTCGGGGCCGGCGACGGCGGCGGCGGAGACAGCGGCGGCGGAGACAGCGGCCCGGTCGCCGCGCCGGGGGCCGCGTGGCCGCGGCCGCACGCGGCCGCACGCGGCGGCACGCACCCGGGCCCCCCCACGATCCTTCACCGGGACTCGGACGGCCCCGGCTCGCCGGCCGGGCGATCGGCGTGCTCGCGCCGCATCCGCTCGCTGTCGGCGGCGTCGCGGGCCCGCTCCACCGGCCGCTCGCCGCGGCCGATCGCGGTCGTCCCGAAGCGGGAGCGGATCGCGTCGGTGGCGGCGTCGAGTCGTCGTCGCCGCTCGTCCTCCGCGGCCGCGAACAGGTCGACCTGCCGCCCCCCGTCCGGGTCGGCGAGGCCGCTGACCGTGGCGCCGACGAGCCGCACCGGGCGCCAGGACGTCCGGGCCCACGCGGCGAGGAGGCCGAGGGCCCGCTCGATCACGATGTCGGTGCGGTCGGTCGGCTCGGGGGCGGTGGTCGATCGCGTGACCGTCTCGAAGTCGCCCGAGCGGATCTTCACCGTGACCGTACGGGCCATCCGGCCGTGACGACGCAGCCGCTCGGCCACCTCCTCGCACTGCTCGATGAGGAACGGCCGCACGTCGCCGAGACGGGCGAGGTTCTGCCCGAAGGTCCGCTCGCTGCCGATCGACTTGGCGACGCGGTCCGGCCGCACCGGCCGCTCGTCGAGCCCGAGGGCGAGCCGGCGAAGGTCGGCCGCGTGGCGCCCGAGGGCCGAGACCGCCGCGGCCTCGTCGAACCGCTGCAGGTCGCCGAAGGTCCGCAGCCCGAGGGCATGCAGCCGACGGGCGGAGGCCTCGCCCACTCCCCACAGCCGCTCGATCGGCAGGGCGGCGACGCGGCCGGCGACGTCGGCGCGGGACAGCACCACGAGGGCGTCGGGCTTCTCGAGCCCGCTCGCGAGCTTGGCGAGGAACATGTTGGGGGCGACGCCGACCGAGCAGCCGAGCCCGGTGTCGGTCCGTACCCGCTCCCGGATCGCGGCCGCGATGGCCGGCCCCTCGCCGTGAAGCCGGCGCGAGCCGGTGACGTCGAGGAAGGCCTCGTCGATCGACAGCGGCTGCACGAGCGGCGTGAAGTCGCCGAGGATCGCCATCACGCGGCGGCTGAGCGCCGCGTAGCGGTCGCGGCGGCCACCGACCACGACCGCGTCCGGACAGCGGCGACGGGCGACGGCCATCGGCATCGCCGAGCGGCAGCCGAAGACGCGGGCCTCGTAGCTCGCCGCCGCGACCACGCCGCGGGGCCCGTCGTGCCCCACGAGCACCGGCCGACCCCGCAGCGCCGGATCGTCGAGCTGCTCCACCGACGCGAAGAACGCGTCCATGTCGACGTGGAGGATGGTGCGGTCGTCCACCGCGGTCGCCGGGGCGGCAGCCCCGGCCGCAGCCCGGGCGGGAGTCGAGGGGACGCGGTCCGGCCGGGCGCCGCCGGCCGCGCGGGGAGCCTCGCCGCTCATCGGCCCGCTCCCCCCGGAGGGTCGCGCTCCGGCACCGGATCGAACCCGCAGCCGCCCCACGGCTGGCAGCGGGCCAGCCGCCGCACCGTCAGCCAGCCCCCGCGCACCGCGCCATGCGTCCGCAGCGCCTCCACCGCGTAGTCGCTGCACGTGGGGACGAACCGGCAGTGCCCGCCGAGGAAGGGACGCAGCGTCACCTGGTAGCCCCGGACCAGCAGCAGCAGCGGCCAGGCCGCGGGGGAGACACGAGACCGCACGGGCGGCGCCGGCGACACGTCGGCCACGTCCGCCGCGTCGGCCACGTCCGTCGCGTCCGCTGCGTCCGCCACGTCCGTCGCGTCCGCCACGTTCGTCGCGTCCGCCGCGCCGGCCACGTGCTTCGCGTCCGGCGCATCCGCCGACGCGTCGGCGGCATCGCGGACGTCCCGACCTCGACCGACGTCCCCGCCGCTCATTCCCGCCCCCCGCCCATGCCGAGCCGTGACGCGAGACCGCCCGCCGCCCGCCGCAGGATCGCGCCGAGCTCGTCGGTGCCGAGCAGCGGATCGTGGGGCCGGACGTGCACCACGAGGTCGATCGGCGGAAGCTCGGGAAGGGCGAGCCGGAACGCCTCGCGGATCCGCCGCCGGATGCGATTCCGCCGCGGGGCGGAGCCGACGCGGCGCGGGACCGCGAGCCCCAGCCGGGAGTGGGCCAGACCATTCGGCCGCGCGTGGACCAGCAGCGGGCCGATCCGCTTGCTCGTCCGGGCCGCGTAGACCGCCTCGAAGTCGCCGCGGCTGCGGACCCGGTGTCGCCGGCGAAACCGCAGGCGCTCCCCCGGGCCGCTCACGTGTCGCCCTCCAGCGCGTCGTGGTACGTCCGCATCAGCCGGGCGCGGGACAGCAGCCCTCGCACCGATCGGCTGCCGGACTCGTGCAGCACCACGAGCGCCCCGGACTCGGTGCGCGAGAACTTGTCGATCGCCACGTCGAGCGTGTCGTCGGGATGGACCACCGGCAGGTCGTCGCGCATGAGCTCGTGCACCTGCAGCAGCGGGATCGCCTCGCGGTAGACGAGCGCCTCCTTCAGGTCGTTCTGCGTCACGAGCCCCAGGTAGCGGTCCTTCGCATCCGTGACCACGAAATCGCTCACGCTCAGCCGTTCGCTGAGCTCGAGGAGCCGGTCGGCCGACTCCTCCGGATGCACGTAGACCGGGGCCACGAGCGGCACGTCGTCGACCCGCATCCGGCGCATGATCGTCAGGTCGCTCATCGACCCGAGCTTCAGCCCGAGCCGCGAAGGGATCACGGAGTACACGCTCTCGCCGTACCAGAGGCGGCCGACGATGGTGGCGATGACCGCCGCGAGCATCAGGGGCAGGATGACCTCGTACGTCCGCGTGATCTCGTACACCATGAGCATCGCGGTGAGCGGCGCGTGCATCGTCGCCGCCACCATCGCGGCCATGCCCACGAGGGCGTAGTGGGCCGGGCTCGCCGCCGGGAACAGCCCCACCGCGTTGACCACCGCCCCGAAGACGCCGCCGATGGACGCCCCGAGGAACAGCGCGGGGGCGAAGACGCCGCCCGAGCCGCCGCTGCCGATCGTGACGCACGTCGCGAGGCCCTTGACCACCGCCAGCAGCACCAGCACCCCGAGCAGGCCCCACGGGGCGCCGCCTCCGGTCTCCGCCGACGCGACCGCGCCGGCGCCGGTCCCGGCGGCGGCCTCCGCGCCCACGGCCCCCGCGCCGGCCCCGGCCGCGAGGTGTCCGTGCCCGGCCGCGACCGCGGCGGCCTCCTCGGCCGAGGCCGCCGCCCCGCCGTAGAACGCGGGATCGAGCAGGTCGCGGATCACCGGGTAGCCGTTGCCCATGAAGCCGGGCAGCCCGTGACCCGGCGCGTCCGCCCCGCCGGGTCGGGCGAGCAGCCACGCGAGGCCGATCACGCCGACGACGAGGCCGCCGAGCGCGGGCTTGAGCAGCTGCGGCAGTCGGATCCGCTCCACGAGCCCGATCGTGGCGAAGAGCGCCCGGATGAAGAGCGGGGCTGCGGAGCCGCAGACCAGGCCGAGCAGCAGGTAGTTCGGGATCTCGTGCCACGTGAACGCGTTGGCGATCAGGTCGGCCCCGGAGTCGAAGAGGGCCTCGTTGCCGAGCACCGCCTGCGTGAGGGCGGCCGAGATCACCGCCGCGATCACGATCGGCGTGAACGTCCGCAGCGAGAAGTCGCGGAGGAGAATCTCCATCGTGAAGAACACCCCCGCGATGGGGGCGTTGAACACCGACGCGATCCCCGCCGCCGCCCCGCAGCCGACCAGGGCCGCGGTGCTCTTCCGCTCCGCCCCGAGGCTGCGGCCGATGCCGGAGCCGATCGACGAGCCGATGATCGCGATCGGCCCCTCCGCCCCCGCCGATCCGCCCGAGCCGATCGTGGCGGTGGCCGAGAGCCACTTGCGGAGCCCCATGCCGACCGGCACGCGGGCCTGCCGGCGATGGATCGCCCAGATCACCTTCTCCACGCTGACGCCCGGCAGCTCGTCACGGGCCGGCAGCGCCCGCGGCACGAACCCGCACAGCAGGCCGCCCGCGGCGGGGAGCAGGAGCACCAGCCACCACAGCTCGCGCGGGTCGGCGTGGGCCGCGTGCTCCTCGATCCAGTGCAGCGGCAGGATGAACGCCATCGTCACCCCGCTCATCACGAGGCCGATGATCACCGCGGCCGGGATGAGCTCCCAGTCGCGCCCGAAGCCGAGCCGGGCCGCGAGCCGCAGCAGCGCGGCGATCGGGGCCGAGTGGGCCCGGGCCCCGGAGTCCTCGTCGCCGGGACCGGTCCCCGCGCGGGTCGCCGGCTCGGAGGCGGTCGGCGCCGCGGCGGCGACCCGGCGACCCGTCCCGCGGGAGGCTCGGTCGCCGGACGGCGGGCTCGGGGAACGGGCGTCGTGGCTCATGGAGTCGGTGGGACGACGGGCCGGGAGGCCGGTGCCGGGCCGGGGCCGGCGACGGCGGCGGAGGCGGCGGCAGGGGCGGGAAGGAAGGATGCGGAAACGGCTCGGACCGCCCCGCTGAGTCGGCCCGCCGGGGGTCCGTCGTCGAAGCGGCCGGCGGCTCGCGGGCGGACGCGACGGACGGCGAACGCCGCCGACGGTGGCGAAGCGGGGCCGCGCCGGGCGACGCGGACGCGGCCGCGGCCGCGAGGCGATCGGTCAGTGTACCCGGAGCGCGGCCGGGGCTCCGGTCAGCCGCGACGGCGGGGATCGCCCCGCGGGAGGGCCGCGAGCGGTCGCCCGGGCCATCGGCGCGACGGCGGGAGCCTTCGACACCGAGTGGGAGGGCGGGTAGACTACGGGGCTCGGCCGCGACGGCGGCCGGAGGCGGCGGCTCCGCGTCGAGCCCGCTCCCCGGCCCCGGCTCCTCCCCCCTGCGGCCCCCGGCACGGAGCGACGGACCACGATGATCGAGGCCCTCAAGAGCGATGACATCGTCGAGAAGTGCGGCGGCCGATTCAAGCTGACCGCCCTGATCCAGCGACGCCTCAAGGAGCTCATCGTCGACGGCGCCCGCCCGCTCGTCGACCGCGAGGGCCGCACGGATCTCGAGCTCGTCATCGAGGAGATCCGGCAGGAGAAGATCGCCCCCGACTTCTCCGACTCGGACTTCGATCCCGACGTCGCGACGCGAACGACGAACGACTGACCGAGTCTCGCCGCGGAGCCCGGCCCCGGATCCGGCGTCGCATCCGCCCCGAACGACGGGTGCCGCCCCGCCCCGCCGGGCCCGGCCGCCTCCGTCGGGCCCGCCCGCGCGGATCCCGCCGATGAACGCCCCCCCCGCGATGCCCGACCTCGGACCGGCCACCGGCCGCCGCATCGTCGTCGGCGTGGGAGGCGGCATCGCCGTGTACAAGGTCTGCACCGTGGTGAGCCGGCTCGCCCAGGCCGGCGCCGCCGTCACGGTGGCGATGACCGAGTCCGCTCCCCGGTTCGTGACGCCGCTGACCTTCCAGGCCCTCTCGGGCCGGCACGCGTACACGAGCCAGTGGGAGCACGTCGAGTCGCAGGACCCGCAGCACGTCGCTCTCGGCCGCGACGCGGACCTCATGCTCGTCGCCCCGTGCACCATGAACCTCACCGCGAAGCTCGCCTCGGGCCGGACCGACGACATGGTCTGCCTCCTCGCGAGCGTGATCGACCGCGCCCGCACGCCGGTGCTCCTCGCCCCGTCGATGAACGCGGCGATGTACGCCCAGCCCGCCACGCGGCGCAACCTCGCCACGCTCCGCGACGACGGCTTCCGCGTGCTCGAGCCCGGCGAGGGCTGGCAGGCCTGCCGCACCTCGGGCCCGGGCCGACTCCCCGAGCCCGAGGACCTGCTCGCGGCGGTCGTCGCCGCCCTCCCCGCGTCCACCTGATCCCGCCGATTCCCGGACCCTCGGGGCGGGGCCGGCGCCATCGTGCGCGGCCGGGCCCGCGGTGGGCGGCCATGCTCGCGGCGCGCCGCATCGCCCGGGCCGCCGCCGGGCCCACCGCCGGCCTCGCCGCTCCGGCGGCCGCCAGCGCCACCACCCCGGGCAGCACGCCGGCGCCCGTGCCGCGTCCGTCCCGGCGGCTGGCGATCCCGGATCAATGGCCGCCCCCACGGCGGCATCGCCCGCGCAGCCCCTTCCCCCACGGGCCGCGCTCCGCGATGCTGGTCCCGTGCCGGAGCCTCTCATCGCCCGGCCGGGAGCCGTCATGACCGACCGATCGATCGTCCGTCCCCACCGTCGTCCCGCCCGCCTGCGTCGCCTGGCCGGCGCGGCCCTCGCCTCCGCGGGCCTGGCCACGCTCGGCGCCGCCGTCCTCGCCGCACCCGCGCCCACCGCGGACGCGGCGACCGCGCTCGAGGGCCCGCGGCTCGCACCGTCCGCAGCCGCATCCGCAGCCGCACCCGTGCCCACCGGCCTCGGCGCGAGCGTCGACGACGGCGAGCGGGCGCTCCGCCCGCTGCCCGCTCCCACCGGCCGCGACGGCGTGACCGACCTGCGCGTCGTCACGACCCCGGTGCCCGCGGCGCCGCGTCCCACCGGCGACGCCCGCTCCGGCCTCCCCGCGGCCGACGCCCCCGAGGGCGACTGCCCGCCGGTGGTCGCCAGCCACACCGACGCCGACTTCACCGGCGGCAGCTTCGTGGCCCAGGCCGGCTTCGTGGAGAGCGAGATCGCCGCCGCGAGCTACACCCTCGCCCCCGGCGACTTCCCGATCCGCCTCGACCTCGCGGAGATGATCTTCGTCACGTCCAACGCGACGGTGGAGACCACCACCGAGTGGAGTCTCCTCGTCTGGCAGGGCACCCCGGTCGACGGCACGATCGTGGCCGAGGTGTCGTCCGACGGCGAGCTCCTGCCGCACATCGTGATGCCGCCCGGCACCAGCGGCGTGAACGTGCAGGTGCTCGTCGATCCCGACGATCCCGAGCAGATCGTCATCCAGGACGACGGCAGCGCGACCTTCACGATCGGCTACCGCATCGACGCCCACAACCAGCCCTCGCCGCAGCCGTGCCTGATCGGCCCGGACCCGTGCTGCAACGCCTTCCCGGCCACCGACACCGGCGGCCTGCAGGAGCCGACCCGCAACTGGCTCCGCGGCATCGACTGCGGCTTCCTCGGCTGCCCGCCCGGCGGCGGCTGGACGACCTTCGCCGACCTGAACCCCCTCTGCCGCCCGAGCGGCGACTGGGTGATCCGCGCGACCTGGTCGAGCCTCGACTGCACCAGCGGCCCGGCCGGCGCCTGCTGCCTGCCCGACGGCACCTGCGACGTCCTCACCGCGGCCGCCTGCGAGTCGGCCGGCGGCATCTACTTCGGGGACGGCGTCCTCTGCGGCGAGGTGACGTGCCCCGATCCGGTCGGGGCGTGCTGCCTCGGGACCACGTGCGCCGTCGGCAGCGAGGCCGACTGCGACGACATCGGGGGCGTGTTCCTCGGGCTCGGCACCGACTGCGCCGACGACGCCTGCTCCGCCCCCGGCGCCTGCTGCATCCCCGCCACCGGCGGCTGCCTCACCCTCGCCCCCGACGACTGCGAGGCGGTGGGCGGCATCTTCCAGGGGCCGGCCACCCGGTGCGCGGACGTGATCTGCTTCCCCGAGGGGGCGTGCTGCCTCCCGAGCGGCGACTGCCTCGACGGCGTCTCGCCCGAGGACTGCGGCGCGGTGGGCGGCACCTTCCAGGGCGACGGCACCGCCTGCGGCACCGTCGAGTGCCCGGAGCCGATCGGCGCGTGCTGCCTGCAGGACGGCGCGGTCTGCCTCGAGCTGACCGAGGCGGACTGCACGATCGTCGCGGGCACCTGGGCCGGACCGGCCACCACGTGCACCGACGGCGACGGCGACGGCACGGCCGACGACTGCACCGCCTGTCCCCCCGACCTCGACGGCTCGGGGGCGATCGACTTCGGCGACATCCTCTCGGTGCTCTCGGCGTGGGGCGCCTGCGGCGATCCCTGCCCCGAGGACCTCGACGGATCGGCCGCGGTCGACTTCGACGACCTGCTCACCGTCCTCGGGGCGTTCGGCCCCTGCTGATCGGGCCGCGGGCCGGCGACGGCCCGCGAGCACGACGCGACCCGGCGACGGGCCGCGGCTCCCCTTGCCGGGGGGCCGCGGCCCGCGTTCGCGCCGGCCCACCGGTCCGCCGGCCCGCCGGCCCACCGGAGCACCGCCGGCCGGGCGTTCGACGCCCCATCGCCGAGACCCGACCCCGTCCGCCCCGGCCGTCGCGACGGATCGCCGGGACGCGCGGCACGCCTGCCGTGGCAGCGTCAGACGGCAGGCAGCGTGCACCGCGCACGCCGCCCGCCGCCCCGCCGCCCAAGCCTGGTCCCCCGTCCCGGGGCGGACATCGGACGATCGATCCGTCATCGCCGCGAAGCCGGCCGACCCGCACCGGACCTCGCGCGAGGCCTCGCGGGTCCCGCGGGTCCCGCGGCTCGCGTCCGGCGGCTCGCGTCCGGCTGCACCGCGGACCGGGCGGCGGGCTGCACGGCGACCGCCGCCCGCCGTCCGCGTCACCCGGCCGGCGTCATGCCCCCGTGGCGCCCCCGCCCGGGGGCGGACTCACTGCCGCTCGATCTCGTCCCGGGCCCGCTGCTCGGCCTCGCGCCGCTGCTGCTCGGCCTCGGCCTCGGCGATCATCGCCCGGACCTGCTCGAGGTTGGCGGGGGGCGGGAAGAGCTCCGCCGCGGAGTACCGCTGGCCGAGGGGGTGCCGCTGCAGCTGCCGCCGCAGGTCGTCGATCACGTCGTCGTACGCGTAGGCCCGGGCGAGCTCCGCCCCGCGGAACCCATCGACGCGGCTCCAGATCGTCACCCGCTCCTCGAGCGGGATGCCCGGATCGCGCATCACGACCTTGAACGCCTCCCGCACCAGGGTCGGCGTGTCCTGCAGCATGTCCCGCACGCGGCCGACGCCGAACTTGTTGGTGAAGTCGTAGTACTCGTTCTCCTTGAAGATCGTCACGACCTGGGCGACGAACGTCAGGGCATTGGTCCAGACCTCCTCGCGGCCGCGGCCGACGCCCACGCGGTAGGCGTACCGCATGGAGGCGATCGCCTCGCTGGGAGCGAGGTGCGGCTGGAAGCCGTACTCCTCCTCGATCTCGTCGCGGACGAAGGCCTCCAGCGGCTTCTGGAACCGCGGGTTCTGCAGGCCCGGCCGGGCTCCGGAGCCGAAGAGGCCGTCGAGCCGGTCGAGCAGCTGCTGGGCTCGCGCGAACTCGCCCGAGCGATACGCCTCGCGGACCGCCGAGGCCATGAAGTTCTGCAGGAACCCGATGAAGCCCTCGCCGCCCGCCCCGCGGGTGTCGAAGTGCTTGTCGTAGTAGACGCCGAACAGATCGGCGATGGTGTCGACGAACCGCGGCTCCGGGAAGCGGCTCACCCACTCGCCGGAGAACGGGTCGAAGATGATGCGGCCGAAGCGGGCGAGGCCCTGGATCGCCTGGAGCTGCTGGCGGTCGTTGTTGAGGGCGATGTAGATCGAGTTGGTGTCCGCGACGCCGATCGACGCCCGCCGCTCGCCGAGCCGCGACCAGTAGAGCGCGTGGGCGTAGCCGCTCCGCCAGTCGATGGGCCCGAGCTCCTCGGTCAGGGCGAGCATGAACGCCGGGTCCATGTTGAACTCGTCCCGCAGCACGCGGTAGCGGGTGAACCGGATCAGGGTCCGCCACTGCTCGGCGACGTCCGGGTCCGACGCCACGTCGTCGAAGGCGGCGAAGCTCGCCCGGCTCCGCCGGTACTGCTCCTTGATGCCGAGGATCTCGGCGATCTCCGTGTCGCGGTTGACCGCCTGCCACTCACCGTAGCGCATGAGGAACTCGGACGACACGGAGTACGTCGCCTGCTCTCCGAAGGGCCCCATCGACTCGTCGAAGCGCTGGATCAGGGTGAGCACGCCCGGCGTGCGCCGCTCGGCCTCCTCGAGGGAGCGCGGGGCCTCGGCCACCGCGCGGATCCACTCGATCCGGCTCTCCCAGTCCTCGGGCGGCGCCCCGAGCAGGTAGTGCCACTGGCGGGCGAGCTCGGTCTTGTAATAGAGGTGCGCGTCGTCGGAGACGCCCTCGATCTTGTGCGCGAACCAGAACGCGAGGTCCCGGTGCAGCTGCATGTTGTTGGGGTTGTGCCGCAGGCCCTCGTTGCGGACGAGGCGGATGCCCGCCTGCACCCACTCCCACCGCTCGGCCATCGTGTGGGTGGCGACCGAGATGTTGTAGGCCATGTTGTGGCCGTGGAAGATCCAGACCTGGGCGAACCGCGGCTGCAGCTTGGTGATGAGCTCGGCGTCGGCCATCACCTCGAAGAACAGCCCCTGGTCCTTCATGTAGTTGACCTTGAGCCACAGGATGTCGACGATCAGCCCGCGCAGGGCACCGATCGCGGTCCCGATGGCCACCCACGGTGGGGCCCCCTCGACCGAGGTCGTGGTGTACCGCAGCCCGCGCTCGTCCGACTGGTCGACGAGCCGCGGCAGCATGGTGCCGCCGGCGGCGGAGGCGCCGACCGCGACGGCGAGGGCGATGGCCTGGATGGTGCGTGCGTTCATGGCGAGGCTCCCGGGGACGGGGCTCCGGAGATCGGGATCGAAGGCCGGCCCGGCGCGCCCGGCGACGCCGGGACCCGAGTCGGAGCCGGGCCGCGGCGGTTCGGCCGCGCGGCCCCGGCGGCCGCGGGCCGGGTCAGCCCTGCCCGCTGTAGATGGCGAGCTGGCGGCGCCGCATGACGAACCAGCCGACGAGGAGGGCGAGGCCGCTCCACAGCAGCCCGATGCGGAAGAAGCCCTGGACGACCGCGTCCCAGGAGATCAGCCGGCCCTCCACCAGCAGCTGGGTCGGCCGGACCCGCCCGAAGGACTCGAGCAGGAAGACCGTGCCCGAGGCGATCGCCTTGATCGTCGACTGCGTCACCCACTGGATCGCCATGCCGGCGTTGGTCCAGTCCACCATGTCGAAGGGCACGGGCCCGTAGTACTCGAGGCTGCGGGCGAGGAACGGCCCCATGGTGCCGGCGATGAAGATCGTGAAGGCGGTCAGGCAGGCCACCGGGAAGTTCAGGAACGTCCCGCAGGCGATGCCGAGCATCGCGAGGAAGCCGAGCTTGGTGATGTTGACGATCATCGCCCGGCCGAAGTTGGCCTCGAAGGTGCTCACGCGGTACAGCAGCTCGAACTCGTCGCCGTCCCAGTTCATTGCGCCGACCACCGAGCCGTCGGGCATCCGCATGCCCTCGTACAAGTTGGCGACGTCGACCACCAGCGTCCCGTCGTCCTGCACGAACGACGCGGGCACGGTCACGACGTGGGACATCGTGGGCACGTAGGTCCGCTCGATGACCAGCTGGTCGTCGCGGTTGAACCGGAAGGCCGCGGGATAGGTCTCGTGCTCGTCCGACCGCATGATGTGGAATCGGTAGCGAAGCGTCAGCATCTCGTCCGGCTCGAACTGGCGGTCGAGGCCCGTGAAGACGTACTCGCGGCTCCGCTGGGGCGGGATGCTGCGCTGGAGCCGGCTCCACTCGTCGACGACCTGGATCGCGAGCTCACGCTGGGTCTCGATCGGCACCGCCTCCATGGTCGAGAGCTGCGGGTCGCGATCGATCCGCTGCTCGACCCGCGCCTGGATCTGCTCGCCGGTCAGCCGCTCGTAGTCGGGCCGCAGGCCGACCCGGGCGGTGAGCACCGCGTCGCGCACCTGCTGGTAGTCCTCCTGGCCCTCGATGCCCGGGGCCACCGGCAGCTGCCGCATGTACTGGACGTAGCCGAAGATCGACAGCGAGGCGATCGCCATGATCACCACGTTGACCGCGACGATGCCGATCCACTTGCCGAGCAGGTAGGTGCCGCGGCTGATCGGCTTGGCCACGACCTGCCAGATCTGGCGATCGCGGATCTCGAACGCGACCGTCGCGCAGGCGAGGAACAGCGTCATCGCGGCGGCGAGGTAGAACGTCAGCCCCATCGAGCGGGCGATGAAGGTCTGGATCCGGAATCGCAGCGGCGACTCGGGGTCGAGCCCGAGCGGCAGCAGCGGGAGCAGCACGAGGATCAGGACGATGAAGACGAGCGGGATGCCGGTCCGGGTCGCCTCCTTCATGACGGTGTGGGCCACCGCCAGCACCCGGTGGGTCGGGTCGAGGAGGCCCATGACGATACGAGCGAGCAGCAGGTAGGAGAACACGAGGACCACCATCGCGGCCACCGCCCAGCCGAAGGCGGCCTGCCCGACGAGCGACGCGAGCCCGAGCGCGATCCCGGCGGCGGCGACCGTGATCACGAACGGCACCGTGCTCGCGCTGGCCACGACCAGCAGCAGCAGTCCGGTGCTGGTGAGGGCCAGCAGCGTCGTGGTCCGAGGCTGCTCGAGCAGCCAGCGTGGGGCCCACTCGGGGTAGGACGCTCGGAGCAGGACCTCGGCGAGACCCTCCGGGAACTCGATCGTTCCCGCGGCGTCGAACATCAGCTCGGCCTGCTCGGCGAGCATCTCGTCGCCGTAGGTGACGCCGCCCACCTCGATCACGCCCCGCTCGGCCAACGCCACCGCGATCGGATCGCCCTCGGACAGGCTCTGGCCGCTCAGCGCCTCGATGAGCTCGCCGCGGCGCTGCGCGATGTCGCGCGACTCGAGGATGAGCCGCCCCCAGGTGAAGCCCGAGGCGACGACCACCAGCACCGCGGCCGCGATCATGAAGCCGCGGGTGCGCTGGCGGGCGTCGAGTCGTCGGTACCAGGCCTTCAGACGCTCGATCACCGGCGGTCCTCCTCCCCGGCGTCATCGTCCCGCCGGCGATCGGTCTCGTCCCCGTCGCTCCCGCTCCCCCCGCCGCCGAGCAGCGAGTCGATGACGGTGCGGTCGACCTCGGGCGTGGACGCCCCGGACTCGCCTCGGACCTCGGCCGCCCGTGGGGCCGGCTCCGGTCGATCGGACATCAGCTCCTCGAGCACCGCCCCGCCGGCCTCCTCCTCCCGGAGGGCCGCCTCGCGGGCGGCCCGGGAGCGATCGACCTCGACCGCCCGGGCCTGCTGCTCGCGGGGCGCGGTGACGAGCTCCTCGATCAGCTCGCCCGCCTCCGCCGGCTCGCCGTCCTCGCCGCGGAGGAAGGCCGCGGTCTCGCCGCCCGCGGTCGCGCCGCTGGTGGCCACCTGCTCGGCCCGAGCCCGCTCGACGATGTCGAGGAACAGGTCCTCGAGGCGCTGCCGGGGGGCGTCCACCGCCTCCACGTCCACGCCCGCCGACGCGAGGGCGGCGCGGACGCGGACGAGCGTCGCCTCGTCGAGCCGCGGGGTGCGGATCACGGTGTGGGCGGCGTCCTGCAGCAGGTCGCCGGTGGGCCCCTCGGCCCGGATGCGGCCGCCGTAGAGCATCACCATGCGGTCGCACACGTCCTCGACGTCGGCGAGCAGGTGCGACGAGAGCAGGATGGTCTTGCCGCGACGCCGCAGCTCGAGCATCAGGTCCTTGACCTGCCGGGTGCCGATCGGGTCGAGGCCCGAGGTCGGCTCGTCGAGGATCAGCAGCTCGGGGTCGTTGATCAGGGCCTGGGCGATCCCGATGCGGCGGGTCATGCCCTTGGAGAACTCCCCCACCGCCCGGTGGGCCATGTGGGTGAGGCCGACCATCTCCAGCAACTCGCCCGTGCGCCGCTTCCGCGTGCGGCGGTCGAGGCCGAAGAGCTTGCCGTAGTAGTCGAGGGTCTCGGACGCGGTGAGGTACCGGTAGAGGTACGACTCCTCGGGCAGGAACCCGATGTGCTTCTTGACCGCCACGTCGGTGGGCAGCTTGCCGAAGACGGTCAGGCGGCCCCCGGTCACGTTGAGCAGCCCGAGGATCATCTTGATCGTGGTCGACTTGCCCGAGCCGTTGGGCCCGAGGAGCCCGAAGATCTCGTTGGGGTGGATCTCGAAGTCGATGCCGTCGACCGCCCGCGCCTTCTCCCGCATCCAGAAGTCGCGGAAGACCTTGGTCAGGCCGACGGCCTGGACGAGGGGGGTGCGCTCGGGAGTGGGGCTGACCATGGGTCGCTCCGGTCGGTTCGTCCGCCGGCGGCGCGGGCCGCGTCCGCGCGGGCGGGTCGGGGACGGACGGCCTCAGCCGTCGAAGGTGGCACCGCGATCGAGCTGGCGACCGGGACGGCGCTCGAGCTGCCGCTCCATGCCCTCGGCGCCCTGCAGGAACGGCAGCGAGCCGCCGAAGCCGCGCATGGACTCCCGCTCGGCCCGGTCGAGATCCGCGTCGCGGCGACGCCGCTGGATCTCCTCGTTGCCGCTCAGCATCAGCCGGAACGTGTTGAGCGAGTCCGGCACCTGGATCACCTCGGTGTCGCTCGGCCGCAGGATGCGGGCGTAGGCCTGCGCCCACTCGCGGTTGATCACGAGCTCCGGGTTCCGCAGGTACGAGTCGAGCAGCTCCTGGTACGCCAGGTACTGCTGGCCGAGCGTCGCCTCGATGAAGCTGCGTCGGGCCCGGGCCTGCTCGATGAAGAGCGCGATCTGGCCCGACTTGCCGCGATCCTCGAGCAGCGCGTCGATCTCGGCGAGGATCGACTCCGCCTCCGGCGTCTCCGCGGTCGGATCGGCCGTCTCGTACGCGTCGATGAGGTTGAGCAACTCGCGGTAGTTCTCGCCCGCGACCTCGATGAGCGTCGCCTCGGCGAGCTGCCGGGCGTTCTCGAGGTCGCGCTCGACGTTCTGCCGCCGCTGCTGCAGCTCCCGCTGGGCCCGCACGATCGCGAGGGCGGGGACCGGATCGGTGGGGGTCGAGAGCTCCGAGATCCGGATCCCGGTGTCGATCCCCTCGCGGCCGAGGAAGTCCTCCGCGTCGCGCCGGATGTCCTCGCGCTCCTGGTCGGTGAAGTCCACGAGCGACTCGAGGTCGAGCCCCGCGGCGGTGTGCACGGCGGCCCGCATGACCGACAGCTTCACCGCCCGGTCCGCGTCGAGCCCCGCGGTGTCGGGGTCGCCCTCGACGAGGGGGGCGTTCGCCACCGCCTCCACGAACGACACCGGATCGAGCACGTCGTAGGTGGCCCGCAGCTGCAGGTGGGCGATGTCGCCGCCCGCGGTGAGGACGTAGCCGGTGCCGAGTCCGTCGCGGTTCGGGCCGGGACGGATGATCTGGTTCGCGACCGCGTCGTCCACCGCATCGTCGAACGTGGCCGCGGTGATCCGCGGCCAGAAGTCGCGGGTGAGGTCCACCTCGCGGTTGCGGTCGCGAAAGATCACGAACTCGCCCGCCGGATACGGCAGCACGCTGAACTGGGCGCCCGGCTCGAGGGCCTGCTGGCCCGGCTCGCCCACGATCGCGCCGAATCGGAGCATGACGCCCGACTGGGTCTGCTCGACGCGGGTCACGCCGGAGAAGACGAAGACCACGACGAGGGCCACGATGACGACCTGCAGGACGCGGTAGCTGAGTCGCAGGGCCTCGCGCAGCGACTGATTGGCCGGGTCCATCGCCTCGCGGAGGCCGGCTCGCGAGCCGACCTCGGCGTCGACGAGGAACTCCGCCGACGCCGCCCGACGCGGCATCTCCGGCTCGAGCTCCGGATCGCGCTCCTCGAGCACGTCGCCCGCGCTCGGTCCGGCCGGTCGCTCGTCCTCGGGCCGGTCCGCCGGACGGCCGCCGGGGTCGCCGCGGCCGGGGGTCCCGGGGGTGCCGGGGGTGGTGGGATCGTCGGCCATCGGTCAGTTCCCCGTCCGCTCGGCGGTGGTCGCGGGGGCAGCGGGTGCCCCGACCCCGCGATCGGGCTGCGGCACCGCGTCCTCGCGGCCCGCGACCCGCGTCGAGTCGATCAGGTGCCACGGGGCGGCGTCCGCCGGCAGGATGATGGTGGTGCGGTTGTTGAGCGAGGCTTCGAGGGTGTCGAGCCACGCGAGGAAGATCGCGAGCTCCTGGTTGCCCCGCATGCCCTCGAGCAGCTCCTTGGCGTATCGGGCCGCGGCGCCCTCGATCTCGCGGGCCCGTCGGTTGGCGAAGCTGCGGATCTTGTCCGCCTCGGTGTTGGCCCCGGCGATGAGGTTCTGCTGGGCGGCCTGGCCCTTGCGGTTCTCCGCCTCGCTGAGGCTGCGGCGCTCGGCCTCCATGCGCTCGACCACCGCCCGGGCGGTGCGCGGGGGCAGCATGAGCTGGCTGACGCCCACCGCCACGATCTCGACGCCGCCGTCGGCGGTCTCCTCCGCCATCGCCGCGCGGATCCGGTCCTCGGCTTCCTCGAGCCGGTTCTCGGCCCCGACGAGCTCGTCGAAGGCGTAGGCCCCGAGCCCGGCGCTGAATGCGGTGCGGAACCGGGTCTGCAACGTCCCGGCCGCCCGCTCGATCGACTCGAACTGGTCGTAGAAGTCGAGCGGGCCGGACCCGTCGCTCCGCACCCGCCAGAAGAGGAAGCCGCGGGCCACGACCTGCAGGTCGTCGGCGGTCGGCGTCTCCTCGAGCGGCGTCTCGATCACCTGCAGCCGGGTGTCGAGCTTCGTCACCTGGTCGATGAAGATCGGCCAGCGGAACTTGAGGCCGGAGTCCTCCACCACGCTCGACTCGTCCACCGATCCGAACGTGGCGCGGATCGCGACCTCGTTGTACTTGACGGTGTACGTCACGCTGAACAGCAGGAACGCGACGAACAGCAGTCCGCCCACGATCACGGCAAGGGGCTTGTTCATCAGGGCTGCTCCTCGGTCCCGGCGTCGGGCTCGCCGAGAGCGTCGTAGATCGACGTGAGCGGGTCGATCGTGTTGAACTCGAAGTCGATGTCGAGCCGGCCGGGATCGATGGCCAGCACGTACTTGTTGATCCCACCCATGTTCCGGCGGTAGACCGCCATCTCCTCGAGGACGCGGTAGAGATCGGGCGCCGCCTCGTAGGGCAGCGTCTCGCTCTCGATCCGGGCCACCTGGGCCCGGGCATCCATGATCTGGACGAGCCCGCCGGAGGAGGCCTGCGCGAGCGTGAGCGCCGCGTCGCCCCCGGACTGCATGATGAGCGACTCCGCCGCGGCCAGCGCCGCCTGCGTCTCGGGATGATCCGATCCGTGGACGTCGAGCGCCGCCTCGTAGGCGTCGATCGCCTCGATCACCGGGTCGGCGTTCGCGGGATCGCCGATGATCCCGGCGAGGCCGGAGACGACCTGCTGCTCGCCGCCGACGACGCGCTGGCGTCGTCGCTGGACCGCCACCGAGTACTCCTCCCAGGCCCGGGCGGCATCGCCGTGGGGGCGGAGGAGGGGGATCGTCACCGCGTTGAGCTCGATCCCGCTCTCGGCCGCGTCGAAGGCGGACTGGATCCGCTCGCGAAGGTCCCGCGCGAGCTCGAGGCGGTTCGACGCCAGCACCTCGCCGAGGGTCATGCTCCGCATCTGGGCGGAGACCTCGCGGAGCGCCATGGCCTTGAGGGCCCGCTCGCGGTCGTCGAGGTCCTGTCGTCGCCGGTCGACGTCGGGGACGAACCGCAGCAGGTCCATGAGCCCGCCGTCCTCGCGGATGTGGTACTGCAGGATGATCTCGGCGTCGACGAGGCTCAGGAGCTCGGCCGGCCCCTGCTGCCCCACGTCCCCCGTGCCCTGCACCACGAACGGATCGAGCGGGGCGTCGAAGAAGCGGCCGAGGTCGTTGAAGAACAGCTGCACGTCCGGCGGCACCACCTGCCGCGAGGTCAGGTGCAGCTCGCGGACGTCCGAGACGTCGAACCGCTCGGCCGACTGGAGGGGCCACGGCAGCTTGAGCATGATCCCGGAGCGGGCCGGCTGCTCGGACACCAGCGAGCCGGCCGAGAGCCGGATCGCCTGCTGGTTCGGCTCCACCACCACCATCGTGCTCAGGATCAGCACCACCGCCGCCGCGGTGGCGCCGAGGCCGGCCACGCTCCGCGTCAGGAGTCGGTAGCCCCAGGACGAGGTGATGTCGAAGCCGAACTGATAGTTCACCGCGTCGTTGATGGTCCGGACGATGTTGTCCGGGGCCGCGACGAGGCTCAGGAGCTTGGAGTCGAACGCCGGCCGCGGCACCTCGCCGGGCACCCGCGGGCGGTAGACGTTCAGGATGAAGTTGAGGACGACCTCCGCCGCGAGCACGAAGAGGTACCACGGCAGGGCCGCGTCGATCCAGCCGATCACCTCGTCGTTGTCGAAGAAGCGGAAGACGATGCCCACCGCGACCGCGAGGGTCACGATCGAGATGCCGACCATCGCCGAGGCGCCGCCGCGGAGGTTCTGCCACGCCTCCTGCTTGGCCATGCCGGCGACGAAGCGGGAGAAGATGAACGCGATCCCGGCGAAGCCGAGGCAGATCGCCACCGCCCAGCCGCGGAGGTCGGTGAGCTGGGCGTCCTTCGCGCCGCTCGCGATCGCCTGCAGGTCGCGGAGGATCAGCAGGCCGACCCCCACGAGGGCCAGGGCGACCACGATCGAGAGCACCGGCATGAAGATCTGGTGCATCCGCTGCAGGCGGCGGGCGGCGACGCGGGTCTCGGTCCCCTCGCGCTCGAAGACCGACGCGGCGTCGCCGCGGCCGGCGGCGAGCTCGTCCTCTTCGAGCGCCTCGAGCCGCTCGAGCTTGTGCTGGTGGAACAGGGCGGTCAGGCCACCCCAGGGCAGGAGCCCCAGCAGCACCACGAACGAGGCGTGGAGGAACGGGGTGTCGTCGGCGAGGAGGCCGAACATCAGCATCGTCAGGCCGATGGCCGCCTGGACGAGGAGCCCGACTCCGGCCACCCGGGTCGCTTGCTGGTATGCGTGGTGGTCGATGCGCATGGGCGTACGGTTCCCATCCGCTCGCGGGAGGGCGGCGGCGGCGGGCGGTCCGGGCGTCCGGACCCGAACCCCGCGCGAACGCGACGCCGGGCGACGAGCCGATCGTCACCCGCGAGCGAGCCGAGGATGGTACGCGGAACGGCCGCTCGGAAGCGTCGTCCGCGGAGGGTGACCCGCCCGTCGAGATGGGCACGCGGGGCGAGCCGGGAAGAGATGACCGGCGTCGGGGACGGACCCCGAACATCCGGCACCGTGGATACGTAGACTTCGCCGATCCGGGTTCGCGTCCCCCGAGGAATTCGCGGCCGCCTGATCCCGGTTCGCCACTTCTCCCCGCCCGCCGCCCCGGGGCCGTTCGGCCGACCGGCGGGCTCGCTACCCTCCGCGGTCCGCGGAGCCCGTCGCGCACGGGCCGTCCCGCTCCCGCCCGTCCCCGCCCCGCTCCCACGCGGCCCGTTCGTCGCCGGGGCGCCCCGGCGGCTCCCCCGCGAGCGGCGACGTCTCCGGACCCGTCGCGGGCGGGGCCCGCCCGGCTCCCCGGAGCCCGACCCGGCCGATCCGGCCCCGCTCGGGACGCCCCCGCTGCCTCCGCCTCCGTTCGCCCCCCGCGGCCGCGCTCGCACCGGCCCCGAGCCCCCCGGACTCCCACATGCTCGATCAGCTCCTGGGCATCTTCCGGAACACGTTCTTCGAGTCGATCCGCCAGCCGATCGCGCTGGTGGTCCTCTCGATCGCGACCATCGCCCTGGTGCTCTCGAATCCGCTGTCGGCGTTCACCATGGAGAGCGACCAGCGGATGCTCGTGGACATCGGCCTCGCCACGGTCTTCCTCTGCGGCGGGCTGCTCGCCTCGTTCATCGCCACCGGCGTGCTCACGCGGGAGATCGAGAACCGCACGGCCCTCACCGTGGTGTCCAAGCCGGTGGGCCGCCCGATGTTCGTGATCGGCAAGTTCCTCGGGGTCGCGGCGGCGATGCTGCTCTGCACCCTCTTCATGAGCCTGGTCTTCCTGCTCGTCGAGCAGCACAGCGTGCTGGAGACGGTGCGCGACCCGGTGCACGTTCCGGTGATCGTCTTCGGCGTCTCGGGCCTGCTGCTCGGCGTCGGCATCGCGACGTGGTGCAACTACTTCTACGGCATGAACTTCACGAGCACCGCGATCTGGGCGACCACCCCGCTGCTGCTCGTGGCGTTCGTGCTCAGCCTCCTGTTCCGGCCCGACTTCACCCCGCAGCCGCCCGGCCGCTCGTTCGAGCCCGACCTGATCAAGGCGATCGTGGTGATGACGATGGCGATCATGGTGCTGGTGGCGGTGGCGGTGGCCGCCTCCGCCCGCCTCGGGCAGGTCATGACGCTGATGATCACGCTCGGCGTGTTCCTGCTCGGCCTGCTGTCCGACTGGCTCTTCGGCCGCCGGATCGAGGCGATCCGCGGCACCTGGCTGGACCGGGCCCGGTCGCAGGGGCTCACCGAGCGGCAGGAGGTCGTCCGCGAGTACACGCTCGTGACCGGGGAGGTCCAGCGCGACCCGTTCCCGGTGGAGGTCGACGTCCCCACCGTGCCGCTGGAGCAGATGGCCGAGGGGGGCGAGCGGCTGGCCATGCTCGCGTGGCAGCTCGTCTACGGGATCGTGCCCAACTTCCAGGTGCTCTGGCTCAGCGACGCTCTGACCCAGCAGCGGCTGATCCCGATGAGCTACGTCGGCGGCAGCCTGCTCTACGGGGCGACCTACGTCGTCGCCGCCCTCGCCCTCGCGGTGCTCCTGTTCCAGCGGCGCGAGGTGGGCTGAGCCGAACCGGGCCACCGTCGCGGCCGCGGTCCCCGCGCCTTCGCCGGTCGGCCGGCCCCCGCACCGCCCCTACCATCCGGGACCCACCCCTCCCCGGAGCCCCCCGGTGTCCGATGGCCCGACGATCCGCGTCCGCGGCGCCCGCGAGCACAACCTCAGGGACCTCGACGTCGACATCCCGCGGGACCGGCTCGTCGTGGTCACCGGGCCCTCGGGCAGCGGCAAGAGCTCCCTCGCGTTCGACACCATCTTCGCCGAGGGCCAGCGGAAGTACATGGAGTCGCTGTCGGCCTACGCGCGGCAGTTCCTCGACGTGCTCCGCAAGCCCGACGTCGAGTCGATCGAGGGCCTGCCCCCGACGATCTCGATCCAGCAGCGATCGGGCGGCCACAATCCGCGGTCGACGGTCGCCACCACCACCGAGATCTACGACTACCTTCGGCTGCTCTACGCCCGCGTGGGTACGCCGCGCTGCTGGCACGGCTCGCCGCCCGGCGGCCCCGGCACCGGCACCTGCGGCGAGCCGCTCGCGGCCACCAGCCCCACGCAGGTCACCGACGCGCTGATGGAGCTGCCCGAGGGCACGCGGATGATGCTGTGCGCCCCGGTCGTCCGCGGCCGCAAGGGCTACCACCGGGAGGCGGTCGAGGGGCTGCAGAAGCAGGGCTACGTCCGCGTCCGGGTGAACGGCGAGGTCCGGGACATCCGCGAGGCCCTCAAGGAGGGCGGCGACAACCCCCTCGGCCTCGGCCGCTACGAGACCCACGTCATCGAGGCGGTGGTCGACCGGGTCAAGGTCGCGCCGTCGGCCCGCGGCCGCATCGCCGAGTCGGTGGAGACGGCCTTCCGGCTCGCGGGCGGCATCCTCGTCGCGGCGATCGAGCAGGACGGCGACTGGGTCGACCGGAGGTTCAGCGAGCACCTCGCCTGCCCGGTGCATCCGCAGTGCGCCCTGGACGAGCTCGAGCCGCGGCTGTTCAGCTTCAACTCGCCGTACGGGGCGTGCCCCGAGTGCGACGGCCTCGGCACGGTGGACGAGTTCGACGAGGCCCTCGTCGTCCCCGACGAGACCGTCTCGCTCGCCGACGGCGCGATCGTGCCGTGGCGGAAGAACGGCCGCCGCATGAACATGCACTACGCGCGGCTGACGCGGAAGTTCTGCGAGGCGTTCGGCGTCGACCGGACCGCGGCGTTCTCCGAGATGACGCCCACGCAACGGCGCATCCTCCTCGAGGGCACCACCGAGCGCGACGAGTCGCGCCACGGCTTCCGCTTCGAGGGCGTGATCCCGAACCTGCACCGCCGCTACGAGACCACCGACAGCGACTTCGTGAAGGAGCGGATGCGGAGCTACATGTCCGGCCGCCAGTGTCCCGCCTGCCGCGGGCGCCGGCTCCGGCCCGCCGCCCTCCACGTCGGCCTGCCGCACGGCGGAGACGAGCTCTCGATCGCGGACCTCGGCGAGCGCACCACGGTCGAGGTCGCCCGGGTGATCGAGGACCTCGGGCTCACCGAGGAGCAGGCCTCGATCGCCGAGCCCATCGTCCGCGAGGTGCGGGCGCGGCTCGGGTTCCTCGAGTCCGTCGGCCTCGACTACCTCACCCTCGATCGCCGCGCGAACACGCTCTCCGGGGGCGAGGCCCAGCGGATCCGCCTCGCCACGCAGGTGGGCTCGGGCCTCGTGGGCGTGTGCTACGTGCTCGACGAGCCGACCATCGGCCTGCACCACCGCGACAACGAGCGGCTGATCCGCACCCTGCGGCACCTGACCGACATCGGGAACACCGTCCTCGTGGTCGAGCACGACGAGGACATGATGCGGGCCGCCGACCACGTGGTGGACATCGGCCCGGGTCCCGGCCTGCACGGCGGGACCGTGGTCGGCGCCGGCACGCTGGAGGAGATCGCGGCGGTGGAGGCGTCGAGCACCGGGGCGTTCCTGTCCGGCCGCCGCGGGATCCCGGTGCCGCAGGAGCGTCGCCGGCTCGGCGAGCCGGGCACGGTGACGGTCAAGGGCGCCCGGGCGAACAACCTGCAGGGCGTGGACGTGGCGTTCCCGCTCGGGGGGGTGATCTGCGTCACCGGCGTCTCGGGCTCGGGCAAGTCGACGCTCGTCAACGAGATCCTGCTCAAGGCGGCCCGCAAGGCCGTCACCGGCAGCCGCGTCGTCCCCGGCCCCCACACCCGCGTGACCGGCCTCGGCAAGCTCGACCGCGTGGTCGAGGTCGACCAGTCGCCGATCGGGCGCACGCCCCGGTCCAACCCCGCGACGTACACGAACGTCTTCGACGAGGTCCGCAAGCTCTTCGCCGCCACCCGCGAGGCTCGCGCCCGCGGCTACACGCCCGGCCGCTTCTCCTTCAACGTCAAGGGCGGCCGCTGCGAGGCCTGCCAGGGCCAGGGCGTCAAGAAGATCGAGATGCACTTCCTGCCGGACGTCTTCGTGACCTGCGAGGCGTGCCGCGGGGCCCGCTACAACCGCGAGACGCTCGAGGTCACCTTCCGCGACCGCACCATCGCCGACGTCCTGGGCATGACGATCGAGGAGGCGGTGGAGTTCTTCGACGCCCACCCCCGCATCCTCAACATGGTCACCTGCCTCCGCGACGTCGGCCTCGGCTACGTGCGGCTCGGGCAGCCCTCCCCCACCCTCTCGGGCGGCGAGGCCCAGCGGGTGAAGCTCGCGGCCGAGCTCGGCACGCGGTCCCAGGGCCACGGGCTCTACGTCCTCGACGAGCCGACGACCGGCCTGCACTTCGGGGACGTGGAGCGGCTGCTCGCGGTGCTCGAGCGGCTCGCGGACGCGGGCAACACGCTCGTCGTCATCGAGCACAACCTCGAGGTGATCAAGTGCGCCGACTGGGTGATCGACCTCGGTCCCGAGGGCGGCAGCCGCGGCGGCGCCGTGATCGCGGTCGGCACCCCCGAGGAGATCGCGGCGGATCCCGCGAGCCACACCGGCCGGGCGATCGCCCCCCTGCTCGGGCTCGAGCCGGCGGCGCCGACGATCGAGACCACGGCCGCGGGCGGCGCGGCGCCGGCGCGATCGACGCCCAGGCGGACCCGGCGGCGGGCCGCCGCCTCCCGCCGGACCGCGGCGAGCGGCCGGTCCTGACCGCGGCGCGCGAACGCTCCCCGGCGCGGTCCCCCCGGCGGCTCCCGCGGCTCACCCCCGCGGCCAGCTCGGCGGGTCCATCGGCCGCCGCCAGCGGGTCCAGATTCGTCGCCCCTCGCCCGCGATGCCGCGGTGCCGCCGGTCGAGGAGCGAGCGGAGCGCTCCGATCGTCCGGCCCGCCGTCCACGCGAGGTTGGCGGCCACGACGCCCGCCGCCCCGCCGTACCACTTGCCGAAGTACCGGCTGCGCGACTCGTAGTAGAAGCCCGGCGGCGCGGTGCGGGCGGCCATGTCCTTCTTGACCGAGGACGAGCCGCCCCGCAGGTGGATCGCCCGCGGCCGCGGATCGTGCACCACGCGCCAGCCGGCCCGGCGGGCCGAGCGGGCGAAGTCGATGTCCTCGAAGTAGAGGAAGTAGCCCTCGTCCATGAGCCCGACCTGCTCGAAGACCGCACGGCGGACGAGCACGCAGGCGAAGCTCACCCAGTCCGCGTCGGTGGGACCGTCGGGCAGGCCCATCGGGACGACGAAGCGGCCGAGGAGCCGGTCGAGCACCCCGGTGCACGCCTGGCCGAGGGCCTCGTTGACGAGTCCGCGGAAGCGGAAGCACGAGACCTGCGGCTCGCCGTCCGGCCACTCGAGCCGCGGGCCGACGAGGCCGATCCGCGGATCCGCCTCGCCCGCGGCCAGCAGCCCGTCGAGGCAGCCGGGCCGCAGCCGCGCATCGCTGTTCAGCAGCAGGTGCCACGCCGCGTCCGCGTGCTCGATGCCGCGGTTGTTCCCCCACGAGAAGCCGCCGTTGCGCGGGCTGCGCACGAGGTCGGTCCACGCGTCCCAGCCGCGCCCGGCGAGCTCCCGCTCGAGCCGGTCGGCCGAGCCGTCGCCGGAGTCGTTGTCGACGAGGCTCACGCGGACGTCGTCGCGCCCCGCCACCTCCGGCTCGAGCGACTCGAGGCACCCGAGCGTCAGCTCGGGCTGCCGGAAGTTGATGACGACGACGTTGACGCGGAGCATCGCGGGCGGCACTCCCGGGCGGGGCGCGAGGGGGGCCTCAGAAGGGCAGCCGGACGCCCGACCCGGAGTCCGATCCCGATTCCGCCCCGGACCCGGACCCGGACCCGGATCCGGTCCCGAGGATCGCCCGCACGAGCTGGAGGTCCGACGGCACCGTGACCTTGACGTTGGTGCTCGATCCCTCGACCACCCAGACCGCCTCTCCGAGCCGCTCGATCAGCTCCGCGTCGTCGGTGACGCCCGCGGGATCGGCCTCGGCGAAGGCCCGCCGCAGCAGGGCGACCCGGAAGACCTGCGGCGTCTGGGCCGCCCGGAGCGACGCCCGCGGCACCGTGGCCTCGACCCGCCGCACCCCGACGTCCGCCCGGCCCGCATCGCCGAGGATCGCGTCGGCCAGCAGGTCGGCGTCGCCGCCCTCACGGAGGGTCTCGGTCGCGTCCGCCACCCGCTTGAGCGTCTCCCGGATCGGCACCGCGGGAATCACCGCGTCGCGGTGGCGGGCCGCGGCGAGCACGCGGTCGAGAAGGCCCGCGTCCACCGCGGGCCGGGCCGCGTCGTGCACCGCCACGTGCGTGGCCTCCGCCGGCACCGCCTCGAGCGCGGACCGCACGGTCTCCCAGCGGTGCTCGCGTCCGCCGTCGACCACCGTCGCCCCGAGGAACCCGAGGGTGGGGCCGAAGCGATCGCGGAACGCCGCGCCCTCGGCGGTGTCGGCCGGCGGCCCCGCGACCACGATCCCGCGGACCTCGTCCCGCCGGCTCAGGGCCTCGACGGTGCGGACGAGCAGCGGCCGTCCGCCGAGGTCCTCGGCCAGCTTGTCCCGGTCGCCGAAGCGGGCGCTGCGCCCGGCCGCCGGGACGACGGCCCACACCGCGAGCTCCGCGGAGTCGTCGTCGGTCGCAAGGGGATCGTGCACGGGTGGCGTCTCCGGTCTCGGCAGCTCCCGCGGGGCGCTGCGCGATCTCGATCGTACCGCGGGCCGGGCGGGTCGCGGGGCCCCGGCCGAGCCCGTCCGACGCCGCCGCGGCATCCCCCGGCGTCACGGCGTCACGGCGTCACGGCGAACCCGCGACTCAGGCCGCGACCGCGCGCTGCACGAGCCGCGTCAGGTCCAGCAGCGGGCGCGGGTCGGCTCCGCGGACCCGGACCACCGGCTCCCCCCGATCGTCGGCGAGGATCTCGATTGGCCCCCGCTGGTCCTCCTCGAACTCGTACTCGCGTCCGCGCACGCCCACGATCGCGCGGTGGTGGATGCGGCGCTCGATCCGCAGGCAGATGCGCCGGCCGTGCTTGATCCGCCGCAGGAGCTCGAGGTCCTTCCGCTGCATCGCCTCGTGCCGGAGGCGGCGGCCGCGCTGGGCCGCCCGGAGCTCCTCGAGCTCGTCGTCGGGCACCCCGCTCGCGGCCAGCGACTCGATGCGGGCGTCCTCCGACGCGATCTCGCGCTCGAGCTCGCGCGCCATCTCGCGGAGCCGGCGCACCGCCCGGGTCTCCAGGGGCACCTCGCCGAGGACGAGCCGGGTCGGTGCCCCGGCTCCCGAGCCGAAGACGGACGCCCGCACGCGGCCCGTCACCACGCTCGTGCCGCCCACGATCGCCCCACGATCCACGAGCAGGTCGCCGCCGACGACCAGCTCGGACTCGATGAGCTCGCGCCGGCAGGTGAGCGTGCCCCGGATCCGGCCCCGAGCCTGGTTGAGGTAGCTGACCTCGCAGTCGCCGTCGACCACGAGCATGCCGCGCTCCTTGGCCGCCATGCCGCTGTGGCAGTAGAGATCGCCGCCGATCAGCAGGGTCGCCGACTCGATCAGGCCGCCGATCGACGTGTCGCCGGTGCACCGCACGGTGAACCGGTCCTTCACGCCCCCGCGTATCAGCAGGGCCCCCCCGAAGTCGACGTTGCCGGTGGAGAAGTCGACGTCGTTCGAGATCTCGAGGACCGGATCGATCCAGGCCCGGACCGCGTCCACCGCGACCCGGCCCGCCGCCCGGGCCCGGACCACGCCGCCCTCCGCGATCTCGAGGGTCGCCTCGTCGAGCTCCAGCGTCATGTCCCGGCCGTCGCGGGCGGGCAGCTCCTCGCCGGTCACGGTCCGGCCGGGCACCCCGTCGGTCGGCCGCCGGATGCGCCCGACCGCCTCGCCGACCTCCACCGTCCTGAGGTCACCCCCCGCGTAGTGATCGACCGATCCGTCGCCCTCGCCCCCGCCCTCGCCGTCATCACCGGCGTCCGCGGCCCCCTCGGCCGCATCGTGCTCGTCGCCGACGTCCGGCAGCGCCGTCAGCACCGACTTCGGCACCAGCCCCGGCTCCCAGCGGACGTGCATGTCGGCGCCGTGGCGGGGCGGCCGGCCCTCGGCGATCACGGCCTCGAACGGCATCGGGCCCGGCTCGAAGCCCTCGAGCACGTCGGCGATCCGGCGCTCGACGTCCTCGTCCGGCACCACGCCCCGCTGGGCCGCGTGGGCGAGGATCGTGCCGGCGGTGACACCGGCGCCCTGGCCCGGGCGGAACACCAGGACCGCGCTCATGCGGTCCCTGGCCAGCCGAACGTCGAATCCCTGGGCTCCCGACATGCCCCACCCGTTCCCGCGCGACCGCGGCGACGGGCTCGACACCCGCCGTCGCTGCGTCATCGACTCGTGGCCCGGATCCGCCGCGTCGCCGCCCTTCCCCGACGGCGACCGTCCCGCCCGCGCGGGACGAGGCGGACCCATGCCCCGGAGCCCCCCGGCTCCGAGGCGGTCCCCCGGACGGCGCCCCTCAGGCGGCCTTCATCTTCGACACGGTCTCCTGGACGCGCTGGCCCAGGGTCTCCGGCGTGAACGGCTTGACGATGTAGTTCGTCACGCCGGCCTTGATCGCCTCGACGACCCGCGACTTCTCGCTCTCGGTGGTGACCATGATCACCGGCTGCTTCATGCCCTTCTGACGGATCGTCCGGACGAAGGTGATCCCGTCCATGTTGGGCATGTTCCAGTCGACCAGCAGGAGATCGGGCCGGAAGGCGGTGACCTTGCTCAGGGCGTCCTGCCCGTCGCACGCCTCCTCGATCTCGGAGTACCCGAGCTGCCCGAGGATGTTCCGCTGGATGTTCCGCATGGTCTTCGAGTCATCGACCAGCATGATGCGCATCGCTTCGCTCCCCTGGCTCAGGCCGAGGCCGTGTCGGTGCTCGACGCCGCCGGATCGGAGGCGCCCTCGCCGACCTTCATCGCGACCTCGACGGAGAACCCGCCGAACTCGCTGTCGCACGGGATCCGGACGCAGAAGGCGTCGGACATCGACTGCACGGTGTGGTTGGTCCCCACGACCACCGACGGCACGCTGATGCGGACGTCGTGGCCCTCGAACTGGGCCTTGGCCGAGCCCGAGACCATGTTCACCAGCTCGCCGACCGCATCCGCGAAGTCCTCGCTGTCGGTCGGCATCGCCATCCCCACGAACCGCTCGACGACCTTGTCGGCGGTGGCCATCGGGAAGGCGAGCACGACGCATCCGGTCACGTCGCCCGAGAGCCCGATGATCCCCGACACGTCGGTCTTCCTCGACGGGATGTCCGAGGCCCGCTGCGGCATCGCGCAGGTCACGGGCAGCTGGAGCATCATCGAGAAGACCGACTTGGTGGAATCCACGAAGGGCGTGATGAACTTCGAGTCCATGCGCTTGCCTCCCCCCGAGCGGTGGCGGTCGGCTCGGCGTCCCGGGCGGACGCCGACGGCCGAGCCGTGGGTGCGACCCGGGCATCGGCCGCCGGAGCGGACGACTTGCCCGTCGGTTCCGCCGCGGGCGACCTCCGGGGGGCGCGGGACCTCCGGCGCAGCGGCGTGGGAGGACCTCGCGGATCACGCGGGCACGTCCGAGTCGGTGCGCCGACGCACCGCGGCCGCGCCGCGTCCGGAAACGCGGGGCGGCCCGGGCCGGCGGATCGGGGAGGCGACCGGACGGGGCCGGGGGGTGGCGAGGCGACGGCGCCGGGCGACCCCGGGGCGGGAGGTCTCAGCGCCGCAGGTCGGCGGCCACCGTCGCCGGGTCGGCGGCCTGGACGACCACCGGCATGAACTGCGAGCTCCGGGGATCCTCGCCGTGGACGGTGAGACGGCCGTAGACGAGGCCGCGGGCATCGTCGGCGAGCGTGACGCGGATCGTCGCCACCGTCACGTCGCCCTCGCGGACGACGTCCACCAGCTCGGCGTCGAAGCGGTCGTCGTCCTCGCTCACGCGGGCGATCGTGTCGTTCACGACCGCGTCGCGGAGCCACTTCATCTCGACGTCGAACTCCCGCGCGGTGCCGGCCGGCATCCGGCCGAGCACGACGTGGTTGCGGGAGAGGAACCACCGTCGCGGGGTGCCCCGCCGGGGCGCGTCGAGCCGGGTGCACGGATCGTGACGCACCCGCAGATCGACGAGCGGAGCCCCCGGATGATCGGTCTCGATGACCCACCACAGCGGCATCGGCTCGCCGTCCTCGTTCAGGCAGGTCTCGGGGTCGTAGTCCTCGACGTTCCAGACCAGCAGGTACTCGGACCTCGGTCCGTCCCGATCGGGATCGTGGTCGAAGGCGTAGATCGGCTCCTCGCCGTGGGCGGACAGGATGCGGAACGGGCGGCCGTCGATCGACCGGATCTTCACCACGCCATAGGCCACGTCGAGGGCGCTGATGAAGGTGGGCTCGGCCTCGACCGACCGCGACGCGCGGAAGAGCAGCTCCACCGTTGCGGTGCTGCGGTCGCTGAAGACGAACCGCACCTGGTTGCGGGCGAGGCCGGTGATGCCGCCCGTCTCGACCGTCACGCGGGCCTCGGCGGTCTCTCCGGGGGCGATCTCGGTGCCGCTGAGGTCGTCGAGGGCGGTGCACTGGCAGGACGGCCGCATCGCGAGGACGCGGATCGTCTCGGCCGAGGTGTTGGACACCCGGATCACGCCCTCGACCAGCTGCTCGAGGCCCACGCGGCCCCAGTCGAGGACCACGGGCTGCCCGGCCACGGGCAGGCGGAGCTCGGCCACGAGCGGGTCCGGCGCGACGTCCTCGGGCCCGGGACCCCCGCCCTGACCGGGGCCGCCGTCCATGGGCTGGGGGGCGGGGTCCGGGGCGGCGGCCGCAGTCTCCGCGGCGGTGGCCGGGGTGGCGCTCTCCGCGGCGGCGGCGGCGAGGAGGAGCGCGGCGAGGAGGAGCGCGGCGAGGGCGATCGGGGCGACGGCGAGCGGTCGGATCCGCATCGGGCTGGGGTCTCCGCGAAGGGGCGATCGGGTCCGGACGAAGCCGGATGCGGCTCGCGGCCGTTGCCGGGGCCACGGCCAGGTCACGGCGAGGCGGCGAACCGAACGGGGCAGTCTATTCGGACCGGGGCTCCGCCGGGATCCCCGAATGTGGCGGCCCCGAGCGGCCGATCCGCGAGTGTCTCTCGGGGGGACCCCCCGCCCGGACCGATCCCCCCGCGGGGCACCACCGCTCCTCGGGAGATCGACGCCATGATGGACGTGACGGGACTGATCGCGACGCTGCGGGACGACGCGGAGCTCGAGCCGGTGCGGGAGGCGCTCGCCGCCTGGGGGGACGACGTGGACCCGGCGATCGTCGAGTCGACGCTCCACTGGATCCGCTCGGTCCGGCGCGAGCTCGCCAACCTGCTCGAGCTCGTCACGGATCCGGACGACGCCCGGATGATGTGCGCCGTGAAGCACATGGAGTTCAAGGCGCACTGGATCATGCTCAACACGCGGACCAACTACGGCCTCATGGCCGGCCGCGGCTTCGACCAACGGGACGCCTTCCGAGGCACCGCGCTGAGCGGCCTCGTCGACCTGCTCGAGTCGATCCTGCCCGAGCGGCACGTCGAGGCCTTCCACGCCGTGCTCTCCGAGCCGCTCGAGCGGAAGGTCTGCCGCGTCGTCGACCGCGAGCTCGACGCCCGCGAAGACGCGGTCGAGGGGGTCCGCAGCTCGGCCGAGCGGGCGGCCGAGGCCGCGGCGGCGGCCGAGACGGCGCTGGCCGAGGCGGCCCGCGTCACCGAGCTGGCCCGGCGGGCGGCCGAGGCGGCGATGCAGGCGTCCAGGGCCGAGGCGGCGGCGACCGAGGCGACGGGCGACGGGTCGGACGCCGGGACGATCGGAGCGGACGCCTCCGACCCCGCCGAAGACGCGACGCGGGCGGCGACCGACGCGGCGGCCTGACCGCACACGCGGGGCTCCCCCGGCGCGTCGCGCCGCGACGCCGGGGCACCACCGGTAGACTGCGGATCCACGCCGGAGTGGCGGAATCGGCAGACGCGGCGGATTCAAAATCCGCTGGCCGCAAGGCCATGAGGGTTCGAGTCCCTCCTCCGGCAGTCCCGGCTCCGTGCGGGCGGCGTGCCGGCCGCGCCCCGGCCGCGCCGCTCGCCGCGATCCCGGGCCGGAGGCCCCCGCATGGCCGTCGTCGACGATCCGCCCGGGCCGCCCGCCGGGCTCGACCCCCGCCACGTGTGCCTCCTCGAGGAGTGGCGGCAGGCGCGCGGCGCGGCCGAGATCGCGCTGGAGTTCGAGGAGATCGCCGGCGGGACGATGGCGTGGGCCGGCCCGGGCAGCACGTGGGCCAACCAGGCCTCGGGGCTCGGGCTCCGCGGACCGGTGTCGGGCGCCGAGCTCGACCGCTTCGTGGCGTACGACCGCGATCGCGGTGCGCCGCCGACGATCGAGGTCGCCCCGTACGCCCACGCGTCCCTCGTGCACGGCCTCCGGGCCCGCGGGCTCGGGCTCCGCGAGTTCGAGCTGGTGCTCGCCACCGAGGTGATCCCCGGCGAGGACTGCCGGCGTCGCATCGCCGTCCCGCTCGACGCCGGCATCGAGGTGCGCCGCCACGAGCCGGGCGACGACGCCGCCGACGAGGCCTTCGCGCGGGTGTCGCTCAGCGGCATCGTGCCGGAGGGGACGGAGCCGGGCGACGAGGACCTCGAGACGAGCATCCGATGCCTCCGCCATCCGCGCACGATCAACGTCGGGGCGTGGGCCGGCGACCGGCTGGTGGCCGCCGGGGCGATGGAGCTCATGCTCGACGCCCCGGACGAGGCGGGCCGGCCGACGCCGGTGGCGTGCTTCCTCGCGGTCACGGTCCGGCCGGAGTTTCGCCGCCGCGGCATCCAGCAGGCACTCATGGCGGCGCGGCTGCAGGCCTGCGCGGACGCCGGCTGCCGAATCGCCTGCATCCACTCCGACCCCGCGGTCGCGACGGCCCGCAACGCCCGCCGGCTTGGATTCACCCTCGCCTACACCACGGTGACGGTGGTGGCGGACGCCTGAGGCCGGCCCCCGGGGCGGGTCCTCACCGGTCGCCGTCGGCGTCGCTCTCGCCCTTGCCTTCGCCCTCGCCCTCGCCGAGCGCCTCCTCCGGCTGCGGCTCGTCCGGGGATCGCCCCGCCGGCTCCGACGGCGGCCCGGAGGCGACGTTGTAGGTGACCGTGACCGCGATCGCGACCAGTCCCCCGATGACGCCGAGCCCGGGACGGATGAACTCCGGCGCCGCGACCGCGAGTCGCAGCACGATCGCCGCGAACGCGAAGCCGAAGTTGCGGAAGATCACGGCCGGCACGTCGGTGAACGCGATCGAGATCAGGGCCAGCAGCACGTCCACGAACACCAGCACCGTGAACAGGACCTCGAGCAGCTCGAGCCGCGGCTCGCCGGAGACGAGGGCCCTGAGGTCCTGCACGCACAGCACCGTCAGCACCCCGAGCATGACGAGGGCGACGAGCTTCTTCAGGTCGCGGAACCGCCGCACGCCGTCCTGGTCCTGCACGATCGGGCGGTGTCGCTGCAGCCGGCCGAAGCACGCCGCGGTGAGGAAGAGCAGCACTGCTCCCGCGGCATCGGCCCCCATCGCGGCCACGGTGCCGAACTGGTCGGTGCTCACGACGATCGGCTCGGGCAGGCGGGCCAGCATCAGGAAGGCGTCGCGGAGGAGCACGAGGGCGTAGAGCTGGAGGTGACGCCCCACGCTGTCGGCCACCGACCGGCCGAGGGCGAGGAGCATCTCCACCACCTCGAACACCAGCAGGACGGTCACGGTCCAGGCGATGGCGTGCAGGTGGTTGGTGGGCAGCCCGGCGAAGCGGGACGGCAGCACGTCGAGGCGGCGCAGCTCGATCAGGGCGACCCCGCCGAGCAGGACCGCCACCAGGACGACGGATCGCACGAGGCGGCCCGGACGGCTCTCCCAGGCCACCTCGAACCGATCCGTCACGTCGCCGGCCCACTCGATGATCGCCCGCATGGGACCTCCGGCCGGACCGGAGGGCCCACGAATGGCGGACGCTCCGATGCGACCGTCAACGGTAGCCCCGGGCGGGGATCGGTCCCCGAAGGACTTCCCCCGACGACCGCGCCGGCGATGGGGACGGGACGCCGGGCCGGGACCGGCCACCGCCACCTCGGGAGAACCCGGAACGAAACCGCCCCACCGGCCCCTTCGAGCCTGCATCGCCGGCGGCCGGCGCGGGTAGGACCGGCACCTGTCCCGGGGATCCGTCCCCGATCACCCCACCGCCCCGCCCGGGCCCTCGCCGCCCGCCGGAGACCCCACCGGTGCGACCGACCCGCCTGCTGCCCTCCGCCTGCCTCGCCTGCGTCCTCGCGGCGCTGGTGGCGCTCCTGCCGACCTCCGTGCCCGCCGCCGCCGGCGGACCCTTCACCGCGATGCTCGAGGCACGGGACGCCGAGGACGACGGCGTCGAGCGGCTGACCCTCGAGGAGCTGACGCTCGAGCGGATCTTCCCGGACGACCCGATCTTCGGCCCGTCGGCCCTCGGGATGGCGTTCAGCGCCGACGGGCGGTTCGGCGCGTGGCTCTACCGCCCGCCGGCCGAGCGGCGACACGGCAACGACCTCTGGCTGCTCGACACCGAGACGGGCGCCGTCGAGCGGCTGACGAAGGTCTCGGTGATGCGGGAGTTCCAGGCCTCGAGCCGGAAGGTGAGCGAGGACCGGATCCGCAAGGCCCGGGCGAGCCGGCGGGGCGGCGGCGACGACGCCGGCGGCGGCGGCTCCGACCGCGAGCGGCGGAACGGCGAGGACGCCCCGCCCGCCGACGACGGCCTCTCCGGCACCTGGGCCGGCACCATGACCGGCGAGGAGGAGCTCGTCGGCGAGGGCATGGAGATCGTCCTCACGCTCCGCCTCGGACGCGGCGGCCGCGTGGAGGGCACCGCCCAGACGCCGCTCGGCACCGCGACCATCACCGAGGGCCGATTCCGCGGCGGCGTGCTCGACTGCCTGATCGTCGAGCCGGAGTCCGGGATGCGGATCCGCCTGCAGGCCCGCATCACCGGGGAGCGGCTCCGCGGCACGCTCACCGTGGAGGGCGAGGACATCGAGCTCCGGCTCACTGCCGAGCGGACCGAGGTCGGCCGCGGGATCGACGAGGAGGACGTGGACGCGGACGACGCGGACCACGGCGACGGGCGCGTTGACGAGGACGGCGACGGCGACGGCGGCGAGGGCGACGACGAGGACGAGATCGACCTCGGCGACGTGGTCGGCGACGACGACGCCGACGACCGTCGCGCCCCCCGCTACGGCGGCATCCAGTCCTTCACATGGCACCCCGAGGGCCACGAGCTCATCTTCACCTCCGGCGGCGACCTCTACCGCATGGACGTGCCGGCCCGAGACATCACGCGGCTGACGATGACCCAGGAGCCCGAGCGCGGCGTGCAGTGGCTGCCGGACGGCAGCGGCTACACCTACCTGCGCGGCAGCAGCATCATCCGCGTGCGCTTCGGCGACCACGTGGTCGAGCAGATGGACCCGAACCTGCCCTCCGGCGAGTCGCTCGGGCAGTTCCGCATGAGCCCCGACGGACGATTCTTCACCTTCGTCACCACCCGCGGCACCAGCTGGTGGGGCGCGGGCCAGCAGGTGACGCTCGTGGACTACCGCGGCCGATTCGCCCGCGCCCGGCAGGTCCGCCGCCACATGCCCGGCGACCCGATCCCCGACTACGAGTGGCGGTTCTGGGTCTACGACTCCGCCGGACACCGCCACGAGCGCGGCGAGCTCGTGCAGGTCCACGCCAAGAAGCTGTCCGGACCGCGGGACCGCGTGCAGGTGCCCGAGTGGGCCCCCGACTCCAGCCGGGCCGTCTTCGCGACGTTCGACCAGGCCACGTCCATGGTCGAGATCCTCGAGACGCGGATCCCCCAGCCCGAGGCGCCGGAGGCCGGTGGCGAGGACGCGGAGGCGGAAGGCGACGGCAACGGTGCCGACGCCGCGGCCGCGGCGGACCGGGAGGCCGAGGCGGTCAAGGCCGAGCCCGCCCGCCCGATCTACCGCTTCGCCCACACCCACGGCCCGAACACCCCGGAGCGGATCCGCCCGTGGTACCTCGCCGACTCGCGGCGGGTGGTGTTCATCGCCGAGATCAGCGGCTTCCGGCACCTGCACGTCCTCGACCCGCTGTACGAGGCGCTGACGCAGATCACCCACGGCCGCTACGAGGTCTATCCGTTCGCGATGAGCGACGACCACACGCGGCTCTTCGTGACCGCGACGAAGGAGCACCCCTCGCGCGAGGACGTGTACGAGGTCGACCTCGAGACCGGCGACATGCGCCGTCTGAGCCTCCGCGAGGGCGTCTACGGACGGCCCGCGGTGAGCGACGACGGCCGCTGGGTCCTCGCCACCCACATCGACTTCCGGTCGCTGCGCGAGCTGCACCTGATCGACACCGAGGCCGGCAGCGATCGCGTCCTGACCGACTCGCACGACGAGGAGGCGCTCCGGCTGACCACCGAGGTCCCGGAGTACTTCACGTTCGAGAACCGGCACGGTCACGTCATCCACGGCCACATGTTCACGCCGGACGACTGGACGCCGGAGGACCGGCGGCCGCTGCTGCTGTACGTCTACGGCGGACCGCTCGGCGCGCGGAACATGATCACCCGCGGCGCGTTCAGCGCCCCGAGCTACTTCTTCGCGATGTACATGGCCCGCAAGCACGGCTGGGTGACGGCGACGGTCGACCCCCGCGGCGCCTCGGGCTTCGGCGGCGCGTTCGAGAACGCGAACTTCGAGCAGGTCGGCCGGCCGCAGGTCGAGGACCTCGTCGACGCCGCCCACTGGCTGGTCGACAATGCGGGAGTGGATCCCGACCGCATGGCGATGCACGGCTGGAGCTTCGGCGGCTTCCAGACCCAGATGGTCCTCTACACCGAGCCCGACGTCTTCGCCGCCGGCATCGCCGGGGCCGGCCCGACCGAGTGGAAGAACTACAACACCTGGTACACCACCGGCACCGTCGGCACCCGCTGGAACGAGGACGGCATGCCCGACGGCGAGACGTACTCGCTCATCCCGCTCGCGAAGAACCTGACCGGCCGCCTGCTGCTCGTGCACGGCGTGGAGGACGCCAACGTCCTCTACCAGGACACGGTCAAGGTCTACCAGGCGCTGCTGCGGGCGGGCAAGGAGGCGCTCGTCGACCTGTTCCTCGATCCGTCCGGCGGCCACGGCCTCGGCGGTGACGTCAAGACGATCGGCCGCTACCGCAAGTACGAGGGCTGGCTCCTCGACGTGATCGGCAGCGGGCACGAGGACGACGAGCACGAGCACGGCGGAGACGAGGGCGAGGCGGACGACGGCGACGACGGCTGAGGTCCGCCCCGGGGCTTGCCGGCGCGTCCTGTCGGCGGAGCGTCGGGCACGGCACGACACGCCGCGGCACGCCGCGGCACGACACGCCGCGGCACGGCACGACTCGGCGCGCCACGACTCGGCGCGGCACGCCGCGGCACGACACGGCGGGGCACCGTCCTCAGCCCGGGTCGGGTACGCCCGCGGTGTCGGTCCCGGCGCCTTCGGCGGGCCGCAGCGTGCCGTCGGACCATCCCGCGGCCACGCCGCGCTCGCCGCGGAGCAGCGCGGCGAGCGGCTCGCCGAGCACCTCGCGGCGCCAGCCGGGGAACAGGGCCGCCACGTCCTCGCCGCGCCGGTGGGCGAACCAGGCCCGGGCGAGGTCCTTGCGGCCCGAGACCAGTCCCGGGTCCACGCCCGCGGCCCGGCACAGGACCTGCGCCGCCGACCACGCCGAGTCGATCGCCACGCGGTCGCGGATCGTCTCCTCGCCCGTGACCCGGGCGGGAAGCTCGGAGGGATCCCGGGACTTCACCGCGGTGATCAGCGCCGCGAGCCGCTCGCCGTGGGACTCCACGACGGGGCGCGGCATCCCCTTCAGGTCACCGAGGCGGTCGACGGTCTCCGGCATCTCCTTCGCGAGCCGGAGGATCACCTCGTCGCGCAGGAAGGCGCGAGGCGGGACGTTCCGCTCGCGGGCGGCCTCGTCGCGCAGCTGCAGCACCTCGCGCACCACCGCGACCTGCCGCGGGCGGAAGTTCCGGGTGCCGACGATCCGCTCGGTGCGGCGATCGACGTCGAAGCCGAAGCGATCCGGGGCGACCTGCTCGTCGCACTCGGCCCGGGCCCACGCGAGGCGGCCGCGGTCCTCGAGCGCCGCCTCGATCGCCCGCCACGCGGCCACGAGGTACCGCACGTCGTCGGCGGCGTAGCCGAGGTGGGCCCGCGACAGCGGTCGCCGGTCCCAGCGGGTGAAGGTCATGCCCTTGCCGAGCTTGACGCCGAGGAAGAGGTCGACGACGGCGGCGAGGCTGAGCGGGTGCGGCAGGTCGAGGAAGGCCGCCGCGAGCTGGGTGTCGACCACGTTCACCGGCGGTCGCCCGAGCAGCCGCAGGGCCGGCTCGAGGTCCTGCTGCCCCGCGTGCACCACCACGGTCACGTCGGGATCGGCGACGAGCTCCCAGGCGGGCGTCACGTCGAGGCTCGGGATGGGATCGAGCAGCCACAGCCGGTCGGCGGTCGCCACCTGCACGAGACAGATCCGCGGGACGTAGGTCTCCTCGCCGATGAACTCGGTGTCGAAGGCGACGCACCCGGCCGCCCGGGCCGCCTCCAGCATCGCCCCGAGCCCCGCGTCGTCCGTGACGAGCTCGGGCTCATCGGCGGGCACCAGCGGATGCTCGATCACGGGCCCCCGGGCGGGCGCACCGGCCGCCTCGGCCATGGCCTCGTCGTGACGACGACTGCGCCAGTCCTTGCGGGTGCGCCGTCGCCGCTTCCTGCCGCCTCCACCGGTCGCGCTCACGCGTGGGCTCCGTGGTCGTCGGGATCCGCGGCCGCCGGGCCGAGGGCGAGCACGAGCTCGACCTCCCCGAGCGGCGCGTCGAGCTCGCGGGCGATGCGACGGGGATCGAGGCCGGACGCCGAGAGCTCGTGGATGCGGGCCGCGAGGCGCCGCCGGTCCTCGGGCCGCGGCGCCTCGTCGCCCGGGGCCGGCCGCACCGAGGGCGGGACGTGCCGCGCGGGGACGGGCTCCGGGTCGACGGGCTCGTCGTCGCCGCCCGCGGCCCGGCCGGCGCCGCCGCCCGCCTCGAGCCGGGCGATCCGGGCGTCGGCATCCTCGAGCAGTCGCTCGAGCCGCGCCGCCCGGCCGTCGAGCATCGCGGCGAGCTCGGTGGCGGCGGCCACGGGATCCACGACGCCCTCGGCCGGCCCGGACGGCCGCGTCGAACGCTCCCGGGCCGCGGCGTCCTGCTTCAGCCGCTCGAGGCGCTCGCGCGGGGATGCGTCCTCCTCCGGCGACGCGGCCCCCCGCCGCCGCAGGGCCCGGAGCGACACGAAGACGAGGACCACCACGCCTGCGGCCATGAGGATCTGGGGCAGGGTCGGGCCCGGGTCGGCGGTCTCGAACGCCCCCGGGGCCGTCCCGGCTCCGTCGGACGGGGGCGCGGGCACGCCGGCCACGGCGCGACCCGCGGTCGCGATGAGGGGCGAGGCGGCGAGGACGACCCGGAGGGCGGCCGCGCGGGCCGCGCCGGGCGGCGGTGGTCGGAGGAGGACCATCGGTCACGGCATGGTACCGTCTCGTCGTGACCGCCCCGCCCTCCCGCGACCCCGCGGCCCCGCCCGGCGGCCGCGCGGCGTCCCGCACGCCCGGCGACGGCCCGGAGCCGGCGGTGCCGACGGTGCCCCTGCCGCTGCGCCGCCACCCGCTGCCGCGGGAGCTCGCCCTCGGGCTGGAGCGACGGCTGCGCGGACGCGTGCCCGGCGGCGGCCGCGAGCCCGCGATCGTGGCCGCGAGCGGCGGGCCCGACAGCACCGCGCTGCTCCTCGCCGCCGCAGTGCTCGCCGGTCGACGCCGCCGGCCGTGGCCGGTGCCGCTCGTCGTCCACGTCCATCATCATCTCCGCGGGGCGGACGCCGACGCCGACGCCGCGCACGTCGCGGCGCTCGCCCGCGCGCTCGGCCTCCCCTTCCGGCGGGCCGACGTCCACCCCGGCGCGGAGCCCGGCAACCTCGCCGCCGCCGCCCGCCGGCTGCGCTACGCCGCGCTCGGCCGCGCGGCCCGGGACGCGGGTCGCCGGGTCGTCCTCACCGGCCACCACGCGGGCGATCAGCTGGAGACGATCCTGCTCCGCCTCGCCCGCGGGGCGGCGCCCGATCGTCTGGCGATGCCCGGGGTCCGTCCGCTGACGGAGACGCCGGACCGCGGCGGGGCCGCTCCCACCGCGGCCCCGCCGCGACCGGTTCGGCCGCTGCTGGTCCGGCCGCTGCTCGAGACGGATCCCGAGCGGCTGGCCTCGGCGTGCGCCGCCGCCGGCGTGCGCCCCCGCGAGGACCCCGGCAACCGCGACCGGCGCCGTCCGCGGGCCCGCCTCCGATCCGAGGTGCTGCCGGTGCTGGAGGCGATCGCCCCGGGGGCTGCGACGCGGGCCGCGGCGGCGTTCCGCGACCCGCCGTGCCCGCGGGATCCGGTCGCCGCGCGGGGCGGCCAGGGGCCGCTCTCGGTGCACGACCGGGCGGCGCTCGCGGCCCGGCCGCTCCGCGAGCGGTCGGCCCTGCTCCGCGGCGAGGCCGTCCGCCTCGCTCCCGCCGCCGCCGACCGCCTCCCCCGCCGCGTGGTCGAGCTCGTGGCCGAGGCCGCGGCCGACGGCGTGCGGGCGCCGCGTCGCTGGGACTGGCCGGCGGGCCTCCGCGTGCGGCTGGACGCCCACCGGCTCGAGCTCACGGTCGCATCCGCCCCCCCGCCGACGACGCCGCCCCCATGCCCGCCCGGGGCGACCCCCGAGTCCACCGCTCGATTCCCGGACGTGTCGCGGTAGACTCGGGTCCGGCGGACCTCGGCGCGAACGGCCCGCCCGCCGACGACGGCCCCTCACCCGCGCCGGCGTCCTTTCCCGACACGGAGCACCCCCATGCGCACCCGAACGACCTTCGCCGTGGCCGCGGTCGGCCTCAGCCTCGGCGGCCTCCTCGCCGCCCCCGCCTTCGCCGAGCCGCCGGCCAACCCGTGGCAGGCCTTCGTCAGCTGGTACCAGGAGCAGGCCTCGGACGGCGAGCAGCCCGGCCCGGACGCGATGCGGGCCAAGGTCATGGAGATGGCGGAGGGCGTCGAGTTCTCGTCCATGTCGTTCGACGAGATCCGGCCGTGGATGGACCTCGTCCGCTTCGCCCCGAACCTGCAGGAGGCGATCGACGCCCGCATGTCGACGCTCGCGGGCGAGGACAGCGTCGACGGCGCCAAGGTGGCGATCTCGCGGCTCGGCCGCGCCCGCATGATGGACGAGGCGCAGGCGATCGAGGCCCTCGGCGACGCGATGGACCACCCGAAGTTCGAGGAGGCCCTGATGGCCGGCGAGGCCTCCGCGTTCCTGCGGGCCCTCGGCAGCGTCCCCGCCCCCGCGGTCGAGGCCCACGCCGACCGCATCCGCGGCCTCGCCCGGCTGGTGGACGCGGACATGGAGCCGGCCGAGGTCGGCTCGCTGCGGTCCTTCGCCGAGGCCCTCCGCACCCACGAGTCGATCCTCGGGGCGGAGTTCGTCGAGTCGACCCGCACGCGGATCGTCGACCGGATGAAGCGGGCCACCGAGACGCTGCGGGAGACCGGTGCCGACGACCGCATGATCGAGCAGATGGAGCGGTCGCTCGCCTACGTCGACGGGGCCTACATGCGCGGCGAGCTCGTCGGGCACGAGGCGCCGACGATCAGCTTCGACTGGTGGAGCGGCGACGAGGACGTCGACAGGCTCGCCGACCTGAAGGGCGAGGTCGTCGTCCTCGACTTCTGGGCCACCTGGTGCGGTCCGTGCATCGCCTCGATGCCGAACATCCGCGAGCTCGTGCAGCACTACCAGGGCTATCCGGTGCGCGTCGTCGGCGTCACCAGCCTGCAGGGCACGCACTACCCGCAGGGCGGCGAGCCGATCGACACCGAGGGCGACCCCGAGAAGGAGTACGGCCTCATGCCGGAGTTCATGGAGTCGCTGGAGATGACCTGGCCGGTGGCGTTCTCGAGCGAGAACGTCTTCAACCCGGACTACGGCGTCCGCGGCATCCCGCACGTGGCGATCATCGACCCCACCGGCGTCGTGCGTCACCGCGGACTGCACCCCGCCAACAGCCTCGCCTCCAAGGCGGAGAAGATCGACGCCCTGCTCGCCGAGGCCGGCCTGCCGCATCCGGCGCCGGTCGCGGCCGAGACCGCCGGCGGCGAGTGATCCCGGTCGCGGCCCGGGCCGCGACTCCGTGATCGAACGCACGACGAGGCCCCGCGCTCCGGCGCGGGGCCTCGTCGCGCGGGGGCGACGGGCGCGGGCGGAGACCGCTCGCCCACCGCGCCGATCGGCGCCGGTCGGCTCAGTCGTCCGCCAGCTCGCGGGCGAGCCACGCCCGGGCCATCCGCCAGTCGTGCTCGACCGTGGTCACCGAGACGTCGAGCAGCCGGGCGACCTCGGGGACGGTGAGGCCGCCGAAGAATCGCAGCTCCACCACGCGGGCCATCCGCGGATCGAGCTCGCCGAGTCGGCGCAGCGCCTCGTCGATCTCCGGCAGGTCGTCGCGAGCGACCTCGGCCACCGCCTCGTCGCCGAGGAGCGGACGGGGCCGGTCGCCGCCGCCGCGCTTCGCCGCCCGGCGGCGCCGGGCATGGTCGACGAGGATCTGCCGCATGGCGGTGGCGGCGAGGGCGAGGAAGTGCGAGCGGTCGCGCTCGGCCAGGCCGTCCTCGGCCGCCGCGGCGATGCGCACCCAGGCCTCGTTCACGAGGGCCGTCGGCTGCAGCGTGTGATCGGCGGGCTGCCCGCGGAAGCACCGAGCGGCGATCGCCCGGAGCTCGGGGTAGAGCGCCTGCAGCAGCCGCTCGCCCGCGGCCTCGTCGCCGCCGGCGTAGGTGGTCAGGTCGGCCACGACCCGGCGCGCCCCCGCGTCGTCGATGCCCGTCTCGCTCACGGAACAAGTGTAGGAAGGCCGGCGCGCGGGCGCACGCCCCGGACGGGCGCTCCGCCCCGGAGCGGCCGGCGGCCCACGGCGGCTCCTCGCGGCCAGGTCCGATACGCTGCCCGCATGAGCAGCGAGCCGGCCCGGACCCCCGAGACCGCGGTCACCGGCGCATCCGCTGCGCCGCCGCCCGCGGCCGCTCCCGCCCTCGACCCGCTGCTCGCGGCGTGGCTCCGGACCGGTCCCTCGGCCTGCCCCCGCTGCCGCTACGACGTCTCCGCGGCCGCCCGCCCGGCCTGTCCCGAGTGCGGGATGCCGCTGCGACTCCACGTCGGGCTGGCCGACCCGGTCACGCTGCCGTGGACGATCGTGCTCACGCTGCTCGCCCTCGCCCCGGGCCTCGCCGGACTCATGGTCTTCGGGACGATCCTGCACGAGCTGATCAACGACGGCCGCATCCTGCTCCGCCGGCCCGCCGGGCCGCTGCTCGCGATCCTCCCCGTGGTGGTGGTGCCGCCGATCCTCTGGATCGCGGGCCGGCGACGGCTGGTACGCCTCGCCCCGGGCCCCCGCCGCGTGAGCCTCGGCCTGTTCACCGCGATCGCGTTCGTCACGATCGTCCTCGCGGTGAGCCGGCTCTCATGAGCGGCCCCGCCCCGGACGCCCGCACCCGCGTGCTCGCGGACGTCGTGCGCCGCGATCACCCCCCCTGTCCCGCGTGCCGCCGGCCGCTCGAGGAGCTCGACGCGACCGCCTGCCCGCGCTGCCGCACGTCGCTCGTCCTGACGCTCGATCCGCGCGGCAGCGGGACCGGTCCCTGGGCGTTCGGGGTGCTCGCGGCCGCGGTCGGCGCCGGCTTCTACGTGCTCTCGGCGGTGGTGATCCTGCCCCGACTCCTGCGGCCGGGGTCCGGCTGGTCGGTGGTGGAACGGATCAGCTGGGCCACGGGTCTCGTGCTCACGGTCGGCCTGCTGCTCGCCTGGCTGCTCGCGCGCCGGCGCGTGCGTCGGTGGCCGCACGCCGCGATCACCGGGGCCGCGATCGCCACGCTGCTGTTCGGCCTCGGCTCGATCGTGGTGCTCGTGCTGCTCTGAGGGCGACGACCACCCGTCCGCCGGCGCGTCGTACGCGCACTCCCGCGTCCCTCGCCCGCCTCAGCCCCCGATCCGGTCCCGCCCGTTCATGTAGTGCCGCAGCGGCCCCGGGATCGCGATCGAACCGTCGGCCTGCTGGTGCATCTCGATGATCGGGATGAGGATCCGCGGGCTCGCGGCGACCGTGTTGTTGAGGCTGTGGCAGTGGACGGTCTTCCCGTTCTCCCCGCGGTACCGCAGGTCCAGGCGCCGGCACTGGAAGTCGTAGAGCCGCGAGGCCGAGTGCGTCTCGCCCCACTCGCCCGAGGGCACGCCGGCCGCGTCCTCGTCGCCGCGGCTGGGCATCCAGCACTCGACGTCGATCATGTCCGCGTTCTTGACCCCGAGGTCGGCGGTGCAGCACTGCAGGAGCCGGTACGGCAGCTCGAGCGACTGCAGCAGCTGCTCGACGATCTCGATCATGCGGCGGTGCCAGTCGCGGCTCTCGGCCTCGTCGGCCCGGCAGATCACGACCTGCTCGCACTTCTCGAACTGGTGGATGCGGTACAGGCCCGCGGTGTCCTTGCCCGCCGCCCCGGCCTCCCGGCGGAAGCACGTCGAGACGGTCGCGTACTTCAGCGGCAGCTCGGACTCGTCCAGGATCTCGCCCGCCCGGTAGCCCATCAGTCCGACCTCGCCCGTGCCGGTCAGGTACAGGTCGTGCCCGGCCCCCCGCGACGCCTCGTCCACGTGGTACGCGGTGTCGCGGCCCGCGGGGAAGAATCCGGTGCCGATCATGCACTCCTCGCGGACGATGACGGGCACCGACACCGGCTCGAAGCCGTGGGTCTCGGTGATGAGGTCGAGGGCGTAGCGCAGGATCGCCTGGTGCAGCCGCATGCCGTCGCCGACGAGGCAGTAGTGCCGGGTGCCGGCCATCCGCACCGCCCGCTCGAAGTCGACGAGGCCGTGGTCGAGCATCAGGTCGACGTGCGACCGCGGCGCGAAGCCGCGGTTCTCGGCGAAGGACCGCTCGGCGTCCCAGCCCGGCGGCGCCCAGCGGCGGATCTCGACGTTGTCGTCGGCGGACTCGCCCGTGGGCACGTCCGGATCCGGCGGCTGCGGCACCCGCAGCAGCAGGGCCTCCCACTCCTCGGTCAGCTCCTGCAGCCGTCCGTCGAACGCCTGGACCTCGGCCTTGAGCCGAACCGGCGTGGCCTCGAGCTCGCGGAGCTCGGCCTCCAGGGCGTCGCGCTCCTCGCCCTCGGCCTTCTTCAGGCGTCCCTTCAGCTGTCCGATCCGCGGCCCGATCTCCTTGGAGAGGCGCTTCTGCTCCGCGCGGGCCGACTCCTGCTCGCTCATGAGCGTGCGACGCTCCTCGTCGAGCCGCAGCAGCCGCTCCACGTCCACGTCGATCCGCTTGTCCCGGGCCCCCCGCTTGAAGCGGTCGGGGTCCTCGCGCAGCGCCTTCACGTCGATCATGCGGGGATCGCCTCCAGGCCGCCGCGATCCGCGTCCGCGGCGGATCGGTCACTGTAGCGATCGCCCCGGGGGTCGCAACGCGGTCGCGCGACGGGCCGGTCGCGGGCCCCGGCCGCCCGCCTGGCGGCGCGTTCCCGCACCTCAGCGGCGATAGCGTGGCGGCAGGGCCCAGTTGAGCTTGTCCTGCACGATCGTCCAGTAGCTCGTGCCGGGGTCGGCGATCATCGTGCCCGAGGCGGCCCCCGGCCGGATCTCGACCACGTCGCCCGCGGCGAGGGTGCGGACGACCTCGCCGTCTCGCATCAGGCTCGTGCCCTCGTTCGCCCGCTCCACGCGGACGCGCAGCTCCGCCCGTCCGCCGAGCACGATCGGCCGGAAGGCGAGGCTGTGCGCCGCGAGCGGCGTGATGACCAGGGCGTCGACCGACGGGTGGACGATGGGCCCCCCCGCCGACGCCGAGTACGCGGTCGAGCCGGTCGGGGTCGCCATCACGAGGCCGTCGCCCGCGAGCCGCGGCCCCCCCGCGCCGTCGATGTCGAGATCCAGCTCGACCATGCGGAACGGCGGCCCGCTCGCGATCGCGCAGTCGTTGACCGCGAGGCCCTCGTCGAGCACCTCGCCGTCCGCGTTGCACACCGACCAGCCGGCGAAGCGGTGCTCGAGGCGCGGCAGGCGGCCGGCGAACAGGTCGCTCGCGCACGCCTCCAGCCGCTCGCAGTCGAACTCGGCGAGGAACCCGAGGCGTCCGACGTTCACGCCCGCGATCGGCACCCCGGCCGGCCCGAGCCGCCGCAGGTGCCGGATGATGGTGCCGTCGCCCCCGATCACCACCGCGAGGTCCACGTTCTCGGGCACCGCCGCCCCGTCGTGGCTCGCGTCCGAGCGCGACACGACGTCGGCGTGGGCACCCACGATCCGCTCGACCGACCCGTGGACGTCGGCGACGTCGGTGCGGTCCCAGTCGGCCACGAGGCTGACCCGCGGGCGGCTCACGCCCCGGCCCCGCGACGATTCCGTGCGCCGCGACCGCCCGTGGTGACCGCGGCGCACGCGGCGGTCGCCCGCCCGCGCCGCGCCGTCGGCGTTCCCGCCCCCCGCCGCCGGCTCACGACACCAGCCCCCGGGTCAGCCGCATGAACGCGGTCTCGAGGTTGACCTGCTCCTGCTGCAGCGACGCGACCCGGAAGCCCCGGGCCACGAGCCGGCTCGGCAGCTCGCTCACCTGCAGGCCGCTGCCGGACTCGATCCGCACGTCGATCCGCGGCCGGCCGTCCTGCATCGTGATCTCGACCCGCTCGACCCCGGCGACCTCGGCCAGCAGCCGGGCCGCGTCCTCGGAACGCTCGTCCACCGTCACGTGGACGATGGTGCCGAGGCTCGCGCGGGCCATGATCTCGTTGACGCTTCCCGAGAACAGCAGCTTGCCCTGCTCGATGATGCCCACGGTGTTGCAGAGCTCGGCGAGCTCGTGAAGGATGTGCGACGAGATGATGATGGTCTTGCCCATCCGGCGGAGCTCCTTGAGCAGCTCGCGGATCTCGATGCGGGCGCGGGGGTCGAGACCGGACGCCGGCTCGTCGAGCAGCAGCACCTTCGGGTCGTGCAGGAGCACGCGGGCGATCGAGAGCCGCTGGCTCATGCCCCGGGAGAGGCCGTTGACCTCGGCGTTGGCCTTGTAGGTCAGGTCGGTGAGCTCGAGGACGTCCCGCACGACCTGCTTCCGCTGCTTGCCGTGCAGGTCGTAGCAGGCGGCGAAGAACTCGAGGTACTCCGAGACGACCATGTCGTCGTACGCGCCCATGAAGTCGGGCACGTACCCCATGATCGGGCGGATCAGCGGATTCTGGTAGCCGACGACCTTCCCGTCGACGCGGGCCTCGCCCCAGGTGGGCTTGAGCAGCGTGGCGAGGATCTTGATCGTCGTCGTCTTGCCCGCGCCGTTGGGGCCGATGAAGCCGAAGCAGTCGCCCTCGTCGATCGTCAGGTTGAGGTTGTCGAGCGCGACGAGGTTGCCGTACTTCTTGGTGAGGTTGATCGTCTCGATCATCGGCACGGGTCAGGACTCCCCGGCGGGCGGCCCCGCCTCGGTCTCGGCCCTCGCCCGGGCCGCCTCCAGCTCGGGCGAGAACGCGCGATCGACGACGGTCTCCAGCGGCAGGATCCACCGCATCATCACCGTGCCGCGCCCGCCGACCCGCTCGCCGTCCACCGTCAGCGGCACCGGGATCGGCACGTCATCCACGAAGCCCATCACGATCACGCACGGCCGGGCGAACCACGCCGAGAGGTCGAGCTCGCGTCCGGCGACCCGCTCGAGGGCGACCGTCTCCTCGCGGCGCCCCTCGGCGTCGAGCATCCACGCCGGCGCGGGCAGCTGGTCGAAGATGCTGAGCATCGAGAGCACGCGCCGCGGGCCGACGCGGCCCATGGTCGCGTCCGCCGCCATGGTGAGCGACGCGCCGTCGCTCTCGAAGGGGGCCATCCACGCGTCGACCGCCGCCACGAATCGCGTGTTGACCGGGGGCGTGCCGGGCGAGCGGCCGAGGTCGGGGGCGAGCGGGATCCGGCGCCCCGAGTCGAAGGACGGGGCGTAGGACCACATCTCGACCTCGCGATCGAGGCGATCGGGGTCCGTCAGCGGCAGCCGCACCGTCTCCCGGCCCTCCTCGTCGAGCAGGTACCGCACCCGGGTGAGGCGATCGGATCGCACCCAGATCACCGTCACGTCGCGAATCGCCCCCGGCAGCCGGTTGACCAGCGAGCCCGCGAGCCGCTCCTCGCCGTCGGGGCCGATCTCGATCCGCACCGGATCGTCCGGGTCCGAGCGGAGGATTCCGCCCCAGTCCTCGGGCAGCGTCCCCCGCCAGTCGGCGTCGAGCTGGGTCACGGTCGCGCGGGCCGGCAGATCGATCGGTCCCGGAGCCCGCCCGTCGCCGTCCACCGCGTACCGATCGGGGTTCGGGAAGGGCTGCGGGCGGGCGCGGCCGGCGGGAACCCACGAGTCGAGCCGCGCGCGGCCGCCGGCGGGCACGGTTCCGTCGATCCCGACCGCGGCGGTGCCATAGCTCGGCAGGTACAGGCTCATCCAGCTGCGGGCGCGGGCGAGCTGCGGCGGGCCCGCGAGCCCCGCGGCGTCGTCGGCCACCCAGTCGAGCACCGTCAGGTGCCGCACGTCGACGTCGCGCTTGCGGAGGGCGGTCACCCCCACCCACGCGAAGCCCGTGAAGACCGCGGCGGCGACCACGAAGCCCATCCATGCGTGGCGCACCTGACCGCGGGCCTTGAGCATCGCGAAGCCGATCGGTCCCGCCAGCAGCCAGTAGCCCACGAAGAGCACGAGCGCCAGCAGCAGGCCGGTGCCCGCCGCCTCGCTCATCGTGACCTGATCCGCGATCACGCCGCCGTCGCTGAGCCGCCGCTCCGGCGTCCGGCGGGCGACGCGGTCGACCATGCGGCCGAGCTCGGATGCGGTCGGGTGGGCGGCGCGACGACCGAGGATGCGGTTCCAGAAGGCGTCGGCCTGCGGCAGCGTGTCGGCGAGCCCGTGCCCGAGGCGCACCGCCTCGAGCCGCGGACTCGTGAGCTCGAGGCCGATCACCGACAGGTGGCCGTGACCGACGGGCCGCCGCATCGCGACGACCTCGCCCTCGTCCGTGACCACGAGCGGAGCCCAGCCGCGCTCGATGGCGTTCGCCCCGTCGTCACCGCCGAGGTCGGCGAACGAGCGGAAGCCCACGCGGGGATCGTCCGACTCGGGGGCGAGCGTGCGGCTCTTGGACAGGATCGACAGCAACGAGGACAGCGGCACGTCCTCGACGAGCCGCGGGGCCCGCGTCGGCAGCAGGTCGCCCAGCGGGCCGCCCGCCGCATCACCGAGTCGCCACGGGTTGCCCGCGAACGGCAGGACGATCACGAGGTGGCCGCCGCCGGCGATCCAGTCCCGCAGGGCCTCCTCCTGCCGCGCGGTGAGCGCGGTGGGCTCGCCCTCGGACCAGACCACGACCCCGTAGGGATCGAGGCCCGGCCACGCATCGGGCAGGTCCGCGACCTCGAGCGGGACGACGCGGGTGTCCTCGTGGGCGGTGAGGACCTCCTCCGTCGCCGTGGGCAGCTGCTGCCGACGGTACGCATCGAGGCCGAGGCGATCACGGCCGATCAGGCCGACGAGGGCCGTCCGGGGCGGGATCCGGCCCGCGGCCGGAGCCTGGATGATCGCGGTGCCGATCTCGGCCCCGCGGGCGCCGCCCGCCTCGTCGTCGTACACGAAGGCGCGGAGCGTCCAGGTCTGCTGTGGGTCGAGGTCCGGCGGGAGGCCGCCGTAGAGCCACGTGGCGGTGGAGCCGCCCGCGGTGAGAGCGACCACCCGCTGGATCTCGGCGATGTCGCCGTCGGCGTTGGGCATCTCCCACTGCACGAGGACGTTGGTGGCGGCCCCGAAGTCGCCGTCGCCGGCCCGTACCGCCACCCGGATGCCGACCTCGTCGCCGGGACGGTGGATGCCGCCCACTCCGAACGCCTCGGCTCGCTCGGCGTCCGTCGCCCCGGCGAGCCCCAGCTCGACCCGGGGCTGGGCCGCGGCTCCGGCGGCGGGCAGGAGCAGGCCCGCGAGCGCCACGAGCGCCACGAGCCGCACGGCGGCGGCCGATCGGCGGAGCCGCGGCGCGATTCGGGGGGCAGGAACGGGGGCGGACATCGGTGAGGGAGTGTATCCGCGGCGCGGGACGGCCACGGCCGCGGACGCCGTCCCGGCACGAGGGCGAGCCAGGCGACGCGGGTTCCGCGCCGTCCCCCTCGCCCGGGGGCGGCGGAAGCGGGGCGAGGGTCCGGGAACGCGGCTCAAGTCGCCGCCGGGCCGCGTCGATGCCCCCTCCGTGCAGCTGCCACCGATCGGACTGATGGGGCTCGTGCTCGTCGCACTGGTCGCCGCCGCGACGCTGGCCGGCGTGGCCCGCGTCGCGGTCGGCGAGTACGCCCGGGGCGTGCACTGGCACGACCTCCGCGTGCGGTGCCACCGCATGCGGCGAGAGCGGCTCATGATGCTGATGGAGCTGCAGTCGGAGCAGGATGAGCTCCACGAGCGGGCGGCGGGGATCGCGGCGATCGGGGCCCGGACCACCGCCGCCGCCGAGGGCGAGGGCGACGGCGAGCCGGCGGGCGACGACGCCGGGCACGCCGCCCCGGCCGGCGCCGCCCCGGCCGCCGCCGATCCCGTCGCCGGCCGCGTGGGCCCGGCGCCGCCGAGCCGCGCCGCGGCCTGAGCTCCGCTCATTCCCGCTCCCGGGGCCGGCACGCCGGCGGCACCACCCGGTGCACGCCCGAGCCCGCGGTCCGGTCGCCGCCTCCCTCGGTCAGCGGCCCGGACCGCTCGTCCGCCAACCGCCGCCGTCGGGCCGCGAGGCGGACGAGGCCTCCCGGCCGAGCATCCGCCAGCAGGCCTCCAGCACCTCGGGCATGCCCTCCCCCGTCGCCCCGCTCGCCACGAGCAGCGGCGTCTCGGGGTCGAGACGCAAGCCGCGCCGGATCGTTCGGATCCGCTCCTCGCGTTCGTCCGCGGGCACGAGGTCGACCTTGTTGAGGACGACGATCTCGGGCTTCTCGGCGAGCACCGGCGAGTAGGCCAGCAGCTCCTCGCGGATGATGGCGTGGTTCGCGACGGCCTCGGTGCCGTCGAGCGGGGCCACGTCGAGCACGTGCAGCAGGACCTCGGTGCGCTCGACATGGCGGAGGAAGTCGTGGCCGAGCCCGGCCCCCGACGCGGCCCCGTCGATGAGTCCGGGGATGTCGGCGAGGACCAGCCGGCGGCTGCCGTCTCCCGGCAGCTCGGCGATCCCCAGGTGCGGCTGCAGGGTCGTGAACGGATAGTCGGCGACCTTGGGCCGGCTGCGGGTGACCGCCCCGAGCATCGTCGACTTGCCGGCGTTGGGCAGCCCGACGAGACCGACGTCGGCGATGAGCTTGAGCTCGAGCCGGAGCGCCCGTTCCTCGTACGGCTCGCCGGGCGTCCACTCGCGCGGCGTCTGGTGGGTCGCGCTCTTGAACGACTCGTTGCCCCGGCCGCCGCGGCCGCCGCGGGCGACCACCAGACGCTGGCCGTGCTCGCGAATCTCCCCGACGGGCTCCCCGGAGTCGCGGTCGAAGACCACCGTGCCCGGCGGCACCGACACCTCGAGGTCGTCGGCGTCGTGTCCGTGCCGCTGCTTGCCCATGCCGTGGCCACCCGCCTCGGCCCGGTAGTGCGGCCGCGGCGTCAGCGGCAGCAGCGTGCTCAGCGACCGGTCGCCGACGAGCACGACGTCGCCGCCCCGCCCCCCGTCCCCGCCGTCGGGCCCGCCCTTGGGGACGAACTTCTCCCGCCGGAACGACAGGCAGCCGTCGCCCCCTCGACCGGAGCGGACGTAGATGACGGTCTCGTCGATCAGCATGACGGTGGCATCGGGCCCTCGGGTCCGGGGCGGCGGACGATCGGGCCGGTCCGGACGGTCCGGCCCGGCCACGGCACGGCGATGGCGGGTGCCGGACGGACGCGACGCCTCCGCGAGCGGGCCGACGGGGGCTCGCTCGCGGCGGCGTGGTTGATCGGCGACCTGAGACTCGGCGGCGTCGAGACCGGTCTCGGCACCGGCATCGGGACCGGCACCGGCATCGGGACCGGGGACGAGCCCGCGGCCGACCGCCGGCGCCCGGAGCGGATCAGCTCGCTCGCTCGACGGCGTGGAACCGCGGGAATGCCGGGTCGGAGGGGACGATGTCGACGAAGCGGCCGCGGAAGCGGACCTCGCCCGGGGCGACGGCGAAGAGCGTGTCGTCCTTGCCCCGCCGCACCAGATGGCCGGCCTTGAACTTGGTGCCGCACTGCCGGACGATGATCGAGCCGGGCTGGGCCCGCTCGCCGCCGTACAGCTTGACGCCGCGGAACTGGGGGTTCGAGTCACGACCGTTGCGGGTCGAGCCCTGTCCCTTCTTATGTGCCATCGCGAGGCTCCGGGGCTTGTCGATCAGGGAGCGGGAGGCCGGTGCGCACCGGTCCGTTCGGCGGCGATGCGGCTCGAACGACCGCGTGACGCCGAGCCGCGGATGGTATCGCGGCCACCGTCCCGGCTCAAGCGACCGGGGCGGAACCCGATCTCACCGCATCACCCACCGCTCCCCCACGGACTCGATCGCGGCGTTCAGCCGGGTGTCGGCCGCCCCGGGCACGAGATAGTCCCGCTGGAGGGTCTTGCGGAGGATGAACTGCTGTCCGGTGCGGGGGTGCAGCACGCGGGCGGTCTCGCCGCTGATGCCGCCGACGAAGAGCGAGAGCTCGTTGACCGAGACGTCCTCGGCCGGCCAGACCGCCAGACCGTCGCGGGCGTGCTCCGGCCCCCGGAGCAGGTCGCCGATGATCTCGCTCTGGGTCTCGAGCAGCTCGTCGCCGAGCAGCGTGCGGATGGCCTCGGTGACCCGGGTCGGAACCCCGTCGCCCGAATCGAGGATCTCGCCCGCGTCGGTGAAGAGGACCAGGTCCGGGGCCCAGACGCGGTCGCGCCCGGTCCGGTTCGTGACCTGATAGGTGAAGTACCACCACATCGACTGATCGACGGGGTGGCGGTACAGCCGGAGCGGCCCGGCGTCGAAGTCCAGCTCCCACCGCACCGGGAACGGTGACGGCGTGGGCGGGCCGGCCTCGGCCGGACGCGACGTCGGGAGACCGGCCACGGACGCGATGGCCGCGACCAGGAGTGCGGCGAGCGCGTGCCGGCGGGGACGGACGAGGTGACGCATGCGGGCTCCTCCGAGGGAGTCGGGTATGCTAACCCGATGGTGCGGCGGGCGAAAGGGGACGATCCGACCCCCCGCCCTCCGGCCCGACCTACGCAGGAGGCGAGCGTCCAGTTGCCGCCCTCGTCCACACCCACCTCGCCGGGCCCCGGGGCCCCGAGCACCGGCCCGATCCCCGCCGAGGCCGCGGGAGTCGATGACCGATTCGTGATCGCCTCGGACGCGCTCCGGCTGCCGGCCATCGCCCGGCTCGTCGGTGGCGCCGGTGCGGGCGGCGGCGCCCATGCCCGCCGCTTCGTCGAGTACGCGTCCCGCCAGCAGATCGACATCCGCCGGCTGTGGACCGAGCTCGACCGCGACGGCCGACCGGTCCGGTCGGTGCTGATCGTCCCGAACCCCGGCCGGACCGCCGTCCTCTTCGCCGGTCCCGCGGGCGCCCCGTCGGGCGCGGCGAACCTCGGACGACTCATCGACCACGCGTGCCGCCACGAGGACGCCGCCCGCATCCACCTCGCCCAGGCGCTCGTCGAGCCCGAGGACGCGACGCTCGGAGCCGCGTTCCTCGCCGGTGGGTTCGGCCGGCTCGCGGAGCTCGCCTACCTCGAGCGCCCGGTGCCGCCGCGTCCCCTTCCGCCGCCCGACTGGCCGGCCGACGTCCGGGTCGTCCCGTGGACGGACGATCGGCGCGAGGACGTGGTCCGGGTACTCGTGTCCAGCTACGAGGACACCCTCGACTGCCCGGGGCTGCGCGGCCTCCGCGACCCCGACGACATCCTCGAGGGGCACGTTCGCGCCGGCGTCTTCGAGCCGGGACTGTGGCGGATCCTCGAGGTGGAGGGCGCGGCCGCGGGGGTGGCGATGCTGAACGCCTCGCCGGGCAGCGCCTCGATCGAGCTCGTCTACCTGGGCCTCGCGGCCGCCGCCCGAGGTCGCGGCCTCGGGCGTCGCCTGCTCGTCGAGGCGCTCAACGGCATCGCCGGACGCCCCGAGCACACGGTGACGCTCGCGGTCGACCTGCGGAACGAGCCGGCGCTCGGACTCTACCGGAGCCTCGGCTTCCACCAGCGCATGCGACGGATCGCGTACGTCCGCTCGCTGCGTCCCGCCGCGGGCGAGTCGGGGACCTCCGACGCGTCGCCGCCGATCGCCGCGCCGCACGCCTGAGCCGAACGATCCATGCCGTGCCGCCGCCGGCGCTCCGGCGGACGGGTGCGCGCGCCGTCGACGCGCGTGCGCGCACGCGTCACGTTCGGGTGCGCGCCGGGCGACGCCGCAGTCGATGCGCGACTTGTCCACAGATGGGGGAGTTGTCCACGCCGCCCGCGGATTCGCGGCGTGGGAACCATTTCTCGGTTTTTTTCCGCCCGGATCGCCCGTGCCTGCGAGGTTTCGGCGCGCCGTCGCGACGGTGGCGCGCAGGACGGCCTTGTGACGGCGGCTGTGCCGGGTAGCCTTCATCCGTCGCTCACGGAAGAGCGGCCTCGAGTGAACACGGCATCGACGAACGGCACGACCACGGACACGGAGGTGAGCACGGCGACGGACGATGCGGGTGGACGCACGATGCGACGCCCGCACCGAGTCCCGGCCGGACGAGCGAGGTGGACCGCGGCACGCCGCGGTCGACCGGACCCGCCCCGCACGGACTCCTGCCCGCCGCCTGCATTGGGGGGGAAGCTCGCACGAGCCCCTCGCCGCCTTCCTGGTCTGCCGCCTCCCGGTGACCTGCGCGCCCGACGCCGGCCTGCGCCGGCCTCCTGCACGGACTCGCTGACATCCCGCATCGAGAGGGTGATCCTCCCCGGTCGCGGGCCGTACGTCCTCCCATCGCGGGGCGCACGGCGTCCGACCTCGGCGGATCCGCCGCCGACCCCCGCCACGCCCTTCCCGGCGAGCGCGGAGCGTCCTCGGCGGTGTCGCATGACGCGACCGGCTCGGGCCTCGTGCCCGGGCTTCGGTCCGGACGTCGCACGTTCGGATCGGCGCGGAGGGGCCTCGGCCGCTCCGCGGGCCATGAAGGCCCGACCGACTGGTTTCCGTCAGACGAGGAGCACAGGCCCGTGACCAGCTTCGCATCCCGGCCCCGGACCGCCGCCACCGACACGACCGGCGCCGCCCGGCGATCCGCCCCCGCCGAGTCCCTCCGCCCCGCCTCCGGCCACGGCGCCGAGGCGGGCGACATCGGCGAGGCCGGCGACACCGGACTCGAGTCGCGGATCCGCACCGCGCTCGAGTCGCGACTCGGGGCCGACCGATACCGGCGGTGGTTCGCCGACGTGGAGTTCCGCGTCGACGAACGCGGCCTCGAGGTCCGCACCACCGGGCCGTTCGCCAAGCGGATGCTCGACCACACGCTCTCCCGCGAGCTGCGCGAGGTCGCCGAGGAGGCGCTCGGCCGCGAGGCCGGCATCCGCGTCGCGATCGCGCCGATGCGGCCCACCGCCCCGCCGACGGGCGCCGGTCCGCGCGATCGGCGGACCGCGGACCGGGGCTCCGCGGGGCCCGCCGCCCCGGCCCCCACGCCCGGCGGCCCGGGCTCCGCCGGCATCCGTCCGCGCGGCGTGCGTCCGCGGCAGCGGGCCGAGAGCGGCTTCCGCGATCTCGACGAGTTCGTGGTCGGCACCAGCAACCGCCTCGCGTGGATGGCCGCGGTGCAGACGGGCGACCCGCGCGAGCTCCCGCCGGCCGGCATCCTCTTCCTGCACGGCGACTGCGGGGTCGGCAAGACCCACCTGCTGCAGGGCATCTGCCGCCGGTACGGCCACCTCGCGACCACCGCCGGCGTCGACGCCCGCGTCCGCTACGTGACCGGCGAGCAGTTCACCAACGAGTTCATCGCCGCGGTGCGCGACCACCGGATCGAGCAGTTCCGGGATCGCGTCCGGCGACTGGACCTGCTGGCGATCGACGACATCCACTTCCTCGAGAACAAGGTCCGGACGCAGAACGAGCTGCTGCACACGCTCGACGCCATCGGCCTCACCGGATCCCGGATCGTGCTCGCGTCCGACGGCCACCCGTCGCTGATCCGCCGCTGCAGCCGCAGCCTCGTGAACCGCTTCCTCTCCGGCATGGTGATCGAGGTGGAGCGGCCCGACCGGGAGACCCGCCGCCAGATCGCCCAGCGGCTCTCCTCGCGACGCGGACTTCGGCTCGGCGAGGCGGCGGTCGAGGCGGTGGCCTCGCGGTGCGTCGGCTCGGTCCGCGAGATCGAGGGGGCGATGACCAAGATCGCGGCGATGCACCAGCTGCTCGCGGCCCGGGCCGGCGGCGGCGCCCCCGAGGACGAGGTGGGCCTGAGCCTCGTCGAGCAGGTGCTCCACGAGGCGGGCGGCCGTCCCGCGCGGCCGGTCCAGGTCGCCGGCCTGGTGGACGCCGCCGCGACGCGGCTGGGCCTGACGCGGGCGGACGTGGTCGGCGGCTCCCGCCGCGGCCTCTCCTCGCTCGGTCGATCCATCGTGTCCTTCCTCGCCAAGGAGATGACGGGCCACAGCTACCCGGAGATCGCCCGGGCCCTGGGACTCGCCTCCCACGCGTCCGTGCACCGGGCGGTCCAGACCACCCGTCGCCGGATCGACGCCGGCGACCGCGTCCGCGACCTCGACGGCAGCTGGATCGAGCTCCGCGAGCTGGTGGACCAGGTCCGGCACGCCGCCGCGGCCGACGCCACCCGGCTCGCCCGCTGACGCCGGGGGGACTCGCCGCCCCCCGGCCGTCCCGCCCGGACCCCCGGACCCCCGGACCCCGG
>CAYLNM010000003.1:0-74402 GCA_964385045.1 uncultured Isosphaeraceae bacterium
GCCCGCCCGCGGCGGGCCGCCCGCCCGCCGGATCGCCGCCGCGGCCCGCGCCCCCAGCACGCCCGCGACGGCGAGCCCCGCGAGCGCCGCCGCCTCGCCCCACGCGATCAGCCGGATGCCCGCGACCTCGTGCACGAAGAGCACCTCGGCCCGGTGCCACGAGATGGTGCGCACCGCGAGCGTCACCGCGAGCAGCGCCGCCGCCGCCACGCCGAGCCGCTGCCGGCGGTGGGCCCGACGGCTGCCGAGGACGAGCAGGGCCAGCAGTGCGCACGCGGCGACGGCCGCGATCGTGATCGCCATCTGCCAGGGCCCGCGGCCGGCGTACCAGCCGAGGTCGCGCACCGTCAACCGCACCATGTGCGTCAGCGCCTCGAGCCCACCGCTCACGCGCAGCACCCCCCCCACCGTCACGATCCCGGCGAGCGTGGCCCACGCGAGCGTGCGGCGGCGGTCCTCGCGGCCGCGATCGCGGCGGCGGCGCTCGGCACCCGTCCAGCGGCGGCCGAGCCGGGCCCCGGCGCGACTGATCGCCGCGGCGCGAAGCAGCGACGCGGCGGCGACGAGGTAGGCGGCGAGGACGAGCAGGTCGCGACCGGACATGACGCGGGCCCCCGGGGACGGCACCACGATACGGGAGCGTCGCGGCGGCGTGAACGGCCCGGCGGCATCGGGCGGCGGCGGTCCGCCGGCGAGCCTCGGCTCAGCGGCGGCCCGGTCCGGCGGTGGCCGCGGTCACGAGCAGCTCGACGATGTCGTGCCGCTGGCGATCGTCGCGGGCCCGCAGTCGGGCGAGCCGGAGGGCGGCGACCTCCTCGCCCACGCGGCGGCCGCGCTCGCCGCCGGCGTCGAGCAGGACGCGGACGGTCTCGGGGCTGCCGTGGGCGGCGGCCGCCATGAGGGCGGTGTAGCCGCGGCGGTTCACGGCCACCGGATCGGCACCGGCCTCGAGCAGGGTCGTGACGATCCGCTCGTGACCGTGCATGGCCGCGGTCATCAGGGCCGTGCCGCCGCGCCGCGAGCGGGCGTCGACCTCGGCTCCCGACTCGAGCAGCACCCGCACCGTGGTCGCGTCGCCGGAGGCGGCGGCCGCCATGAGGGCGGTGTAGCCGTTGCCGTTGACCGCCCGCGGGTCGGCGCCGGCCCGGACCAGCGCCCGGACGATGCCGGCGTGCCCCTCGAGGGCGGCCGCCATCAGGGCGTCGGCCTGCAGCCGGTTGCGGGCGGCGACGTCCGCCCCGGCCTGGAGCAGGCTCAGCACCGCCTCGATGCTCCCGCCCCGGGCGGCGTAGACCAGCGGCGTCTCGAGCTCCCGGCAGCTGGCGTCCCCGGCCGCGCCGAGGGCCAGCAGCAGCTCGACCGACTCGGGGCGCCCGGCTTCGGCCGCGTGCATCAGCGGCGTGCGGCCGTCGGCGTCGGCGCCGTCGATCGCGGCCCCCACCGCGACCAGGGTGCGGATGATCGACCGCTCGTCGCGTTCGGCCGCGAGGCCGAGCGCGGTGCGTCCGCGGTCGTCGATCCGGTCGAGGTCCGCCCCCGCCGCGGCGAGGACGTCGATGCCGTCCACGTTGCCGGCGTAGGCGGCCGCGAAGAGCGCCGAGCGGCCGTCGTCGGTGGTGAAGTCGGGATCGGTTCCGTGATCCACCAGGGCACGGACGGTCTCGCCGCCCCGGAACGCGGCGTAGTGGATCGGGGCGAAGCCGCGGGCGTCCCGCACCTCCGCCTGCGCACCCGCCCGGAGCAGGTCGCGCACGGCGTGCACCTGGCCGGCCCAGCAGGCCATGGCCAGGGCGGTGCCGCCGTCCTCGGTCCGCCGCTCGAGATCCGCGCCGCCCGCGAGCAGCGCGGCGATCGACCGCACGTGACCGTTGACGGCCGCGAGCATCAGGGGCGTGACGCCCTGGCGGTCGGCCGCGTCGGGATCGGCGCCCCGCTCGAGCAGCCACGTCACGAGGTCCGGACGGCCGGCCCGCGCGGCGACGGCCAGGGGCGTGAAGCCGTCGTCGTCCCGCGCGTCCACCGGCACGCCGCCCTGCAACGCGGCCGCGACGCGGGCGGCGTCGCCGGCCCGAGCCGCGTCGTGGACGGGCCCGGCGGCGACCGGCGCCACGGCGACGGCGGCCAGCAGGATGGTTGCCACGGTGATTCGCTGCATCGGAAGGGGGTCCCTGAGTCTGGTCGCACCGCCCGATCCGGAATCGGGTGGCGCCGGCTCCACCGGGTTGTCGGTCATCGCCGAGGGCGGCTTCAGCGCGAATCGGTCCGATACCGGCTTCCGGCTGCGCGGGTGGGGCGGCGCCCGCCCGGCGCAGGTGGACCAGCCCCACCGCCACCGGCTCGCCCCGGACGATCGCCGCTCAAGCCGTGGGCGATCCCGAGCCTCCCGCGATCACCGGGACCGCCTGCGGTTCGCGGGCACGTCGCCGGGCCTCCGCCGCGATCCCACGCCCGTCGCCGCCGCCCGCCCGATCGACGCGGGGGTCCGGAAAACGGACGTCCCGGGCTCCCAGCCCGCACGGACGCGCCCGGTGCGCGGCCCGTGCGCGGCAACCCGGTCAACGAGGTCCGGCCGGGGGACGACTGCTTCCGACGATGGGGGGAGGATCGCGTCGCGCGCCGTGCCGCACCGCGACGCCGGTTCCATCCCCCGACCCGCCTGTCCGCCCGTCCGCCCCGAGGAGGTCCCGCCGTGGAGGCAACCGCCGACCGTCCGTCCGCCGAGGCCGCCGAGACCACCGACCCCGCCGCGTCCTCCGCGGCGAGCGCCGTCCCCCCGGGCGCCGCGTCCGCGCCCCCCGAGCTGCCCCCGGTCGTCGCCGCGGAGGGCTTCGCCGACCTCGAGCCGCTGCGGGCCGCCTGGGACCGCGCCGCGGCGGAGGTGACGCACGGGCTGCTGGCCGGCTTCGACGCGGCCCGGGCCCGCTGCCGCAACGATGCGGCGGTCACCGACGGCGGGGCGGGCCGGCTCGTGACCGCGGTGCCCGCGGTGGACGACGACGGACTCGCGGCCGCGATCCCGTGGACGCTGGAGCGGCTTCGGGGCCCCCTCGCGTGGATGCGGCTCGCCGCCACCGCGGGCGCCCCCACCGGCGTGCTGCCCGCCCCGATCCTGGTGCGCGGCGCGGCGGACGCGCCCGGCACCGCGGCTGCCGCCTCGGCCTGGCTCTCGATCCTGGGCACCCTCGAGGAGCGGGCCCGCCCCGACGCGGTCGAGATCGGACCGGTGCCGATGGACGGCGCGGCGTGGGCGGGGCTGGTCCAGGCCCTCGCCCAGCCCGGCGGCCGCGTGCGGCTGGCCCGGGCCCGGACGTCCGGCCTCTGGACCGTGCTGCCCACCGACCCGGACGCGGCTCGCTGGCGCGCCCGGATCGAGCGGGAGCGGCATCGCCTGCGCCGCTCGAGCGGCCCGGAGCGGATCACCGCGCTCGAGTCGGTGGCGGACGTCCGGATGGCCCTGCACGAGACCGATCGACTGCTGCGCCGCTCGCGCGGGGGCGACGGGCTCGACGTGGTGCCGGGCGGCCGCCACCTCGTGGAGTCCCTCGTCCGGTCGGGCGGCCCGGACGCGACCGTGCAGCCGCTCGCGATCCGGCTCGAGGCCGCCGGCCGGGCGATCGGGCGGGCCGTCGCCCTGGTCCGCGGCGAGCGAGCGGTGGTGCTCGCGGTGGCGTGCGACCGGTCCCTCCCGGAGCGCCGCTTCGCCCCGGGCCGGCTGGTGTTCGCGGGACTGATCGACGCCCTCGTCGAGCGCGGCGTCCGCTCCGTCGACGCCGGTCCGGGAGCCGCCTGGTTCGCCGAGCGCACCGACGGCGGGGTGGTCGTCCCGATGCGGACGTGCCTGCTGGTGCCGCGGGACCCGCGCCGGGTGCCCTTCGACGCGATGACCGACCTCATCGGCCGCCTCCCCCCGCTCGGCCCCTTCGAGCGGTTCGTCGCCCGGCTGCGCCCCTGGGCCGAGATCGACCCCGAGGACTGACCGGCCCGCTCGCGCGTCCACCGTCGGACCGCGGCCACCCGCGCCGGCCGCGGCCCCAGCCCCGCGCCCGGCCCGGCGTCGCCCCCCGCTCCGGCCGCCCTCGGGGCGGACCCTGCGCCGTTCGTGCGCCGCCCCCGCCGCGGATCGCGCCGTCCGTGCGCCCTCCCCCCCGCCGCGGATCGCGGATCGCGCCGTCCGGCGCCCGCTTCAGCGCAATCGCGGTGAATCGCGGCGGCCCCCCGGGGCGAGGTCCACCTGTGCGGGTCGCGCCGCCCGCCCCCCTCGCGCCGACCGGCGGGAGTTTCACGGAGTCAACCGCCCTGCCGGTCCCGCCGATCGGGAAGGAGACCCTCCCACACGGAGCGTCCCCGCCGCGGGACGAGGCCGGATGCCGACCCCAGACCTTCAGAGCGCCGATCCCCTCGCCCGCCGCCGCCGGGTCCTGGCCGTGGCGTCGGGGGGCGGGCACTGGGTGCAGCTGCAACGGCTGCGGCCGGCATTCGCCGACGCCGACGTGACCTGGGTCACCGTGAGCGATGACTATCGCTCGGACGTCGCCCCCGCGCCGCTCATGACGGTGCCGGACGCGACCCGCTGGAACCGGTTCGGCCTGCTTCGGCTGGCCCTCCGGATCGCGTGGATCGTGCTCAAGGTCCGCCCGGACGTCGTCGTCACCACCGGCGCCGCCCCGGGGTTCTTCGCGTGCGTGATCGGGCGTCTGCTCGGATGCCGCACCGCGTGGATCGACAGCATGGCGAACGTCCGCGAGCTGTCCATGAGTGGACGGGCCGCGGGCCGCTGGAGCGACCTCTGGCTCACCCAGTGGAAGCGGCTGTCGAACGACCAGGGACCGCAGTACCGAGGAGCCGTGCTGTGATCTTCGTGACCGTCGGGGCCCAGATGCCCTTCGATCGACTCGTGCGGACCGTGGACGCCTGGTCCGCGGGGCACCCCGAGCACCACGTCCTCGCCCAGATCGGCGACGGCACCGAGCCGCCCCGGCACCTGCACTGGACCCCGCGGCTCGACGCGGCGACGTTCCGGCGGTGCCTCTACGAGGCGGATCTCGTCGTGACGCACGCCGGCATGGGCACGATCCTCACCGCGCTCGAGCTGGGCAAGCCGACGATCGTCATGCCCCGCCGCGGACACCTCCGCGAGACGCGCAACGACCATCAGGTCGCGACCGCCGAGTCGCTCGCGGGCGACGAGCGGGTGGCGGTGGCCTGGGACGAGCACGAGCTGCTGGAGCAGCTCGACCGCATGGCCGAGGTCGCGCCGCCGCCGCCGGTGCCCTCGCACGCCTCGGCGGAGCTGCTCGACGCCCTGCGGCAGTTCATCCGCGACGGCGAGACCCGCCCGGTCCCGACCCTGGACGACGTCGACGCCGAGCCGCGCCGCATGCCGGGGGCCGCCCCGGGCATCGGCGCCGGGCCGCGGCCCCCGCGGCCGGCCTCCGCGCTCGGCCGCCTGCGGCTCCGCCGCGCCGCCTGAGACGCGACGGCCCCCGGCCGTCCGCGACCGACCCCGATCCGTCGTCCCGCCCGTCTCGAGAGCCGCCCTCCGCATGGACCACGCCGTGATCCGTTCCGCGACCGTCCCGGCCGACGCCCCCGCCGGCCCGCGCCGCGCCTTCGACGGCGTGCTGTGCTTCGGGGGGGAGGACTGGTGGTACCACAACCGCGGTCACTACGACATGCGGGTGATGCGGGCGCTGTCCGGCGACGTGCCCGTCCTCTACGTGAACTCGCTGGGGATGCGGGTGCCGCGGCCGTCCGAGGGCCGGATGTTCGTGCGCCGCGTGCACCGGAAGCTCCGCAGCCTCGGCCGCGGCCTGCACCGGATCGACGAGCGGTTCGCGGTGCTCAGTCCACCCTCGATCCCGGGCCGGGCGATGCGCGCGGCCGGCCCGGTCACCGCCATGACGATCCGCCGCGCCCTGCGCCGGCTCGGCATCCGTCGCCCGCTCGCCTGGGTCGCGTGCCCCACCGCCGCCGACCTGCTCCCCGCAATCCCGCACGCCGGGCTGGTGTACCAGCGGACCGATCGCTACGAGGCGTTCACCGACGTGGACGCGGACGCGATCGCCGCCCGCGACCGCTCGCTGAAGCGCGACGCCGACCTCGTGGTCTACTGCTCCGGCGCCTTCATGGAGGACGACGCCGAGGGCCTCGATCACGCGGTGCTCGTCGACCACGGCGTGGACGCGGCCCGCTTCGAGGCGGCGGACGCCGCGGGCCGCGAGCCCGTCGACGTGGCGGGCCTGCCGCGCCCGCGGGTCGGCTTCGTGGGCGCGATCGACGCGCACACCTTCGATCCGGAGCTGTTCCTGGAGGTGAGCCGTCGGGTTCCCGGGGCGAGCTTCGTGCTCGTGGGCGGCTGCACCCTGCCGGAGGGGTGGTGCCGCCGTCCGAACGTCCATCTGCTCGGGCAGCGCAGGCCCGAGCAGGTGGCCGACTACATGGCCGCGTGCGACGTGCTGATCATGCCGTGGCGACGCAGCCCGTGGATCGACGCCTGTCATCCAGTGAAGCTGAAGGAGTACCTCGCCACCGGCCGGCCCGTCGTCACGACGCCCTTCCGCGAGCTGTCCCGGTACCCGGGCCTCGTCGCCACCGCCGAGGACGGGGCCGGCTTCGCGGCCATGATCGAGCGGGCGCTGGAGATCGAGTACGACCCGCAGCCGGGCCGCGCCCGTGTGGCCGGACAGACCTGGGCCGACCGGGCGGCCGATCTCCGCCGCCACCTCGCGCAGCGCGGGCTCGTGGTGGAGGCCGCGGACGCCGACGCCGGCGACGGTGCGGCCGATGCCCTGCGGCGTCGCCGCTGGGCGGGGCTGGTCGCGGGCCGCGTTCGCCCGGCGGTGCCGAGGCGCACCGACGGCACCGCGGCGGCCCTGATGGAGGACAAGCCCTCCGCCGGCGACCCCGACGCCCGGCGCCTCGCGCGGGCGGTGGAGCGCGGCGGTCCGCAGGGTCCGCGCGTCGCGCCCGCGACCGCCGGCGCCGACCACGCCGACCAGGCCGACGGTGCGACCCGGGGCGCACCGCCGGACGCGAGCCCCGGCGGCGCGACCACGGAGGAGGGGTCGCCGGTGCGGCTCCGACTGCACGCGGCCACGCCGGTGCGGGCGCAGGAGCTGCCCGAGGGCGACCTGCCGCTGGCCTGCGCGATCGTCCTCGCCGGCGGCCTGCGACCCTCGCCGCTGCAGGAGGTCCTCGATCGATCGCCGATCGACTGGTGGATCGCGCCCGACGGCAGCGTGCTCGAGACCTGGGCCGACCGGATCCGCACCGCCACCGCGGGCATGCGCTCGCCGCTCCCGATCCGCGTGCTCGCCACGCCGGCGATGCCCGCGCCCTGGCCCTCGACGGTCCCCGGCACCTCGATCGAGCGCGATCCGCATCCCTACCGCGGTCCGGCCGGCGTGGTGCGCGACGTCGCGCAGGCCCTGCCGGCCGACCGCCACGTGCTCGTGGTCGAGGGAGCCCGCCACCTCGACGCCTCGCTCGCGCCGATGATCGCGGACCACCTGGCCTCCGGGGCCGCGATCACCGTCGGCCGCAATCCCGACCGGTCCCCGGCCGGGGTCTACTGCATCCGGCGCGACGCCCTCGACGCGGTGCCCACCGCCGGGTTCTGCGACCTGAAGGAACAGTTGCTGCCGCGCCTCCGCGCGGCGGGCCGCCTGGTCCTGGTGCACGACCTCGAGGGCCGGGGGGCGATGCCGCTCCGCACGCGGCTCGAGCTGATCGAGGCCGCCCGCGTCGCGCGGCACGCCGCGCCGCCCGGCGGGCCGGTCGCGATCGGACGCATGCCGGGCCCCTCGGCCCTCCGCGTCGTCTGCCGCGGCGCGATGGTCGGGCCGGAGGCCGACGTCCTCGACTCGATCGTGATGCCGGGGGCGTACGTCGGCGCCGGGAGCACCGTGATCCGCTCGATCATCGGTCCCGGGACCGTGGTGCCGGCCGACGTGCGCATCGTCGACTGCGTCCACCACGCGGGCCGCGTGCTCGACGAGGGCCCGGGCCTCTTCCGCGCCGCCTGAGCCGGCCGTCCGGGCCGGCCTCCGCACCGCGGCCGCGGGCGGCGCACGACCGCCACCCGATCACCCCTCCATCGAGCGCGATCCGCGCCCCGCCGGGGCCCCGGCGGGGCGTCGGCGTGCGCGGGGGCTGCGCCCTCGCGCGCACGCGCGTCGCGGCGGTCCGGTCCCGCGGGCTCGGCCGACGGCGCCGGTCCTGCCGCCCGCGCGCGATGCGGGGATTCGACGGCGTCGTGCATCTTGTAGCGGATTGCCGGTTCAGTGGACGCCCGATATCGCCGACGACCCCTGCGGATCCGCACGGAAGTGGATCATCCGGCGCGTCCCGCGCGCACGGCCCCGCGGGGGGCCGGACGGATCGAACCCCGGACGAGAGGAGCCCCGTCGTGAGGCAGCCGCCGTTCCCGACGCCGCCCGTCGCTCTTGACGGCGACGCCCCGACGAGCACCAGGGGGTCCAGATGACCGACGTCAATCGCCATCGTGAGCCCGTTCGCTACGAGCTGGTGGCCGAGCCCGAGGAGATCGGCTCGGCCGAGTCGACGATCACCGCGATCCACCGGCGCCTGCGTGGTCGCTACCACGTGGCCGCCGCCGCGGGACTCGTCTTCGCCGGGCTCGCCGCCACCGCCGGCTGGCATGCGAGCCGCCCGACCTTCGAGTCGCGCGGTCTCGTGCGGATCGATCCGGTGCCGGCGACGACCATGCACGACCCGGACTCGCTGCCGGTCCCGTCGCTCATGCAGGCCTACGTGGCCGAGCAGTCGACGATCCTGGGCGGCCGGACGGTGGTCGAGCAGGCGGTCGCCGATCCGCTCCTGCGGGCGGCCGGCTGGCCGTCCGGCGACCGGGGCGTGGCCGCCCTCGAAGGCTCGCTCGAGATCGTGCAGCCTCGGGGCCAGAACATCCTGAACGTCAGCGTCTCGAGCCCGGAGCCCACCCGGGCCCGGGCGGCGGTCGACGCGGTGCTCCGGGCGTACCAGGAGCAGGCCGCGGGTCCCGCCGAGCGCGAGCGCTCGGTGCGACTGACCTCGCTGGAGTCGCGCAGGGCGGAGCTCATCGACCGGATCGAGGCCCTCGAGGCCGAGCAGCTCGAGGCCTCCCGCGGGACCGGTCCCGAGCTGGTCGAGCGGATGCACGTCACCCGCGTCGAGGAGCTCATCGCGATCGACCGACAGATCGACGACCTGCGGGCGCGCCGCACCGCGATCAAGACGGGCGACGATCCGGCCGCGGCCGCCGCCGCGACCGGGGCGATCGATCGCCCGGCCGGCGACCCGCAGCGGCAGCGCCTCATTCGGCAGCGGGACGAGATCCGCGCCCGGATCGACTCCATGAGCGACCGCTACGGACCGCGGCACCCGATCATTCGCGAGCTCGAGGCGGAGCTCGAGACCGTCCGCATCCGCATCGCCGCCCTCGACGGCACGGGCATCGGACCGCTGACCGGGGGCGTCCCGGAGCGCCTCGGTCCCGGCGACGGGATCGACGTCGGCGGACCGGGCGACGCCCTCGCGGGCCTCGCGCTCGACGAGGAGGACCTCGTCGCCACCGGCGGCCTGACCGCCCTCGAGCGGATCGACAACCTCATCGCCCGGGCCGAGGAGCGCAAGACGGCCGTCCACGACGAGATCGCGGACCTCAGCCGCCGGCGGGTCGCGATCAACACCCTCGCCGACCGCATCGAGGACGCCCAGGTGCGTCTGTCGAACGTCGAGCGGCGGATCGGAATCCTCTCGGCCTCGTCCGACCTGGACTCGACCGGCGTGACCATCGCGACCTGGGGCGACCTGCCGGTCTCCCCGGCGCGCGACCGCCGGGCCCAGCTGGCGATCGCCGGCGGCCTCGCGGGCGGCTTCTTCGGCGTGGTCGCGGTCATCGGACTGGGCTCCATCAACCCCCGGATCCGGTACACGGACGACCTGAGCTTCGTGCCCGGCGCGCCCGCGGTCGCCGCGATCCTGCCCGACATGGCGAGCGGCGGGGCGGCGGCCGAGGCACGCAGCACCCGCGGCGTGCACCACCTGCGGTCCATCATCGAGCTGGACACCGTCCGGCCCGACCGGAACGTGGTGGCGGTCACCGGCTGCACCCGCGGCGAGGGGCGCACCAGCACCGCCCTGGCCCTCGCCACCGGGCTCGCCCGGTCCGGCCGGCGGACGCTCGTGATCGACGGCGACATCACCTCGCCCAAGCTCACCCGCGAGCTCGTGCTCGACGACGAGCCCGGCCTCGTCGAGGCCCTCGGCGTCGATCCCTCCGAGGGCCGCGTGCACGAGACCGGCGAGCCGGGCCTGTGGGCGCTGCCGATGGGCCTCCGCGGCGTGCACGGCGAGGAGGTGCTGTCCCGTCCCCGCCTCGTGTGGCTGCTGGACACCCTGCGGACCCGCTTCGACGCGATCGTGATCGACACCGGACCGATGCTCGCGAGCTCCGAGGGACCGACCTTCGCGGGCGTCGCCGACCGGACCGTGCTCGTCGTGGAGCGCGGCGTCCGGGCCTCCGCGGTCCGGGCCGCCCTCGACCGGCTCCGGCAGGTCTCGGCCCGCTGCGTGGGGCTGGTCGTGAACCGGGCCGACGACGCCGATTTCCGCGACCTCGAGGTCGGCGGCTCGACGCCGACGCGCCGCGGACGGGCCATGGTCGAGACGCGGCCGTCCGCCCTCGCCCCGTCCGGCCGGCCCTCGAGCCTCGCCGCCCTCGGCGGTGCGCCCGCCGTCCGACGAACCCGATGGGGGGACGTGCCGGCCGCCGGCGGGCCGGTGACCGAGCCGAACCGTGACGACGCCGGTCGTCCCGCCACCACCACCACCACTGGACGGACGGCCGCCTGATGCACTCCCCGGACCCCACCTACGGGTTCCGGAGCTGGGCGGCCGCCTCGGGCGACCCGCCACGGCTCTGGGGCCACGACCCGGTCGAGCTGCACGACCACTTCTGGCGCCAGGTCGGCGTCCAGGTCGTGCGGCCCGGCACCCGGGAGGACGCCGCCCCGGACGTGGGCGGCTCCCCGGCGGAGCCGCTCCGCCGCCCGCGGGCCTTCCTGCTGCTCGGACTCGAGGAGCTGGTCGGCTTCGGCCCCGCCTCGCTGCTCCGCCGCCTCCGCGGTGCCCGGCGCCGCACGATGCTGGTCGAGATCGTCGACCCCGAGGCGTCGAGCTACGCGGAGACGATCTCCGCCGACGAGTCGGACGCCCTGGTCTCGATCGAGCGTCGCTACGACGCTCCCCGGGCCCGCGGCATGGTGCTCCTGACCCGTGACCGCCGCATCGCCGACTGGTGGCGCCGGCACGTCCACCCCGCCCGCCATCCCTCCGCGGCCACCGCGGTGGACCGGGTGCTGGCCCGTCGGCGGCGTTCGCCGCTGCACGGCACCGCGGCCGGCGTCCTCGAGGACGGATCCGAGCGCGGCGGCGTGGTCCGCTGGTTCGAGACGATGATCCGTCTCGACGACGCGCTGGCCTCCACCGTGCCCGGGGTCTCGCTCCGCGAGCCCGGGGTGTGGGTGCACGAGTCCGCCCGCATCGGCGCGAACGTCTCCCTCGCCGGACCGCTCTGGATCGGGGAGCACGTGGTGCTCGAGGGCAACGCGTCCCTGGTCGGGCCGCGCATGCTGCTCGACGACACGCCGCGGCTGGGCCCGGTGCCCGGGGGGGTGCCCGTCCCGCGCCGCGTCGGGCACGAGCGTGCCGGGGCGATCGCGGACGCCTCCGCGACGGACGCTCGCCGTTCCGCCGGGGCCGCGGCGCCCTCCGGGAGCCTGCTCTCGCGGCTCTCGGCCCGGCTCCGGACCGGGTCCCGCGCATCCGCGGGCACGCCCGGGCGCGGCACCCGCGGCCGCCGGCCCGCGGCGTTCATCGAGACGCGGCCCCTGGTGCCGGCGGCGGTGCGCCTGCCCGGCGGCATCGTGGCGCGACCGGAGCCCCGTTCCGTGCGGGTCTTCAACGTCGCCGTCAGCGCGCTCGCGCTGAGCATGGTGCTGCCGCTGTTCCCGCTGATCATGCTCGCGATCTGGCTCGAGGACGGACGGCCGTTCTTCTTCGGGCACGTGCGGCAGACCCGCGGCGGGCGGAACTTCACCTGCTGGAAGTTCCGCACCATGTGCCGCGACGCGGAGCGTCTGAAGTCGCAGCTCGAGCGCGAGAACGTCTGCGACGGGCCACAGTTCCACATCGCCGACGATCCGCGGCTGCTGCGGATCGGCCGCCTGCTCCGGCGCTTCCACCTCGACGAGCTTCCGCAGCTCTGGAACGTCCTTCGCGGCGACATGAACCTCGTCGGGCCGCGTCCGAGCCCCGACGACGAGAACCAGTTCTGCCCCGCGTGGCGCGAGGCGCGCCTGAGCGTCAAGCCCGGACTCACCGGCCTGTGGCAGATCCGCCGCACCCGCGCTCCCATGCTGGACTTCCAGGAGTGGATCCGCTGGGACCTGGAGTACGTGCAGCGGCGCAGCTGGCGACTCGACCTGTGGATCATGTGGCGCACCGCGGTGTCCATGCTCAGCCGCCGCGGCGGCCAGCCGACCGCGACCACGGATCCGCTGCCGACCGCGATCACCGGCTTCACCCGGCCCGAGGGCGTCGCCGCCATCGCCGAGCCCGCGCCGGAGTCCGCGCCGCAGCCCGCGAGCAGCAACGCCGGCCGCGACCTCGCGTTCGAGCGGCACGTCGCGAGCCTCGGTCTCGGACCGGAGGAGATCGACGCCGAGGCCAACGCCGAGGCGGTCGCCCGGCGGGCGGCGGAGGAGCGGGCGGCGACCGTCGCCCGAACCACCGTCGAGCCCGCGGAGGCGATCGCCCACGAGGAGGACCACGGGGACGCCGTCACCACCGGCACGGACGCCGGCACCGAGGACGCGCCCGGCCCGCACGACGGGCTCGGCGCGACGGTGCGGGGCACGGAGGCCCCCGCGGTTCCCCCCGGACCCGTTCAGCCGGCGGAGGGCGCCGGCGACTCCACCGACGCTCCGGGCGCGGTGGAGGCCAAGCCGCGGCAGCCGATGCGGGACGAGTCCGCCCGCGGCCGCCAGGACGTCGAGGCGAAACCGCCGGCCACCGGCCCGGCGGCGACCCCCGACGAGCTCGGCGGCGAACGGACGGCCGCCCGCCCCCCGCGGGAGGACGACCGGGACGGGGACGACGCCGGGGGCGGGGGGCGGCGCGCGGCCTGAGGCCCGAGGCCGCGCGGGAGACGCCTTCCGTGGGCTCTCCCCGCCCCGATCCACACCGGCACGATGACGACCGGACGCCACGAGGAGAGGCGTCCGGTCGTCGCGCGCGGCACGGCCGCGGATCGGGCCGCGCGGGCCCGGGAGCCGGCGGCCGGCGACCTTGACCGCCTCCCGCTCGCGGCTATCCTTGCCTCCTCGCTCGACGCCCCGCCGGGCCCGCCCCGTCGCCGCGTCGAACCGCTCCGTTAGCTCAGTTGGCAGAGCAGCTGACTCTTAATCAGCGGGTCGTAGGTTCGAGTCCTACACGGAGCATGACCGGATGACGCCGCACCCCGACGGGTGCGGCGTCGTCGTTGGTGGCCACGGCGCAGGCCGCGCTCGGCGAGCCGGTTCCCCGCGTGCCGGCCGCACGCCCGGCGGGACGTCGGCCCGCCGGGCTCCGCACGGCCCCCCGGCCGCCACCATCGCGAGGATGTTGCCGAAGTCCACTGCGCCGCTGGCGTCGAGGTCCTCCGGGCACCCGACGGTGCACGGGCCGAAGGCCGACAGGCACCGCCAGCAGGTCGTCGAACGCCACCGCCCCGCGGCCGTCGAGATCACCCGGGACACGCGGCCGCACACTGACGGAGCAGCACGTCCACGGTGCCGGTGGTGAGCATCCCCATCGCCAGGTCCGGCGTGCCGTTCCCGTCGAGATCGACGACCGCGAGCGACGTCGGCCGGCTGCCCGCCGCGAAGAGCATCGTCGCGGCGAAGGTGCCGTCGCCCACTCCCGGCAGCACGCTCACGTCGTCGGAGAACTCGTTCGCCACCGCGAGGTTGGGTGTACCCCCGCCGTCCAGATCGCCGAGCGCGACCGAGCGCGAGGGCGATCACCGGCCACGAACCCCACCGCACCGCCGAAGCCGCCGTCGCCCGCACCGAGGAGCACGCTCAGGTCGCCGCTGATCTCGTTCGCGACGACGCTGTCGGCCGTGTCGTCGCCGTCGAGATCGCCGACCACGACCGACGCGGACCGGTTCCGCGCGGGGAGCGGCTCCGGGGGCGAGAGGAGATCGCCCACCTCGCACTCGGTCGCGGCCACGCCATCGGGGCCGGCGGTCGCGAGCACGCCCCCACGCCCGCCGCCAGCGCGACGGCCCACATGCCCACGGATCGGGGCTCCGACTGGTCCATGCCTGTGCTCCTGCCCGCTCGTCGATCGGGTCGCCTCTCGGGCACGGCCCCGCGCCCGGTCCGATCCGGGCCACCGCCGCCACGCCGCGACGCCCATCGGCCTTCTTCGTAGCGTCGGACACTCCTGCCATCAGCGCCGACGACGGGACCCGTGGCCTCCGCCCCCCGGCGCCGGCACGCCGGCACGCCGGCCCATCGGACGGCGGACCGTTGTGTCAGGCCCGACGTGGTGCCATCATTTCCGGGGCGCTCCGGGGGAACGCCGGGCCCGAGCGGCCGGCTCGTCGCCGGCCACGCCACGGCACTGGAGCACGCATCCCATGTCGTGGGACGATCCGAAGGGCGTCTGGGCCACCCGCATGCGGTGGCGGGTCGTCATCCACGCGGTGACGCTCGCCCTCGGGGTACCGATGGCGTTCGTGCCCTCGGCGCTGCTGCTGCTCTTCGTGGACGAGGGCGTCCTCGACCGCCGCCTGGCGGCGTTCGCGATCGCGACCCCGCTCGCCGTCGCCGCCGCGATCGCGGTGCCGTCCGGCCTGGCCCTGCGCCGGGAGCGCGAGGTGCGGCGCCGGGTCCCGGCCCACGACGGCGTGATCTGCGTGCGGTGCCGGACCCCGCTCCCCGAGGACGCCCGGGCGACGCCCGAGGTGATCGTCGCCTGCGTAGGGTGCGGCCGCGAGCAGTCGCCGGCCGCGGCCCGGCGGGCGTGGGCCGACTACGTCGTGAGCGGCGCCGCGAGGACGGGACGGGCGCCCCTCGCGGGAGACGCCGGCGACGGCGATGGCCTCGTCGGAAGCCTGCGCCGGCTGTTCCGGCGACGCCCCTGGATCACGGGACTCTCCGGCTTCATCCTGCTCGCGGGCATCCACGTGGTCTTCGCCCTCGTGGCGGGCGAGTCGGTCGCGGTGCGGCTCCACGACGGTGTCCCGATGATCCTCGCCTTCGGCTCCATCTGGCTGCTGACCGGCGGCCTCGCGGGCCGGCGGGAGGGAGCGGAGCGCACGTGCACGAAGTGCCGGTATCCCCAGCCGGCGGAGGGGGCCGGACCGGCCTGCCCGGAGTGCGGAGCCGACTGGCTCGCTCCCGGCGGCACGATGCAGGGGCGGATGCGTCCCCGCCTCGGCCCGCTGGTGGCCGGCGTCCTTGCGTTCATGTTCGGCATGGGCCTCATGATCACGGGTGGGATGCGGCCGGCGCTCATGCCCACCGGGCTGCTCGTCGCCGGCCTCGCGACCGGGACCGGCTGGGAGTTCCGGATGTGGCCGGAGCTCGGCGGACGCACGCTCACGCCGCGGCAGCGGGACCGGCTGACCGCGGGTCTCGTCTCCCGCGTCGAGGCGGACGACCACGTGTCGGTCGAAGGACACCAGTGGCTCCTCGAACGGCTCGCGGCGGGCGAGCTGACGGCCGAGCAGCGGGCGAGCTACCTGGGGGACGCGATGCGCCTGCGGACCGTCCGGGTCGAGACGGCCCGGGTCGGCGAGCCGCTGCGGCTCCTGCTCGACGTGCAGGCACCGGAGCAGCTCGCCACCGGCACCGCGGCCACCTGGGGACTGCTCGTCGAGGCCGTGGAGCTCGGATCCGGCGACCGGACGGACGGCTGGGACGCGATCCTCGGCGAGTTCCGGCTGGCCGAGGAGCACGCTCCGTCGCACGGCCGCCGCGGCGACCGGTTCGAGGTCGTCGCCGCCGGCCCGCCTCCCGCGGCGGCCGGCCCCGTGACCGTCCGCGTCCACGTGCGCCGGGCGATCCTGCCGTTCGGGACGCCATCGCTGCCGATCCGCCGCGACGCCACGGGCGCTCCCGTCCTGCCCCCGGCGGTCCGGTGGTCCGAGCGGTCCACGGTCGAGCACGCGATCACGGTCGAGCCGGCGACGGAGTGACGGCGGGCCGTGCCGCCGCCGGACGCCCCGGGACGCCCGGCGGCGGCACGGCGATCCGCAGGATCCCCCACGCGTCGAGGATGCCGAACAGGTCGCCGAGCCCGGCCACCGCGTCGCCGTCCACGTCGGACTCGCCGCGGCCGAAGTCGCCGAGCAGCCGCACGAGGTCGCCCAGGTCCACCACGCCCGAGTCGTCGAGGTCGGCCGGGCAGTCCGTGAGCCCGAAGGCGCAGGCCGCCCCCGCCTGCGACACGTCGTTGCTGGACTGGTCGCCGTCCACCTCGGTGGCCGCGCTGGCCTCGCGCTCGGCCCCGACGACGACGAGCTCGCCGCTCGCGGCGACCGAGATCCCGAAGACGTCGGTGTCCCCGGCGTTGGACGCCTTGACGTCGGACATCGGCGTCCACGTGCCGGCGTCGCGGCGGTCGGCGCAGGCCGCGCCGGCCCGGACGCTGGAGTCGTCCGATCCGTCTCCGTCGATGCCCACCGCGCCGCCGTTCGCGAGCCACGCCCCCACCACCGCGAGATCGCCCGAGATCGCGACCGACGTCCCGAACTCGTCGCCCGCCCCGGTGTTCGTCGCCTTGAGGGAGGCCTGCTGGGCCCAGCCGGTCCTCTCGTCGCGGGCGAAGACGTAGGCGGCGCCGGCGAGCGACGCGCCGTTGCCCTCGTCCCCGCCGACGCCGACCGACGACCCGGACTCGTACCGGGCCCCGACCACGACGGTGTCCTCGTCGATCGCGAGCGAGTGCCCGACCTGATCACGAACGACTTCGACGTCGGCGACCGGCTGCGTGCATGTCGGCGGCCCCCGCGACCCCGTCGCGGCTCGGCCGACCACCACCACGCCCGCTCGACGTCGAGCGGAGGGCGGCGATGGACGGGAACGCGGTCCCCGGGGTCACGTGGTCACGGGGGCTTCGCGTCCCGTCGGCCGGAGATTCAGCGGGCGCCCGTTCGCACGCCCGGCCCCGCGCCCCTCGTCACGCGTCCGGGCACGGTCCCCACGCCGCGAGCACGGCGAGCAGGTCGTCGAAGTCGACGGTGCCGTCGCCGCTGCCGTCGGCCGGGCACGGACCGCCGGCCGGGCACGGACCCCAGGCGGCCACCGTCGCGAGCACGTCGCCGAACTCGACGGTGCCGTCGCCGTTCACGTCGCCGGGGCAGGGCGCCTCGATGATCTCGTCGAAGTCGATCGACCCGGCGTACTGCAGCGAGGGATCGTCCGGGCCGAAGCCCACGTCCACGATCACCGGGTCGAGCTCCACGTCGAGCGTGATCGCCAGCGGATCGTCGCCGCCGCCGGTGACCGTGATCGGGGTCGGCGGCAGCATCACCACGCCGAGGCTCGCGAGATCGAGCGTCCCGATCGCGTCGCCGAGCAGGAACTCCACGGTGCCCTCGAGCTGCAGCGGCAGGGCCGGCAGCACGCCCTGCCCGCTGCCGTCGAGCGGCACCACGTCGAGGGCGACGGGGGCGAGCGTGGCCGAGAAGCCGATGATCGTGAAGACCTCGGGCAGCCCGGGCGAGTCGGACTCCAGCTCGATCGAGACGGGATCCTCCTCGAGCACGATCTCGAGCTCGTCGAGACGGATGCCGCCGGCGAGCGAGCACGGGACGACGGGCGTGGCGGAGAGCTCGCCCGCGATCTCGATCCCCCCGGTGCCCGAGGACGACCCGCGCGCGATCTCGACGATGAGCTCCGTCAGGGGCGGCGTCCGGGCCGGCGCGCTCACCGCGACGCCGGACTCGTAGAGGTGGCCGCGCCCGAACGCGAACCCGTTCGGGCCGCCCTGCTCGTCCCCCACGATCAGCTCGCCGCCGGACGCCGACACGTCGACCGTCCGGCCGAAGGAGAAGCCGCCGTTGTTGCCGATCGGCGCGTCGATCCGCTCGAGCCAGACCCAGCCCGTCGGCTGCCGCACGAAGTGGTGGACGGCGCCGGCGTTGAAGCCGGCGGGACCGCGGGCGGCGGAGGCGCCGACGGCGAGGTGGTCGCCCCCGCCGCCGAGCCCGCTGCCGAGCGCGGCGCCGAGCAACGGCGTCGGCACGGCCGCGAACGCCGCCGGCGGCGGCTGCAGCGGATCGGCGATCTTCACCCACTGGCCGCCGGCCCGCACGTGCCGCCACACAGCGCCGACGCCCGTCTGCGGCTCGGACGGCGCCGCGCCGGCGAGTCCGTCGTGGACGCTGTCGCCGACGAGCAGCTCCCCGCCCGCGAACGCGATCGCGTCGGCCCCGAAGAGGCAGCCGAACGCCGTCGGCTGGTGGGTGAGCTCCTGGGCCGGGACGAACGAGCCGCCCGTGCGCTCCCAGACGTGGACGGCGCCGCAGTCGCCGAGGACCGTGGGCACCGTGCCCGCGGCGATCGTGTCGCCGGCCGGATCGATCGCGAGGGTCGAGCCGAGCTGCTCCTCGGCGGCGACCGGGACGACCGGCGGCAGCGGCTGCGGGGCCGACCAGACCGACCCGTCCGCCCGCTCGGCCACGAAGACGACGTCGGCGGGCCCGGGGTTGCCGAAGAGCCCGGTGGTGCGGGCGATCGCGGCCGTGTTCCCGTCGTTCGAGAGGGCGACGCGATGGCCGAAGCCGGCCCCCGTCTGGGGCGCGGGGTCGACGAGCTCCTCGACGAGCACGAAGCCGAGGTCGAGGTTCGCCCGCTGCATCGCGAACGCCGCGCCGATCTGGGCCGGGCCGCCGAGCGGCGTCGCCGACGGGGCGCCGATCACGACCACGAGGCCGTCGGCCGACACCGCGACGCTCTCGCCGAAGCGGGCCCCGAGGTCGTTGAAGTTGCCGGGGTACGGGATCTCGAATCCCTCGGTCCACGCCCCCTGGTCGTCGCGCTGCAGCACCCGGACCGTGCCGTTGTCGCCCCGCTCCGGCTCGCCGATGAGCACGACCTCCCCGCCGGCGCTCATCGACACCGAGGCGCCGGTGCGGTCGCCGATCTCGGCCCCCTCCCACGGCCCGTCGAGCAGCGGGCACTGGGCGGCGGCGGGTGCCGCGGGGAGGGCGGCGAGCGCGAGGACGACGCCGCCGGCGAGGGCGGCACACGGGAGTCGACGGTTCATGGGGGGGCTCCGGAGGTCGAGGCGGCCCGGGCGCCGGGCCGAACGCGCGAGGATCTCTCATAGCACGCGGCGGCGGCCGGGTCACCTCGCGGACGTCCCGGATCGCGTCCGACTGCGCCCGGCGCCCGTGAAGCCGGGGGGACGGGGGGAACGGCGGCGGCGATCCGGCAGGCGGCGGACGCGGCGGGCGGATCACGCGGCGCCGGGGTCCGGTCCGCCGGCCGGGTCCACCCCGCCCCCGCGCCGGGCCACCTCGCGCTCGAGCAGGATCGCGTTGCGACGGTGGGCCTTCACCGCCGCGTCGAGCACGAGGTCGATGCCGGGCACCAGGCCGACCAGCCAGTCGAAGGCGAGATTGCCCAGCATGCGCGCGACCAGCCGCGGCCCGAGCCGGAAGCGGACCGCGGCGATCACGGGCAGCAGGCCCATCACCAGGGTGGCGGTGTCGCCGACCACGGGCACGAGGCCGATGATCGGGTCGAGCCCGAAGCGGACGCGGGTGCCGGGGATCCCGAACGCGTCGTCGAGCAGGAAGGCCAGCCGCCGGATCGTGGCGACGGTGGCCGGCGAGGGAAGCGGACGCGACGGGGCGTCGGGAGCGGCGGCGGCGGCGGCAGTCGCATCGTCTCGGTGCATCGGCGAGTCCCTTCCGGCCGGCGGCGGCGACGTCCGTGGCGCGGGCAGCCTAGGGCTCGCCCCGTGACGGCACGGGTCGGGAGGTCCCGCGCCGGGACGGCGCTCCGGTTCGGCGGATCGGCGCGGACCCATGCGGATCGGATCGGGATCGGCCTCCGGCGAGGGGGGCGAGGCAGGCGATGCCGCGTCGAGTCGTCGACGCGGCCCGGCGAACGAGGGCGAGGCCGGGACCGGGGCCGGGGCCGGGGCCGGGGGTCGAGCCCGGCCCCCGAGGCTCCGATCGATCCGGCGGGCCGGACCGGGCGCGCCGGACCACACCGATCGCCGAATCAGCCGGTCCAGCCGGCGAGGACCGCCAGCAGGTCGTCCAGTCCGACACTGCCGTCGCCGTCCACGTCGCGGGGATCGCGGGCGGCGTCGAGCGACAGCGTGAAGGCGGACGCGACGCCGCACGAGCCGAGGGCGCAGTCGGCCAGCGCCGCGCCCTCGGCGACGATGGTCCACGTCCCGGGCACCAGGGTGCCCGCGGCGACGTTCGGGCCGTCGAGGGCCAGACCCGGCCCCGCGAGCGTGACCTGACCGACGTCGGCCGCCACCGCGCAGGGGTCGAGCGTCGCGGTCCACTCGTACGCGACCGGCTCCACCGCCTCGAGCTCCAGCTCCAGCCGGACGCGGGAGGAGCTCGTCGCAGCGTCCCCGCAGCAGCCCACGGCGGCGCTCCCGGCACCCGTGAAGCTGATCGCAGCCGCGTCGATCGCCAGGCTCGCCAGTCCCTCCGCTCCGCCGCAGAAGCCGTCGAGCACCCACGCCGCCTCGAGCGTGGTGGCGGTCGAGCTCGCGAAGCCGTCGCACCGACACTCGCAATTGGCGAAGCTGCCCTCGAAGCTCGTCTGCGCGCTCACGACCCGCCACGGTGCGGGGGCGGTCCCCCAGGCCGAGAGGATCGCGAGGAGGTCGTCGAGCCCGACGGCGCCATCGCCGTCCACGTCGCTCGCCAGGCGGGCGAGGACGACGTCGGCGATGACCGCGCAGTCCGAGCCGCCGTCGGCGCCGGCGGCGGTCGGCGACGGGACGCCGGCGAGCGGAGCCGCCATCGCGGCGACCGCGACGACGACGGCGGTCGCACGAGGCCGCCGCACCCCGCGGCGCAGGGGGCGAGGCCGCGGGACGCGCCGGCCGAGCGGCGGCATCGAGGCGAGCTGACTGGGCCGCGGGGCGGGCATGGGGGGACACCTCGGGCGCCAGTCGATCTCGGAGCCGACTCCGGGACCGCGGGCGCCGCGGAACGGAGAAGGTAGCCGCGCCCGGGCCCGATGGGGCCCCGGAGGCTCGTGATCGGGCGCTTTCGCCCCCGCGAAGGCACCACGCGGTCCCGCCGGGCGCGGGGAATCGGACGGTCGGCGGGCGGAGGCCTCGACGCGAGGCGGTCCGCGGGGGCCGTGGCAAGATGGGGGACATGCTGATCGGCCCGGCCGCCGGGGGCGCCGGGGGCGCGTCGTCACCGCTCCCGCGCCGACGCGGCCGCCGCCCGACCGGACCGGGGTCCGGGCGCGTCCGTCGAACGTGGCGGTCGCGGGGCGCTGGGCCGCGCCGGGGCGTATCCCCGCTCGCACGGCCAGAGGACGGTCGCGCGGCGGCATGGCCGTCCGGGGACGTGGTGGCCACCGCAGGAGCGCGCGGGCGAGCGAGACCGGCCGGCCGGTGCATCGTCGCGCGGACGAGGCGGTCCCGCTCGCGCGCCGGCGTCTCGCCGACGACCGACCGCGCCCGCGCGGCGACCCGGCCTGCGACCTCAGGCCGCGGCCCGGAGCGTCCGCACCACCCAGGCCGGCGTCTCCGCCAGCATCGCGCGGACGTGCCGCCCCCGCGAGCCGTACCAGCGGGCCGTCAGCAGCGGAACCGCGGTGCCGACGACGAGGACCGAGCCGTAGGTCGCGATGCCGATCGACCGCCGCAGGCCCGCGACGAGGCGGTCGGTCTCCGGCATGCCCGTCCCGCCACCCGGGAGCGTCGTCGCATCGGCCGTCGCCGCCTCGAGGAGCCGCCAGCCGGCGTAGACGGCGATCACCGCCGCAAGGGCCACCTGGTTCCACGCCAGCGTCCGCGCGGCGGACGGGTCGAGCCGCCGCAGTCGGCCGCCCGCCCGCAGCTCGTTCACCCCGAGGCCGACGAGCACCGCGCCCAGCAGCAGGCTCGTCAGGCTGCCGAACACGGCGCCGAGCATGGTGAGGCAGCCGAAGAGCACGAGCGTGCCGCCGCTCAGGCCGGCAACCGTCGCCCCGCGCCGTACCGCGGCCGTTCGGCGGCGTCCGGCGTCGAGCTCGCGCAGATGGTGCGGCGCGAGCGGGTCGTCGCTGCGCGGCCCGTGGGCCGGGTGGTCGTCCGACGGGTGCATCGAGCCGCTCCGGGAGAGGTGCCGCCGGGACCGCATGTCCCGCGGCGGGCGTCCAGCTCGCCGCTGCAAGCGGCGCGCCGCCGAGTCCGTCCCGCCCCGCGGGCCGGGGGCAGGCCGGGACGGCGGCTTGGGCCCGGGCCCCGGTCCCCTCGGGCTGGAGTCCGACCGGCTCCGGGCCGATTCCTACCATCGCCGCCCATGACCCCGCTCCGCCGCCTCCTGCTCGCCGTCCGCCGTCCGTCGCTGCCCCTGCTCCTGGCCGCGGCGACGATGCTCGGCTACATGGCGTTCAACGTCGGCGAGATGACGCCGGACCCCGAGACGCGGTACCTCGTGGCCGAGTCGATCGTCCGCGACGGTGACCTCGCGATCGACGAGAACCCGCTGACGGTCCCGTCGGACGGCGCGCACTACTCGGTGTTCTTTCCCGGGCAGACGGTGATCTTCCTGCCCGCGGCGGCGGTGGCCGAGGCGGCCCGGCTGATCGTCGGCGGCGACCCGGTCACCTTCACCCGGCTCGGCAACTTCATCGCGTGCATGCTCGTGGTGCCGTTCATGGCCGCGCTCGCGGTCCTCGGCCACGTCGCGCTCCTGCGGACGCTCGGGCTCGGCGTGCGAGCGGCCTCGGCCGCCGGCCTGCTGCTGGCCTACGGCACGCTGCAGTTCGTCTGGGCCACGGCGGGATCGGAGGAGGTGTCGCTCGGGGCGGCGACCGCGTGGGCATACGTCCTGGGCCTGCGGGCGATCCGCCGGCTGCCGGAGCTCGAGGCGGCCCCGGCCGCGGACGCGGGAGCCGTCCGCGGCGCGATCGTGCGCGGGCTCGGGGTCGGGGGCGTCCTCGTCTCGACCGGGCTGATGCACCGCGGCACCGCGGTCGCAGCCGCCCTCGGCTTCGTCGTGCTCACCCTGCCCGCCCTGATCCGGCACCGCCGGCACCTCCTCCGCATCACCCTCGGCCTGGTCCCGTGGTTCCTGCTCGCGTGCCTGCTCGTGGCGATCGTGCCGCTCTACCACTGGGCCCGCTTCGGCGACCCGCTCGACTCGGGCTACGGGCAGTACTACGCCGTGGTGGGCGGACTCTGGGAGACGCCGCTGCTGGAGGGCCTCGCCGGCCATCTCGTCAGCCCCGGCAAGAGCCTCTTCCTCAACACGCCGTGGCTGCTGCTCCTCGTGCCCGCGGTGGCCTCCGCCCGCGTCCGCCGGGTGCTCGGCCCGCTCGGCCCCGCGATCGCGGTGGCGACCGTGGTGCATCTGCTGCTGTACTCGAAGACCACGTTCTGGGCGGGGGCCTTCGGCTTCGGCATCCGCTACCACGTCTGCATGATGCCGCTGTGGCTGGCCCCGATCGCGATCTGGTGGTGGGGCCCGGCCCGCGAGACCGCCGCCGGCGTCGCCGCCCGCGCCGGGGGGCTGCTCCGGGCAGCGGTGATCGGCCTCGCCACGGTCTCGGTGGCCCTGCAGTTCTTCGGCGTGGCCCTCAACAGCGGCTACGAGCACCTGGTCGACCGGCCGGCCTACGACGCCGACGGCCGGCGCCCGGTCGAGGCGGCGTGGGATCCCACCCGCTCGCCCATCCTGATCCGCGTCACGTCGGTGGTGCGCCTCGCGGCGGGCGGCGACCTGATGCCGCCCGGCGAGTCCGAGGACAAGCGGCTGCAGGTCGAGTGGAACGTCTTCCCGGTGCGGGCCGCGATCATGCTCGGCGACGGGCTGCAGACCCGCACCCTGTTCGCCCTCTGGGCCGTGCTCCTGATCGGCTTCGCGGCGGTGCTGCTCGCGATCGGCCTCCGCCTGCGGCCCGCGGCCGCCCGCGCGGGGCCGGTCGCCGGCGACCCCGAGCCGCCGGCCGCAGGCGATGGGTATCCTCGCGCGAGCCATGGCTGAGTCTCCCGCCCGCCCACCGTCCCCGCGCCGCCGCCACGCCCCGGCCACGGCCCTCCTGCTCGCCGGCGCGGGCGGCGGGGTCGCCGCGGCCCCGCCCGCGCCGGCTCCCGCGCCGGCTCCCGCCCCGGCTCCCGCCCCGGCTCCCGCGCCGGGACGCGCCCCCGCCGACCCGGACGATCCCTTCCGCCGCACGCTCGAGGTCGACGGCCTCGAGCTGAGCGTCCGGATCCGCGCCACCGGTTACGCCTGGACGCTCACGAACCGCGTCGGATCGTCGGTGCGCACGGTCACGATCCCCGTCGCCCACACCGCCGGCATCGATCCGCCGGACGGCTGGTCCTACGTGGTCGAGGACGACGTCCTCCGGCTCACCGCCGACCGCGGCGGCCTTCGGGTGGGCACGTCGATCACGCTGCTCGCCCAGACCCCCTTCGACATGGCCCGCGTCACCACCGGGACCGTCACCGCCACCCGCCTCGACGGCGAGCCGATCGTCTTCGACGGCGTGTGGGTGCCGGGCCCCAAGCGTCCCGCCGCGTGGTGGCTGGTGGCGGGCGGGGTCGCGGCCGCCGGGGTCCTGCACCTCGCGGTGGTCGAGATGCGGGCGCGGCGGCGACGCGCGGCGACCGGCGGCTGAAGGGCGGCGACGGCGGCGGGCGAGCGGAGCGGTGCCGGCGCCGCCGCCCCGCCGCGGCTCAGTCCGCGGCCGCGCCGCCGCGCACGATCTCGTCCGGCGGCATGTGCTCCCGGGCCACCACCGGGATCGCCTCCTCGAGGATGCGCCGGGCCACCGCCTCGGCCTCGGCCTCGGTCACGCCGGGAAGCACCGGCGCGACGGCCTCGACCTTCGCGAAGTACGTGTGGACGTCGCCGGGCAGCGCCATCGCGAGGCGGACCTGCTGCCGATCGTTGAGCACGCGTCCGTTGTGGTACAGGACGTAGAGCACCACGCGGGTCGAGCCGTCCTCCCGGTCGGCGATGATCCGCTTCGCCCGGTGCGGCCCGTCGTCCCGCCCGGGCAACTCGATCGGCACGCGGGCGACGTCCCGCAGGCTCGCCCCGGCCTGGTCGTAGCACACCTCGGGCGTGTGGGGGATCGTCTCCTCGGGATCGCTGTAGTAGGTGACGAACAGGATCGGGAGCCGGTTCGGGTCCGAGCTGCGGTACGCGGACGGGACGTCGGCCCCCGGCCGCGGCTCGACCGGCAGGATGATCGACTCCTCGGTGCCGAGCCACTCGGGGCCCACGGTGTCGATCTGCACGTCGTGCCGGAGCCGGAACGACGGGATGGCCTCGTCGCGGAGCTGGGCGAGCGGCACCCGAATGTCGATCGCGTCCTTGCGGGCGGCGGCGACGAGCCGCTGGGTGCCGAAGGGCAGCAGCAGGCCGATCAGCACGACGCAGGCGAACGGCACGAGGAAGCCGGGGCGAAGCAGCGTCGGGCGGGGCGGGGACGGCCGGTCGGGGCGGGTCATGCCGAGGGCTCCGGGGAGGAGGCGGGCGGGCTCGGAGGGGCGGCGGACGCCGAGGTTCCGGCGCCGCGCGGGGGCGACGCGGGCGGCTCCCCGGGCTCCCGGGCCGGGGCGAGCAGGCCGAGGATCCAGCCGGTGGCGGCGGCGGCGAGCCAGGTGAAGCCGAGCGCCACCGCGGTGCCGGCGAGGCGGGGCCCGTCGGCGGTCGGGTCACCGGCCCCGCGGACCGCGAGCACCGCCCAGACGAGCAGCCGCAGCAGGCACGCCCCGATCGCGAGCACCGGGACCGACGCGAGGCCGAGGATCCAGGCCGCGAGGGATCGCCGGCGGGCGAAGACGACGACCAGACCCAGGGCCATGAAGGGCAGCAGACCGCCGAGGGCGCGGTGCGGGGCGCCGAGGCCGACCACGACCGCGGCGGTCCCCGTCTCGACCACGAGATCGATCGACTCGAGGCGGGCGGCGTGGCCGGGCAGCCGGTCCAGGATCGCGGCCGCCGCCGAGAGCACCGCCGACTCGACGGGACCGGTCAGCCGGCTGAAGACGAGCGCCCCGATCGGCACCGCGAGCCCGACGACGCCCAGGAGCGGCACGCACTCGCGGAGCACCCGCCAGCCGGCGGCCCAGAGCACGATGCCGGCCAGCATCGGCACCACGGCCCACGCGCGGAACTGGAAGATCGGGAAGGGCCAGGTCGCGGCCGCGTAGGCGAGCAGGCCGAGGGCCCAGAGGATCGCCCCCGCGATCCGGGCGGGGCGGACGTCCGCGGCGAGGTCGCGGCGCCGGCGCCAGATCCACGCCGCCGCGAGCACCGGCAGGATCACGAGCGTCGAGCGCATCGGGACGTAGGCGGCCTCCCGCACGAAGCCAACGAGCACCTCGCGGTACAGCAGCAGCGTGGCCGCCGAGAGCAGCAGCACCTCGAGCAGGACGATGCCGCCGGCGGGGGCGAGGCGGGCCGCGCGGTCGGAGGCGGCCGCGGCGGTGGCGGCGGCCGGGGGGGCGGAGGCGGCCGGGGACGAGGGGGTCGGCATCGCTTCATTCTGCCCCCCCGGCGGTGCCGGGCAAGCACGACGCGGGCGCGGACGCCCCGGGAGGCCGGGAGGCGCCGGCGCGGACGCCCCGGCGCCGTAGCATCCCGGTCGTCCCGCCGGCCGTCCCCGCGCCCGTCCGCCGCGGTGGCCGGACCGCCCCCGCCCCGGAGCTCCCGATGTCGACCGCCGCTCGTCCGCCCCGCGTCTCCCCCGATCCCGATCCCGGTCCCGCCGCGTCCGCGACCCGTGACCGGCTGCTCGCCGACGGCGTGATCATGTGCGTCCGCCAGGACGAGGCGGCGCGGGCCCGGGCCGGCGCGCTGGCCGCGGCCGCCGGCGGCCTGCCCGTCCTCGAGATCACCCTCACCTGTCCGGATGCCCTCGAGCTGATCCGCGAGCTCGCCCCCCGCGAGGAGCTGCTCGTGGGAGCGGGCACGGTGCTCACCCCCGCGGCGGTGCACGCGGTGGCCGACGCCGGTGGGGCGTTCGCCCTCTCTCCCGTCCTCGACTCCGACGTCCTCGCCGCCGCCCGCGAGCGGGACCTGCTGGCGATCCCGGGGGCCGCCACGCCGACCGAGGTCCTCGCGGCCCGGCGGGCCGGGGCACCGCTGGTGAAGCTGTTCCCCTCGGGACCGCTGGGCGGTCCCGACTACCTGCGGGCGGTGCGGGGACCGCTGCCCGACATCCCGCTCGTGCCGACGAGCGGCCCGACCGCGGGCACGATGGCCGCGTGGCTCGCGGCGGGAGCGGCCGCGGTCGGCGTCGGGGGCGAGGTGCTCCCGCCGGGATGGACCGAGGCGACCGCGATCGAGGCCGCCCGCCGGGTGCGGACCGCGGTCGACGACGCGCGGACGGCGACGCCGGCCCGGGGCTGAGCGGAGCGCGCGACGAGCCCGCGACAAGCTCGAGACGAGCCCGGGGCGGCCGCGGGGCGGCGCCGGGGCGGCGCCGGGCGGTGCCGGGCGGTGCCGGGGCGGCCGCGGGGCGAGCCTCCACCCGCCCCCGTCCGCCGTTGGCCCGTCCGTCCCGCCATGGCTCCGCCGCGCACGGGCCCCGGGCCCCCGGCGGCCCGCCCGGGGGCCGATCCCCCGGGCATCCCCGGGTCGCCTCCGCGGCCGTCGCACCTTGACCGGCTATTGCGAAGCGATTATCAATAACGGCATATGACCAGTCGCCTCCTCGCCATCGTCCCCGGCCTCCTCGCCGCCGCCCTGCTGGCGTGCGCGATCGTCGGCTGCGCGCCCTCCGACTCCACCGCCGCGGACGAGGCCGCCGACGACCGTCCGACGGTCGCGGTGAGCGTGCCGCCCCACGGCTGGCTCGTCCGCCGGATCGGCGGCGACGACGTGCGGATCCTGGTGGCCTTGTCCGGGATCGCGAGCTGCCATGACGGCGCCCCGCCGGAGGCCGCGGTGGTCGCGCTCTCGCGGGCGGATCTCTACCTCCGCTCGGGCATCCTCGCCGAGCGCGGCGCGTGGCTGGACACCGTGATCAGGGACGGCCGCGTGCCCAGCCTCGACCTGCTCGCGGCGGCCCGCGACGGACTGGACCCCGAGCTCGCCGCGGCGGTCGCGCACGATCCCCACGCCTGGACGAGCCCGCGCGCCCTGCGCCGGCAGGCGGCGGCGATCCGCGACGCGTTCGTCGAGCGGTGGCCGGAGCGCGCCGAGGCCTTCCGCGCGCGGGCGACCGCGCTCGACGCCGAGCTCGCCGCGCTCGAGGCCGAGGTCGACGCGCGGCTGGCCGCCGCGGCCGGCGGCACCGTCGTCGTGGACCACGCCGCGTGGACGTGGCTCGCGGCCGAGCACGGGATCGACCAGCTGACGGTCAAGCCCGACCCCGGCAGTCCGTCGGACCGCGGGCTCGAGGATCTGCGCCGCACGATGACCGACCGCGGCATCCGGTGGATCGTGGTGCAGCCCCAGCACGATCCGCGGGCCAGCGTCGCCCTGGCCGAGGCGGTGGGGGCGGAGCTCGTCTCGCTCGACCCGATGGCCGCCGACCCGACCGCGGCGATCGCGGAGGCGGCGGTGACGCTCGACCGCATCGCGGCCGGACGATCCCTCGCCGCGGGCGAACCGGCCCCCGGGACGTGACCGCGGCCGGACCCGCGATCCGGCTCGACGGCGTGCACGTGCGGTATCCCGGCGGCGTGCACGCCCTCCGCGGGGCCACGCTCGAGGTGCCGCGCGGCGGACGCATCCTGCTGGTGGGCGAGAACGGCTCGGGCAAGTCCACCGTGCTGCGGGCCTGCCTCGGCCTGGTCGCGCCGGCCGCCGGCCGCGTGCAGGTCCTCGGCGGCCGCCCCGCGGACGCCCGGACCCGCGTGGGGTGGGTCCCGCAGGGCTCGACGATCGCGACCGACGCCCCGGCCACGGTGCTCGACGTGGTCCTCACCGGACACGCCGCCGCCCGGCGGCTCGGGATCCGCTGGCCGCGGGCGGCCCGCGACGCGGCGATGCGCCGGCTGGAGCAGGTCGACCTCGCGGACCTCGCGCGGCGGCCGGTGTCGGCGCTCTCGGGCGGCCAGCGCCAGCGCATGCTGCTCGCCCGCGCCCTCGTGGGGGACCCGGCCCTCCTCATGCTCGACGAGCCGACGACCGGCCTCGACGACGCGTCCACCGCGCGGATGATGGCGATCGCGGCCGAGCTCCCCGCGGCGGTCACCCTGCTCGCCACCACCCACGATCACCGGCTGCAGACGATGCCCGGCGCCGGCGTGATCGCGCTCCGCGGCGGCCGCGTCGAGGGCGACGGCCACGCCCACGCCGCCGACGGCACGTGCCCGATCGACCACGCGCCGCTGCCGGCGACGCCGACCCTGGACGCGGCCGCCGCGCCCGACGACCCCGGCCGCGCGGACGACGGCGCGGGGGCCGGCGTCCGCCCGCCCGCCGGGGCCGCCCGATGATCGAGTTCCTCCGCACGCTCCCCGAGAGCCCCCTGCTGCAGGCGGGCCTGCTCGCGGGCCTGCTCGCCGGGGCCGCGTGCGGGCTCACCGGACCGCTGGTCGTCCGCCGCCGACTCGTGATGCTCGTGGGGGCGATCGCCCACGTCGCGATCGGCGGCGTGGGAACCGCGATCTGGGCCCGCCACGCGATGCCGGAGACCTTCGGCTGGCTGGATCCGGTGCACGGGGCGCTGGTGGCCGCGGTCGGGGCGGCCCTGCTGCTGGCGTGGCTCCGCCGCCGCGCCGGCGACCGGCTCGACATGCTGGTCGGCGCGGTGTGGGCGGTGGGCATGGCGGTGGGCCTCATGCTCGCCCGGCTGGCCCCGGGGGCCACGGGCGAGCTCTCCGGCGCGCTGTTCGGCAACCTCGCCGCGGTGGACCGCGCGTCCCTGTGGCTCTCGGCCGCGCTGGTGGCGGTGCTGCTGCTGGCGGTGCTCGCCCTGGGCCGGATGCTCCTGGCCACCACCGTCGACGAGCCCTTCGCCGAGTCGCGCGGCCTGCCGGTGGCGGCCCTCGACACGCTGGTCCTGGTGCTCGTCGCCCTCGCGGTGGTGGTGCTCGTCCGCGTGACCGGGCTGCTGCTCGTCCTCGCCCTGCTCACGCTCCCCGCCGCGACCGCCGGCCGCTTCGTCACCCGGCTGTGGCCGATGTCGCTCGCGGCGGCCGGGCTCGCGGCGGCGGTGGCCACCGTGCCGCGGATGGCGGTCTACGGCACCGGCCTCACCCCCGAGGCCGCCATCGTGCTCGCCTCGGCCGCGGTCTACCTGCTCGTCCTCGCCGGCGATCTCGTGCGGCGCCGCGTCGCGGGGGCCCCGGGCGACGAGGACCACGACAGCGCGCGGGCCGGAGCCCCGGGCGCCCCCGACGCCCCGAGCGCTCCAAGCGCCCCCGCCACGTGAGCCGCTTCCGCCGCTGGATCGGGATCGACTACTCCGGCGCCGCGACGGCCGACACTCGGCTGCCGGGCCTGGCGGTGGCGATGGTCGACGAACCGGGGGCCGGGGCCGAGCTCGTCCGCCCCCCCGCCCCCCGCACCCGCAACTGGACCCGCCGCGAGCTCGCGGCGTGGCTCGAGGCGCGGCTGGCCGAGGACGTGCCGACCGTCGCGGGCATCGACCACGCCTTCGGCCACCCGCGCGCGCACGTCGCGGCGGCGGGCCACCGCGACTGGGACGCGTGGCTGGCCGCCGCCGCCCGCGACTGGCCCGCCGACGGGGCGGACGTGACGGTCAAGGACCTGCGGAAGGGCGGCGCGCCCGTCGGCGACGCCGCGCTGCTCCGCCGCACCGACGCGTGGACCGCGGGCGTCAAGCCGGTCTTCCTGTTCGACGTGCAGGGCTCGGTCGCCACGAGCACCCACGCGGGCCTCGCCTGGCTCCACCGGCTGCGCACGCGCGGGCCGCGTCGGCGGCTGCACGCGTGGCCGTTCGACGGCTTCGAGCCCCCGCCCGGGGCGTCGATGATCGCCGAGGTCTTCCCGTCGCTGCTGCGCCGCCGCTGGCCGCGGGAGGAGCGGACGGTCGACCAGCACGACGCGTGGTGCGTGGCCACGTGGCTGGCCGAGTCGGACGCGAGCGGGGCGCTCGAGCACCACCTGCAGCCGCCGCTGCCGCCCGCGGTCGCCGACGACGCGCGGCTCGAGGGCTGGATCCTCGGCGTCCACTGATCGGCCCCACGAAGACGGCCCCGGCGGGACGCGTGGGGGTGCGCCCGCCGGGGCCTGCGTGGGGGTTCGTGGACGGCCGATGATCGCACGGCCGCCGAGCCGGGACGATCAGACGTCGCCCGCCGTCGCCGCGGCGCCCTGGTAGTCGATCCGCAGCCCCGTCTTGGGCGCCTCCATCTCGCGGAGCTCGACCTGCTCCTCCCAGTGCTCGCCCCACAGGATGGTGGTGGGCGAGGTGGGATCGCCGACCACCTCGACGTCGCGGTGCATGGTCGTGCCGCCGACCTCCAGCACCACGCGGTAGGTGCCGGGCTCGACCCGCAGGCCCCAGCGGCGGCGACCCCGCGGCTCCTCCCGGCCGTCCCAGCGGACCGCGTGGAGCCCGGCGTCCCCGTCGGCGTCGAGCTCGCGGACGAGCTCGCCGTCGAGCGTGGTGACGCGGAGCGACACGTCGTCGGCCTCGCGGCTCAGGCTGTAGTGGATCGTGGTCGCCGAGCCGTCCTGCTCGCCGGTCCACGCCCGCAGGTGCCCGCCGCGGCTGGCCTGCCGCCGCCAGTACACGATGCGCGGCGGCTCGTAGAGCATGGCGCGGGCGGCGAGCGCCTCCGGCGTCATCTGCCGGATCGTCTCGCCGTTGACGATCCACACCGAGCGGCCGTGGGTGCCGAGGACGACGTCGCCCGACCACTCGTGCTGCGCGATGCCGTGCACCGCGACCGTGGGCAGGTCCGGACCGCTCAGCCGGGTCCAGCTCCCGCCGCGATCGACGCTGACGTGGAAGCCGAACTCGGTGCCGAGCCAGAGGACGTCGGGGTTGCGGATGTCCTCGGCGATCGTCCGCGCCGAGCCGTTGGCCGCGGTCAGGTTGGCGGTGATCGACCGCCAGGTCGCGCCCTTGTCCTCGCTCACGAAGACGAAGGGGTCGTCGACGTCGGAGCGGTGGCCGTCCATCGTCATGTAGACGCGGTCGGTCTCGAAGCGCGAGGCGACCAGCTCGCTCACCAGCATGCGGGTGGGGACGAGCTCGTCGATCCGCCGGGTGGCGGGCTCGCCGGCGGGCTCCCCGTCCGCCTCGGCGTCGCCGCCCGCGGGCGCGGCCGGAGCCGCGGCCGGCTGCTCGCGCCGACCCTCGAAGCTCGCCATCTCCACGCCGCCCGCCGCGACCGCGCCGGACATCGAGCCGTCGGCGGCGAGGGTGCCCGAGATCGTGAACGGGAAGTCGGGCGTCTGCGCGTCGAGCCGGAGGGTGCCGGCGCCGGGGTCGTGGACGCCGACGACCGGGATCGCGCCCATCTCGCTGCGGAGCGTGCCCTCGACGCGGGCGTCCTCGCCGAGCTCGAGCTCCAGCGTGAAGGACTGCTCGCCCGCCTCGCTGGTGGCGGTGCCCCGCCAGGTGCCGCTCACGGGATCGCTCGCCGCGGGGGCGGGCGACTCGGGAGCGTCCGGCGCCGCGGCGCGACCCGCGCCGCGGCCGCGACCTTCGCCCCGGCCTTCGCCGCGACCCTCGCCGCCGGCCCCGAGCCGCTGCGCGAGCCGGGCGAGCTCCTCGGCGTCGATCGCGCCGTCGTCGTTGCGGTCGAGCCGCTCGAACATGCCGATCATCCGCTCGCCCGCCTCGGCCCGGGTGATGCGGCCGTCGCCGTCGGCGTCGCGGGACCGGATCATCTCCATCATGCGGGCGGCCCGGCGGGCGCGATCGCCCCGGGCCCCGCGACCCTCGCCGCCGGCCCCGCGGCCCTCGCCGCGCGCCCCGCGCCCGCGCCGCGGACGCTCGGCCGCCGGCTCGTCGCCCTCGGCCCCGGCGGCCTCGGCATCGGCCTCGTCGCCGATCGTGAAGAGATCGGCCCACGTGTCGCCGCCGTCCCACGTCGCCCAGAGGGCGCCGTCGTCGGTGCCGACGTAGATGAGGTCCTTGTCCCGCGGCGACATGCTCAGCGCCGTCGCGGCGCCGCGCTCGCCGTGGGAGATCTCGGGCGAGATCGGCTCCATGCGCTCGCCCTGCTCCTCGCTCTTGAAGACGTGGTTGCCCGCCGCGTAGTAGATCGACGGATTGTGCGGACTGAGGATGTACGGCGCCCGCCAGTTGAAGCGGAACTGCATGCCCTCCTGCGGCCGCGGACGGATGCGCCCGCGCTCGCCGGTGCGGAGGTTGATGCGGCCGTAGCCGCCGTTCTGCGACTGGTAGTAGACGAGGTCCGGGTCCTCCGGATCGACGCGGCAGATGAAGCCGTCGCCGCCGCCGACGCGGTACCAGTCCTCGCCCCGCGGGCCGCCGGCGTCGGCCACGCGGCTCGGTCCGCCCCAGGAGCCGTTGTCCTGCAGGCCGCCGTAGATGCGGTAGTCGGGACGGGTGTCCACCGTGATGTGGTAGAACTGCCCGATCGCGAACTGGTTGAGGTGGTCCCACGTCTCCATGCGGTCGTAGGTGACGTACACGCCGCCGTCGTTGCCGAGGATGATGTGGCGACCGTCGTTCGGGTTGACCCACATCGCGTGGTGATCGACGTGCACCGCGCCGTTCGCGCCGCGGTGGGCGTCGTCGCGGAACGTCTCGCCGCCGTCGGACGAGGTGTGCAGCGCGATGCCGCCCACGTGGATGAACGACTCGTCGGTCGGGTCGACCTCCATCTGGCTGAAGTACATCGGCCGCGGGTTGAGCGAGTTGATCCGCTCCCAGGTGTCGCCGCCGTCGGCGGAGCGGAAGATGCCGCCCCGCTCGAAGCCGTCGGGGCCCTGCTCGTCCTGCAGGTTGCCCCGCTGGCCGCCGAGCCGCGTGCCCCAGGGGCTGCGGCGACGGGCGGTCTCGCGGTCGATCTCGGCGTCCTCGGTCTGCGAGGGCCGCCGGTCGAAGGTCAGCGTGGTGGTCATGACCTCGCCGTCGCGCACGTACTCGACGCTGACGTTGTCGCCGGCGCGATACTGGCGGATCGAGCGGACGAGGCCGTCGTAGCCGCCGGTGGTCGCCCGGCCGTCCACCTTGAGGACGATGTCGCCGGACTCGAGCCCCGCCGCCTCGGCGGGCCCGTCCTCGGTGACCTGGGTGAGCCGGGCCCCGATCGCGCCCGCGTCCTCGCCCTGCACGCCCATGAACGCCATGTCCTCGGGCTCGAGGCCGATCAGCTCGGTCTCGACGATCGCCCACACGACGTCGGGGTCGGCGCGGTAGTACTCGATGTCGATGCGGCCGATGTCGACCGTCGGCAGCCCTTCGGTGAGCCGCTCGAACGAGTCGCCCCCGTCGGTGGACCGCCAGATGCCGGCCTTGGGGCCGTACTTGACCGCGGGGTCGTTGGTGTCGAAGCCGTCCCGGCGGCGGGTGTAGCTCGCGGCGAGGATCGTGTCCGGGTCCTCGGGGTGGAGCTGGATGTCGATGACGCCGGTGTCGTCGCCGAGGTCGAGGATCCGCTCCCAGGTCGCGCCGCCGTCGGTGGTGCGGAAGAGGCCGCGCTGCTCGTTGGGGCCCCACAGGCGGCCCAGCGCGCCGACGTAGACGACGTCGGGGTCCTCCGGGTGGATGCGGATGGAGCCGATCTGGAACGAGTCCTCGAGGCCCATGTGCTCCCAGGTCTTCCCGCCGTCGGTCGACTTGTAGACGCCGTTGCCCCAGGACGAGCTGTTGCGCGGGTTCTCCTCGCCGGTGCCGACCCAGACGACGTCGGGGTCGCCCTGCCAGACCTCGACGTCGCCGACCGACGCGACCGGCTGGTCGTTGAACAGATGCTCGAAGGTGGTGCCGGCGTTGGTCGTCCGGAGGACGCCGCCGGAGGCCGCGGCCACGTAGAAGATCGACGGATCGTCCTCGTAGACGGCGAGGTCGGTGATGCGGCCGCCGAAGTGCGTCGGGCCGACCGACCGGAAGTCGAGGGCGGGCACCCAGTCGGCGGGGATGGCCGCGACGGGGCCGTCGGCGACCCGGGCCGTGGCGATCGAGCCGGCCGAGCCGGCGGCGGTCCCGGCGAGGGCGGTGAAGGCGGCGGTGGCGGTGGTGGCCACGGCGATCGTCGTCGCACGGCGGCCGCCGGCGGCGCGGGGCCGCCGGCACGCGTGAGCGGGGCGTCGGAGCACGATGGAATCCTTCGGTCCTGGGGATGGGCGGGCCGGCGAACGGGCCTCCCCCCGGCCGCCGGGTCCCGTCGCCCGGGCCGGCGGCGGGAGGGCCGGCGGCGCGGACAGCGGGACTCGGGTTCAACCGAGGCGGCGGGCGGGGGCTGCACCCCCACCGGCGGACTCGGCCCAGTCCGAGGCGCGGGGCCCGCGGGACAGCCGCCGCGTGGCCGCCCGCGGCGATTCGCGCGAACCCCCGGGTCGCCGGCCGTGGCCCGTGGTAGGGTTTCCGAATCCGCGCAGCCCTCCCCGGGTGACCCATGAGCGAGCCGACCACCCTGCCGATCCACAAGATCGACGTCCACGCCCACTTCCTGCCGGCGCGGCTGCCGGACATGGCGGCCCGCTCGGGCCACGGCGGGTGGATCGCCCTCTCCCCCGGCGAGGGCGGCAAGCTCACCATGAGCCGGGACGGCGAGTTCTTCCGCGCCATCGAGCCCAACTGCTTCGACGTGGACGCGCGGCTCGCCGACCTCGACGCGCAGGGCCTCACGATGCAGGCCCTCTCGACGATCCCCGTGATGTTCGGCTACGCGGCGGGGGCGGAGGACGCCCACTACCTCGGCTCGTACCTCAACGACCACCTCGCCGAGGTCGTCCGCGGCCATCCCGACCGCTTCGCCGGCCTCGGCACGCTGCCGATGCAGGCCCCCGATCTCGCGATCCGTGAGCTCGAGCGGTGCGTGCGGGACCTGGGGATGGCCGGCGTCCAGATCGGCACCCACGTGAACGGCCGCAACCTCGACGACCCGGGCATCGTCGCGGTGCTCGAGGCGGCCCGCGACCTCGGGGCGGGCGTCCTCGTGCACCCGTGGGACATGCTCGGGGCCGAGCGGATGGGCCGTCACTGGCTGCCGTGGCTCGTGGGCATGCCGTCGGAGTGCGCGCTGGCGATCGCGTCGATGATCCTCGGCGGCGTCTTCGACCGCGTGCCGGGGCTGCGCGTCTGCTTCGCCCACGGCGGCGGCGCGTTCCCCTTCATCCTCGGACGGATCGAGCACGGGCACGCGGTGCGGCCGGACCTCGTGGCGACGATGACGCCGCGGAAGCCGCGCGAGTACCTCGACCGCTTCTGGGTCGACACCGGCGTGCACGACGACCACGCCTTCCGCTACCTCTTCGAGCTGATGGGTCCGGCCGGCATCTGCCTCGGATCCGATCAGCCGTTCCCCCTCGGCGAGCAGTCGCCGGGCGAGATCGTCGAGCACGCCGGCATCTCCGCCGCCGACGCCCGCCGCATCCTCGAGCTGGAGCCGGCCCGCTTCCTCGGGATCACGCCGCCGAGCGAACGGACGGGCGACGGCGCCGAGCGGGACACGGCCGCGGCCTGATCGGCGGTGCGTTCGGCGGGGTGGGACGAAGCGCGTCGCCCGCCGCCGGGCGGGCGCGCCCCCTCGCTATCGTCGAGTCGCCCGGTGGACGCCGGTCCGCCGCTCGGCGCCCGTCGCCCACCGCCGGTCGCCCGGCGCCCGCCATCCGCCGATCCGCCGCCCGTCATCCGCCGCCCCCGTGATCCCCCGCGAGCCGCCCGTGTCCACCACCGCCGCCCCGCCGATCGAGCCCGCCGCCCTCCGCCTCGACGCCGCCGGTCGCGCCGCGGCCCGCGGCCTCGACGAGCGCGACCCGATGCACCGCTTCCGCGCACGGTTCCTCGTGCCGCCGGGGCCCGACGGCCGGCCCACCGCCTACTTCACCGGCAACTCGCTGGGCCTGCAGCCGCGCCGGGTCCGGCAGCTCGTCGCCGAGGAGCTCGACGACTGGGCCCGCCTCGGCGTCGAGGGCCACTTCCACGGCCGGCGTCCCTGGTACACCTACCACGAGCGGTTCCGCGCGCCGCTCGCCCGCCTCGTCGGCGCCCGCCCGGACGAGGTGGTGGCGATGAACTCGCTCACCGTGAACCTGCACCTGATGATGGTGAGCTTCTACCGACCCGAGGGCCGGCGGCGGAAGGTGCTCATCGAGCACCCCGCGTTCCCGTCGGACACCTACGCGGTGAAGACGCACCTCGCCGCCCGCGGCCTCGACCCGGCCCGCGACCTGATCGTGGTCGGCCCGCGGGCCGGCGAGGAGGGCCCGCGGGACGCCGACCTGCTCGCCGCGATCGAGGAGGCCGGCGACGAGCTCGCCCTCGTGATGCTGGGCGGCGTCAACTTCTTCACCGGGCAGGTGCTCGACATGCCGCGGATCACCGCGGCCGCGCACGAGGTCGGGGCCATGTGCGGCTGGGACCTCGCCCACGGCGTGGGCAACGTGCCGGTGCGGCTGCACGACTGGGAGGCCGACTTCGCCTGCTGGTGCTCGTACAAGTACCTCAACGGCGGGCCCGGAGCGGTGAGCGGGGCGTTCGTGCACGAGCGGCACGCCCGGAACCCCGAGCTGCCGCGGTTCGCGGGGTGGTGGGGCAACGATCCCGAGCGCCGCTTCCTGATGCACCTCGAGCCCGAGTTCCACGCCCGGCCGGACGCCGACGGGTGGCAGCTGAGCAATCCGCCCGTCCTCGGGCTGACGCCGCTCATCGCGAGCCTCGAGCTCTTCGACGAGGCGGGCATCGACCGGCTGCGGGAGCGCAGCTTGCGGCTGACGCCGTACCTGCGGTCGCTGCTGGAGTCGGCCGCCGCGGCCTCGGGCCTCGACTGGTTCGAGATCGTGACCCCGCCCGAGCCCGAACGGCACGGCTGCCAGCTCTCGATCCTGCTGAAGGACCGCCCCCGGGAGCGCTTCGCCGCCCTCGAGCGGGCGGGAGTGGTGGTCGACTTCCGGGAGCCGAACGTGATCCGGGCGGCGCCGGCCCCGCTCTACAACGGCCACGAGGACTGCTGGCGGCTCGCGGCGGCGCTGGCGTCGGTCGACCTCCGCTGAGGCGATCCTCGGGACGGGGCGTCAGCGGCCGGCGGCGGCGCCGGCGACCCGCGGCTCGGCCGCGTCCTCCACCGGCCCCCGCAGCCGCAGCCAGCCCGCATGGTCGCGCACGACGCGAAGCCGGATCGCCTCGGCCGGGGTCGCGGTGCCCGCGGCGTCCCCCGCGGCGGCCGCATCCCGCTCGGCTCGCACCACGACCGCGGCCGGCGTGTCGCCGCCGACCGGCTCCACCGCGATCGCCGGCATCGCGACCACCCGCTCGAGGGCCCGCTCGAGCCGGGCGAACTCGCCGTCGGCGAGGTCGGTGGCGGTGAGCGGCAGGAAGCGGGCGGTCGAGCCCCCGGCGTGGGCGGCCCGCATCGCCGCGACGAGGTCGATCGGATCGTCGAGCTCGGGCACCGCGTCCGGGTCGATGAAGCACACCGGCGGATCGCCGAGCATCGCCCGATCGACCGCCTCGTAGGCCCGGGGGCCGAGCAGCAGTCCGCCGGCGACGCCACCGATCATCGCCAGCGCGACGACCGGAGCCGGGACGCGGCGAGCGGCTCGCGCGGGCGTCTCGGTGGCGGAGGGGGAGGCGGCGGCGGCGGAGGCGCCGGAAGTGGCGGCCGCGGTCTCCGCCGTCGTCGAGGCGGGCGGGGTGATCGGATCGCTCATGTCGCTCCTCCGGGGCCGGGACGGGCCATCGTTCCGTCCGCCAACCGTCGCATCCGGCGCTCCATTCCCGCCACCTCCGGGACGAGGACGGACGTGATCGCCGGGCCTTCGGACCACCTCGGACACCCCGAGGTCCCATACGCTTGAGGTCCCATGACCGACCACGACGCCAGCCCCGCCGGAGCGGACGCCCGGGCCGCCGACGCGCCCGACGATCGCCACGCCATCATCGCCGGGGCGGGCCTCGCGGGGTCGCTCCTCGCGGTCCTCCTCGGCCGCCGCGGCTGGACGGTCGACGTCTACGAGCGTCGCGGCGATCCCCGCGCCCGCGGGTTCATCGGCGGACGCTCGATCAACCTCGCCCTGAGCACCCGCGGCATCACCGCCCTCGAGCGGGCCGGCCTCGCGGACCGCGTCCTCGACGAGGGCATCCCGATGCGGGGCCGGATGATGCACGACCGGTCCGGCGAGCTGACGTTCCAGGCGTACAGCCGCGGGGCGAAGCGGGCGATCAACTCGGTGTCCCGCTCGGGCCTCAACCTGCTGCTGCTGCGGGCGGCGGCCGAGCACCCCAACGTGCGACTGCACTTCGAGCACCGCCTCGAGGACGTCGACCTCGACGCGGCGGAGGCGATCTTCGTGCGGAACGACGGCACGCACGTCACCGCCCGCGGCACGCTGCTCGTGGGGGCGGACGGGGCGTTCAGCGCCGTGCGGGCCCGCATGCAGCGGAACCCGGGCTTCGACTACAGCCAGTCCTACCTCGAGGCGGGCTACAAGGAGCTCACGATCCCCGCGGCCGAGGACGGCGGCTTCCGGCTCGACGAGCACGCCCTGCACATCTGGCCGCGGGGCGGCTCGATGATGATCGCCCTGCCCAACCGCGACGGCACCTTCACGTGCACGCTCTTCTGGCCGATGGAGGGCGATCACTCCTTCGCCGCCCTGCCCGAGGACGCGAGCGAGGAGGCGATCATGGACTTCTTCCGCCGCGAGTACGGCGACGCGGTCCCGCTGATGCCGACGCTGCTCGAGGACTACCGCGAGAACCCGACGAGCACGCTGGTGACCATCCGCTGCGACCCCTGGCACTGGGGCGACCGCGTGGTGCTCGTGGGCGACTCCGCCCACGCGATCGTGCCGTTCTACGGCCAGGGCATGAACGCGGCCTTCGAGGACGTCCGCATCCTCGACGAGATGCTCGAGGCGGCGGGCGACGATCCCGCCAGGGTGCTTCCGGCCTTCAGCCGCCGCCGCAAGCCCGCCGGCGACGCGATCGCGGACCTGGCCCTCGCCAACTTCGTCGAGATGCGGGACCGGGTCGCGAGCCCGCTGTTCCTCGCCCGCAAGAAGCTCGAGAAGATCCTCAGCGGCGTGCTGCCGGGGACGTTCGAGCCGCTGTACGACCTGGTGAGCTTCTCCAACACGCCCTACCACGAGGCCCGCGAGAAGGCCCGCCGCCAGGACCGCATCCTCGCGGGCGTGGGCATCGGGCTGGTGGTGGGAGTGGTGCTCGGGGTCGTGGCGGGTCTCGCGGCGGCGGCGGGGTGAGGGCCGGCGGTGGCTCGGCGCCGCGAACGCCCGGAAGAAGGGGTTCCGTTCCGTCAAGCTGCCCGCTACGCTCGCACGCGGAATGGACCCGGAGGTCTCGGGGAAATGCCACGACGTCGCCGAGTTCGTCTCTCGGCCGGTTCGCATCCGGACCAGCCAGAGCTTGCCTACCGCAAGAAGCTCGAGGAGCGCCGGAGGATCGCGGAGCTTCGCGACGACGGAGCCAGCACCGCCCCCCGCCGGGGCGACGATCCCGGCCCGCGCGCATGGATCCCACCGGGCCCGTCTCCGCGGACGCCCTTGGACCCGGCGGCGCCATCGCCTGCGACCTCGCCGTGTGACGAAGCGCGACCCCCCACGCCACCGCCGACGCCTCCCGTGCGGCACGACCACTTCTCCGAGCCACCAACGAGTTCTCCGACCGATGCACGTCCTCGACGCGGCGGACCAACGGGATCCGATCTTCTGCGTGGCATCTGGTTCCGTTACTGCGCGGACGCAATGGCGGACCTCGCGACGCAACTCGACGACGATCGATTGATCCGGCTTCGGGCGAACGCCGATGCACTGCTGGACTTTCTCGACGACGCCTGGGACCGCACCGATCTCGCCCGGACGCCGACCGAGTGCGACGCATCTGCACCGGAGGCGCTGTTCCGGATCGCGGCAGCCGACGCCGAGACCGCATGCCGATCACTGCAGCGACTCACGACCGCCATCGCGCCACACATCGTGAACTCCGAGGAACGGCCTTCGGTGGACCTGCTTCGCCACTGGCTGGCGCACGTCCTCGCCTTCTCGATGGAGACCGAGCACCGCGTCCGCCATCATCGCCGCAGCTGAGGCAGCCGGCTCGCTGCCAGCACCCTGTCAGCCCGCAAGGGCGTTCACCGCCTCGACTCGCATCGCAGCCTGCCCCGTCGCTAGGTTCGGCCGGATCGCGTGCCGAACGCACGTCTCGCCCGACATCCTTCGACGGGGCTTCGCATGGACGTCATCCACTGGCTTCTGCTTCTCCTGCTGCTCGTCACCGGCGTCTTCGCCGGGATCGCATGGCTGCGGAACGTTCGGCTCGTCAAACAGGCCGAGACGGCAGATCGGGAGCGGAGTCGAACGATCGAGGAGCTTGGCCCACTCCGGATGTACGCCCCGATCCGCGACGTCGACGCCGAGATCGCCCGGCGACGAGATGTCGCACGGAGCGAGCTCGAGCGACTCGCCGACGAGGGTCGTGAGACGATCGCCGCGGCACAGACCGAAGCGGAATCGACTCGTGCCGCCGCCAAGGAGGATCGCAAGCGGATCACGTCGCGAGCGGCCGAGAAGGAAGCACAGGCGGACCGGGCCGTCCAAGCGGCGGCGATCGAGTCCCGCGCGATCGTCGCTCGAGCCGAGCAGGAAGCTCGACGAATCGCCGGCGACGCGTGGACCGCCCGCGAGAAGGAGCTTCTGCTCCGCCGTGCCGCCGAGGCATTCGAAAGACGAATCCGCGGATACGGCGAGGAGTTCGTGGTTCCGTCCCAGAGCGTGCTCGATGATCTCGCCGACGAATGGGACCACAAGGAGGCCGGCCGCGAGCTCAAGCGAGCCCGCCAGCGGTCGGAGTCCATCGTGCGGTCGGCGCAGGCCGCCGACTGCGATTACCGAGAACCAGCACGTCGCGAGACGGCGATCCACTTCGTGCTCGACGCCTTCAACGGGAAGACCGACTCGATTCTCTCCCGATCCAAGCACGACAACTACGGCACGCTCCAGCAGGAGATCACCGACGCCTTCGACGCGGTCAACTACCTCGGGTCTGCGTTTCGCAATGCGCGGATCACGCGGGAGTACCTCGACGCCCGACTCGAGGAGCTCCGCTGGGCGGTCGCGGCACGAGAGCTCCAGATCCGCAAGCGGGAGCAGGAGAAGGCGATCCGCGAGCAGATCCGCGAAGAGGAGCGGGCCCGCCGCGAGTACGAGCGAGAGCTCGAGAAGGCTCGCAAGGAGGAGGAAGCCCTCGAGCTCGCCATGGAGGAGGCGCAGCGACGCGTCGCCGCCGCGAGCGAGACCGAGCGGTCGCGGCTTGAAGCCGAGCTGGAGGCATTGCGGCAGCAGCTCGCCGACGCCGATGCTCGATTCGAGCGTGCGAAGTCGATGGCCGAGCAGACCCGCCGCGGCCATGTGTATGTGATCTCGAACCTCGGCTCCTTCGGCGAGGACGTCTACAAGATCGGACTGACGCGCCGCTTGGACCCGATGGACCGAGTGAAGGAGCTCGGCGACGCGAGCGTGCCGTTTTCATTCGACGTCCATGCGATGATCTACGCCGATGATGCACCGACGCTCGAGAGCGAGCTGCATCGACGCTTCACTGATCGGCGAGTCAACGTCGTGAACGAGCGCAAGGAGTTCTTCCGGGTGACCCTCTCCGAGATCCGAAGTCTCGTCGATGAGATGGGACTGGAGGTCCACTGGACCATGGCCGCCGAGGCTGCCGAGTACCGGGAATCCGAGGCGGCCCGCCGGCGACGGCCGACCAGCCCGCCCCCGACGTCCCAGGTCGGGGGGGACCCCCCGTCGACCGACGCCGCCCTCGGCTCCGAACGCCGGATCGACGCCGCCGCCCACGGATGAGCCGAGTTCCGTGGCTGCCAGCGCCGCCCGCGGTACCATCCCCTGCGCCATGGCCCTCACCTACGCCTCCTACCTCGAGCTCGACGAGCTCCTCGACCTGCAGCATCCGCGCTCCGATCCGCCGGAGCACGACGAGATGCTGTTCATCGTCATCCACCAGACGTACGAGCTCTGGTTCAAGCTGCTGCTGCACGAGCTGGAGAAGGTCGGGCTCGACTTCCGGGCGGGCGAGCAGTGGGCGGCGGTGCACACGCTCAAGCGGTGCCGCACCATCATGAAGACGCTCGTGGGCCAGCTCGACGTCCTCGAGACGATGACGCCCACGAGCTTTCGCTCGTTCCGGGACCGGCTCGAGACCTCCAGCGGCTTCCAGTCCACGCAGTTCCGCGAGCTGGAGTTCCTGCTCGGCTACAAGCGGCCGGGCGTGATGAAGCTCGCCGGCATCGACTCCGGCGTCGGCTGGGAGCAGGCGATCCGCCGCCTCGACGAGCCGTCGCTGATCGATCACTTCCACGCGTTCATGGCCGCGGAGGGGGCCGACGTCCCGGCCGACGTCCTCGAGCGCGACCTCCGCGAGCCCAACGGTCCCGACGAGCGGGTGCAGGACGAGCTCGTGCGGCTCTACCTCGAGCGGCCCGACCTCGCGAACCTCATGGAGCTCATGACCGACTTCGACGAGGGCCTGCAGGAGTGGCGCTACCGCCACGTGAAGATGGTCGAGCGGACCATCGGCGACAAGGTCGGCACCGGCGGCTCGCCCGGCGTCGAGTTCCTCCGCAAGTCGCTCTTCAAGCCCGCGTTCCCCGACCTCTGGGCGATTCGCGCCCGCCTGTGACGACCGGCACCGGCGACCGCGGGGCGGCGCGCCGCCTCGACGCCGACGTCGCCGGCGCCGCCACGCCCGCCCGGGAGCCCGACGATGCCACCACTCGAGCCCGAGCCCCTGCCCCCGCGATCCGGTCGCCGCGAGGCCGACGACCGCGCGGGCGGCGACCGCCCCGAACGCGTCACGCGGGAGCTTCCCGAGCTCGGGCCCGGCGAGCTGCCGCCGGTCGGGGCCCCGTTCTGCCGCGTGTGCGACTACGACCTGTCCGGCTGCGTCGACTCGAGCCGGTGCCCCGAGTGCGGCCGGCCGCTGGTCGAAGTCCTCATGCGACCGGAGTTCCGGCTCCAGGGCGGCACCCGCAAGCAGACGCGACTCCGCATCATGGGGATGCCCGCGATCGACGTCGCCCTCGGACCGAGCGGCAGCGAGCGCCGCGGCCGCGCCCGCGGCTTCATCGCGGTGGGCGACGAGGCGGTCGGCGTCTTCGCCTTCGGCGGCAGCGCCCGCGGCGTGGTGGCGGCCGGCGGCCTGGCGGTGGGCGGCATCTCGCTCGGCGGCACCTCCGTCGGCGTCCTGTCGGGCGGCGGCCTCTCGCTGGGGCTCTTCGCCAACGGCGGCATGGCCCTCGGCGGCGTGGCGAGCGGCGGCATGGGCATCGGCGGCATCGCCCAGGGCGGCTTCGCCATCGGCTACGCGGTACGCGGGGGCGGCTCGATCGGCTTCGCCCCCCTCGGCGGCGGTGGCGCGGGCGACCCCCTGTCGGGCTGGATGGCCCCCCTCATCTCGTGGTTCCTCGGGGGGATGGCCCCGAGCCCGGCGAGCTTCATCCTGCCCATGTTCATCTTCCTCGCCCTCGCCGCGGTGCTCACCGGCCTCGCGTACGCCTACGTCCGCAGCCGCATGTCGGAGGAGCCGGGGTGGGAGATCCGATGAGCGCGGGTGGCGAGCGGGCCGCGGACGCCGCGGACGGCGCGCGCGCCGCGAGCACCCCCGACGACGCGGGCACGCTCATCGACTGCTCGCCGCCGATCACGCCGTCGCTCGCGGTCTTCCCGGGCGACACCCCGCCGTCCCGCGAGGTGCTCATGGACATGGAGCGCGGCGACCACCTCACGCTCTCGACCCTGCGGACGACGGTGCACCTCGGCAGCCACGCCGACGGCATGAACCACTACGGCACCGGCCCCGGGGCGCCCGCGATCGACGCGATGCCGCTCGAGCACTTCATCGGCCCGTGCCGCGTGATCCGGGTGCGGGTCGCCCCCGGCACCCGCATCGGCGTGGGCGACCTCGGCGACGCGCCCCTCGACCGGCCGCGCATCCTCCTCGCCACCGGCTCGTTCCCCGACCCGAGCACGTGGACCGAGGACTTCGCCGGGCTCGAGCCCGAGCTCGTCGACCACCTCGCGGACCACGGCGCGATCACGGTCGGCATCGACACCCCGAGCGTGGACCTCGCGACCGCGAAGACGCTCGTGGCCCACCACCGCTTCCTCGCCCGGCGGGTCGCGATCCTCGAAGGACTGGTGCTCGACCACGTGGAGCCCGGCCCGTACGAGCTCTTCGCCCCGCCGCTGCGGCTCGTCGGCTTCGACGCGTCGCCGGTGCGGGCGGTGCTGCGGCGCGAGCGGGCGCCCGCCTGAGGACGACGGCGGCCGCGCGCGGCGACGCCCGAGCCACGCGGCCGCGCGCGACGACGCCCGAGCCACGCGGCCGCGCGCGGCGACGCCCGAGCCACGGGGCCCGGGCGTCGCCGGCGGAGTGCGGGACCGCGGTCCGCGCCGCGATCAGTCGAAGTTCGACAGCAGCACGAGCAGGTCGCCGATCCCGACGTTGCCGTCGCCGCCGAAGTCCTCGGGACAGGCGTCGGCGTCCTCGCAGGGCCCCCACGCGCTGAGCACCGCGATGAGGTCCGACAGGTCGACCCCGCCGTCGAGGTTCACGTCGCCGGGGCTCGCCACGCGGAAGCTCGTGCCGATCACCACCGCGTCGCCGTCGCGGGACTGCACGCCGGCGAGGTCCACGGCCTCGGCGTCGAGGGCCAGGACGGTGCCCGCGGGCGTGCCGCCGGCGACCTCGGCCGGGATCACGAAGGCCAGCGTCTCCCCCGCCGCCAGCGTGCCGAGCTCGACGGTGAGCCGCTCGCCCCCGTCGCAGGTCGAGCCCGGGCAGGTGCCGGGGAGCCCCGACTCCGAGATCGACGCGAGCCCGGCCGGGTACGCGACCACCAGCACCACGCCCTCCCGCGGCACGTCGCCGCGGTTGCGGACATCGACCGCCAGATCGAGTCCCCCGCCGGGCGCGGCGGGCTGCCCAAGGCCGGTCACCTCGACGTCGAGCGGGGCGTCCGCGGCCACCCGCAGCGTGTCCGACGCCCGGACGAGCTCGCCCGCGGTCGTGCCCGCCTCGTCGAACCGGGCCTCGGGCACGAGCATCGCCCCGGCGGGGAACGCGGGATCGACCCGCGTCACGACGCGGCGCTCGCCGCCCGCCCCGGGGGCCACCGCCCCCAGGGGCCAGCGGACGACGTCGCCCGCGGCGGTGGACTCGAGCACGCCATCGTCGGTCGCCGCGAGGAACGTCAGTCCCGCCGGCAACCGCATCGCGAGCTCGGCGTCCGTCGCCCCGTCGCCGCCGGCGCGGCTCGCCCACGTGAGCGTCCAGACGACCTCGTCGCCGGGACGAGCGGGATCGTCGGACGCGACGAGCGACAGCCCCGCCGTCCGCTCCGTGGCCACGAGCACCGTGGCCGCGGCCTCGCGGATCGCGCCCGAGTCGTCCAGCACCTCGGCCTCCAGCGGCAGGGCCCGGCCGGGGGTCGCCGAGCCGGCCACCGAGATCGGCAGCCGGAACGTGCGGCTCTCGCCCGGGTCGAGATCGACCAGCGACAGCCGCACCCGCTCCCGCGGCCCGCACGTGCTGCCGGGGCACGTCGCCCCCGCGACCGACTCGCTGAAGTCGGCGGTCGCATCGGGCATGTCCAGCCGCACCTCGATCCCGAAGCGCGGCTGCCCGCCGCGGTTGGCGACGGTGAGCTCGACGTCGAGGTCCTCGCCCGGCTCGGCCGGATCCGGCCCCGCCGCGACCGTCAGCTCCAGCGGCAGGTCGGCGACGACGCGGGTGACGGTCTCGGCGAGCACCGCCGCCGCGTCGTCGGCGTCGAGGGCGGCCCGGGCGGGGATCATCGACCCGTCCACGAGCGGGCCGACGGTGAACGTGGCCCGCACCTCGCCCGAGGTCCCGGGGGCGAGGGTGCCGAGCTCCCACGTCACCGCGTCACCCGCGAGCGTGCCGCCGTCGGTGGCGGCGACGAAGCTCGTCCCCGGCGGCACCGGCAGCGAGAGCGTTCCGCCGAAGAGGCCCGGCCCGTCGGCCCGCGCGCCCCAGGAGAGCGTCCACGTCACGGACGAGCCCGCGACCGCCGGATCGCGGTCCTCGGCCGCCACGAGCTCGAGCTGGCGGTCGTCGGCCACGCGGAGGGCGGCCGAGGCGGTGCGCTGGAAGCCGAACGAGTCGAGCACGTCCGCCTCCACGCGGAGCACGCGGCCGGAGCCCGCGTTCCCCGAAACCACCAGCGGGAACGAGTACGTGCGGCTCGCGCCCGCGGGCAGGTCGCCGATGGCGAGCGAGAGCCGCTCCGCCCCGTCGCACGTGCTGCCGAGGCAGGTGACGCCCCACTCCGACTCGCTGAAGCTGCCCGTCGGCTGCGGCAGGTCGATCCGCGCGACCACGTCGAACACCTCGAAGCCGCCGGGGTTGGTGACGGTGAGCTCGAGGTCGACCAGCTCGCCCGGCCGGGCCGGGTCCGGCGAGGCGACGACGCGCACGTCCAGCGGCAGGTCGCCGGCGACCGGGGTCGCGACGTCCGCCGCCACCGACTGGCCGAAGACGTTGGCCAGGGTCGCGGTGGTGGCGAGGATCGAGCCGGGCGTCACGTCGTCGTCGACGGCGAGCACCAGGCGATGCTCGCCCGAGTCGCCCGGGCCGAGCGACCCGAGGGACCACGTGACGACGCCCTCGTCGATCGTCGCCCCGTCCGTGGTCGCGACCACCGTCGTGCCGGCCGGGATGGGTACCTCGAGCGTGGTGCCGGGCGAGCCCGGGCTCACGTCGAGGAGCCCCCAGGCGATCGAGTACTCCACGCCTCCGCCGGGGCGGGCGGGCCCGCGATCCTCGGCAACGGCGAGCTCGAGCTCCCGGTCGACGTCCACCGTGATGGAGGCGGACGCGGATCCGACGACCGAGCCGTCGTCGCTCACCGTCACCGGGAACTCGAGCACGGTCCCGTCGGCCACGCCCCCGGCGGCCGCGATCGGGTAGCGGAGCGTGCGCGTGGTCCCCGGGGCGAGCCGGTCGATCACGAACGTCAGCAGCTCGCCCCCGTCGCAGGTCGAGCCCGCGCAGTCGCCCTCGATCTCCGCCTCGGAGGCGGTCCCGAGGCCGTCCGGCAGCCCCAGCTGGAGCTCGACGTCCTCGAGCAGGCCCGCCCCGTCGTTGCCGATCGTGACCTCGAGGTCGACCAGCTCGCCGGGGCGGATGCCGTCCGGGCCTGCGGCGACGTGCACGCCGACGTCGCCCACCGCGGACGAGGCCGCGACGACCGCGATCGCGCAGGCCGTGGCGGGAACGAACAAGCCGGCTCGTCGATCCGCGCGGGATCGACGGCGACGCGTCATGACGGTCATGGGATGCTCCTCTCCGTTTCCGCGCCCGCGGGGTCTCTCGGGCCGCCCGGTCTTCGGGCCGGACGACTCGAACGCCGGGATCCCCTTCGAGAGGCCCGGCGCCCACGCGGCGGGAATTCGCACCATACCGAGATGCCCCGCCAGGCTCGGGGGTAGCTTCGCCAATCGCGGCAATGCTCGCGGGATCCTCACGGGCCACGTCGCTCGGGCCGTGATCCGCGCGCGCCGGCCTCGCCGCACCGGCAATGAGGTTGACCGTCGGTGCGCCCGAGTCTTGAAGCGGACGGTGACGTCAGGACGCCGATTCCGGTCGCCGCGCCACGGCGTCCCTCGGCGCGGCACTCGCCCGCACCCGCACCATCACCAGCTTGCTCGCCGGCGTGCGGCTCCCCTCGGCGACGTCCTCCAGCGGGATGAGGGGATTCGCCTCGGGGAAGTAGGTCGCGCAGCAGCCCCACGGCACGTCGTACGGGATCGCGATCCACCGCTCGACCCGGCGGGTGCGGCCGGCGAACTCCGACTCGAGGTCCACCACGGCCTCGGGGGCGAGGCCGCGCTCGGCCAGGTCGGCCTCGTGCATGAAGACCACCCGCCGCTCGCCCCGCACGCCCCGGTAGCGGTCGTCCATGCCGTAGATCGTGGTGTTGAACTGATCGTGCGCGCGGATCGTCATCATCCGCAGCTGATCGTCGGCCTGCTCGAACCGCGGCACCGCGTTGAGCGTGAAGCGGGCCCGGCCGCCCACCGCGTCGAAGTCGCCGTCCCGCGGCGGATTGGGGAGCTCGAAGCCGCCCGGCTCGCGCACGCGGCGGTCGTAGTCCGCGAAGCCCGGGATCGTCGCCTCGATCAGGTGGCGGATCCGCGCGTAGTCCCCGGCCAGCCGCGTCCAGTCGAGGCGCCCGTCCGCGGTCGTCGCCCCCGCCGCGATCGCCGCCGCCGCGGGGCCGTCCGCGGGCGGCTCGATCGGCGGCAGCGCCCCCGCCCGCTCCATCGCCGCCGCGAGCCGGGCGACGATCCAGGGCTCGCTGCGGAGCTCCGCGCTCGCCGGGTCGCGGTCGCCGCGGGAGGCGTGCACGATCCCCATCGAGTTCTCGACGCTGACGAGCTGCTCGCCCGCCGCCTGCTCGTCGCGCTCGCTGCGGCCGAGGGCCGGCAGGATGAGCGACGTCGCCCCGGGCACGAGGTGGCTGCGGTTGGGCTTGGTCGAGACGTGCACCGTGAGCCGGCAGCGGGCGAGCCCGGCGGCGACCCGGTCGGTGTCGGGCGTGGCCGAGAGCCAGTTGCCGCCCATGCTCGTGAAGACGTCGACCTCGCCCCGCTCCATCGCCGCGATCGCTCCCACGGTATCGAGCCCCGGGTCGCGGGGCGGGGCGAAGCCGAAGGTCCGCTCGAGGCCGTCGCGCAGCGCCCGCGTCGGCCGCTCGGTGATGCCGACGGTGCGGTCGCCCTGCACGTTGGAGTGGCCGCGGACGGGACACGCCCCGGCGCCGGGACGCCCGATCGCCCCCCGCAGCAGCAGCAGGTTCACGATCTCGCGCACGTTGGCGACGCCGTGGCGGTGCTGGGTCAGGCCCATCGCCCACGTGACGATCGTCCGCGGTCGCTCGGCCACCAGCCGGGCGACCCGCTCCATCGCCGCCCGGTCGATCCCGCTCTCGGCCTCGAGGTCGGCGAGCTCGTGGCGGCGCAGGTCGGCGAGGAACGCGTCCAGACCCTCGGTGCGGAGCTCGAGGAAGCCGCGGTCGAAGATGGTGGCGGGGGCCCGCCGCTCCATCTCGTCGAGGTGCCGCATCACGCCCTTGAGGAACGCGATGTCGCCGCCGATGCGGACGCGGATCCACTCGTCGGCGAGCCGCGTCGCCCCGCCGACGAGGTCGCGGACGTGCTGCGGATGCCGGAACGCGACCAGCCCCGCCTCGGGCAGCGGATTGACGGCGACGATCACCGCCCCGTTCCGCTTGGCCGCCTGCAGGGCGGTGAGCATCCGGGGGTGGTTCGTGCCCGGGTTCTGGCCCATCACGATGATCAGCTCGGCCGTCTCGACGTCGCGGAGCCGCACCGTGCCCTTGCCGCTCCCGATCGTCTCGGCGAGGCCGACGCCGCTCGACTCGTGGCACATGTTCGAGCAGTCGGGCAGATTGTTGGTGCCGAAGCGGCGGACGAGGAGCTGGTACGCGAACGCCGCCTCGTTGCTCGTGCGGCCGGACGTATAGAAGACGGCGCGCTCGGGCGTGGTCCGCACGCGGGCGAGCTCCTCCGCGACGAGGTCGAGGGCGGCGTCCCAGTCGATCGGCCGATACCGGTCGTCGCCCGGCCGGCGGACCAGCGGCTCGACGAGGCGGCCGGCGCGGCCGAGCTCGTGGTCGGTCCAGCCGCGGAGGGCCTCGATCGAGTGCCGGGCCCAGAAGGCCGCGTCCGCCCGGCGGCGGGTCGCCTCCTCGGCGAAGGCCTTGGCCCCGTTCTCGCAGTACTCCGCGAGGAAGGACCGCTTCTCGTCGGGGTCCGGCCAGGCGCAGCCGGGGCAGTCGAAGCCGTCCGTCTGGTTCATCCGGCGGAGGGCGGCGATCCCCTCGACCGGGCCGTGACCGGCGTCGCGGAGGTGGCGGAGGGTCGAGGCGACGGCGGGGAGGCCGCCGGCGACCCGCTTGGGCGAGGAGACGGTGAGGTCGGCGAACCGGGCCGGGGGACGGGCGCTCGCGGCGTGCGGCGATGCGTCACCGGGTGACGACGCGGGCGGCGAGGCCGACGGGTCCGGCGGGGTCCGCGGCGGCGTCGACGGGCTGGCGGCGGGCTCGGCGGCGGGATCGGCGGCCGAAGCAGGGGCGAGCTCGGCGGCGGGCTCGGCGGCGGGCTCGGACTCGGGATCGGGACGGGGCACGCTCGTCATCGTCCCGCCGGCGGGGGCGGGAGGCAAACACCGTGCGGCGAGGGGGGGCCGGGGGCGGGCGGGCCTGGCGGGGCAGACCCCCGGGGCCGCCCGCTCGGGCCCCGGGGGGCGGGGGACCGCACGCGTCCCGCGGCTCAGGCCGCGTGTGCGTCGCCGGTGCCGGACGCGTCCCGGCGGGCGTGCCCGCAGTCGGCATCCTTCTCGATCAGCACGCCCAGCATTCGCTCGTCGTCGACGAACTGGGCCGCCTCGATGCCGTCCTGGTCGCCCGCGGCCCAGTCCTCGGCCACCGACCGGGGCATGCGGACGATCACCGCCCGGTCGGCGAGCTCGGCGGTGATCTCGCCGCCGGCGTCGTCGAGTCGAAGCTCGTAGGTGAACCGCTGATCCTCGCCCGGGCCGAAGATCAGCGCATGCGAGACGGACTCGCCGCGGCCGAGCCTCCGCAGGTCCCGGGCGTCGAGCCGGAGCCGGATCGTGTTGCGATGCAGCCGGAGCTTCATGGGGAGCCTCCCGGACGATCGCCGCCGCCGCGGGCTCCGAGGGACTCGGCCGGCATGCCGCGCGGCGGGGTCCGTCGGCATGCATGCACCCGCGTCGGGGGAATCGTCCACCGCGCAGGATCGTCGCCAGCCGCATCCGCCGCAATCGGTGACCGGGCCGGTCGCCGCCGGCACGCGCCGCGCAGGCCGCACGATCCGACCCCGGCCGCGCAGCCGCGCCGGGAGGTCGCCGAAGCCCGACCTGCGCGGTCGGGATCGCGCGGTCCCGCCGGCGCGGCCTCGCGACGTCAGCCCGGGCGTCGAGCACGGGCCGCGGACAGGGACCGCGGACAGGGGGGACGTCGTCCCGCCGGATCCGCCCGCCCCGCGTGATGCCGGCCGGACCCCACCGGTCGGCGGCACGGGGCGCCTTGCCGTCCTCGGTCAGCCGCCCTCGGGGCCGACCAGCCGATCCCGGCGGGCGTACGCCGACGCCCGCCCGTCGCGCACGAACGCCGCGAGCGTGAGCCCGGCCCGCCGGGCCACGTCGATCGCGAGGCTGCTCGCCCCGCCGACCGACGCCACCACGCGGATCCCCGCGGCGGCGGCCTTCTGCACGATCTCGTAGCCGGCCCGGCTGCTCACCACGAGCATCAGCGAGGCGATCGCCGGCGGCGCCGCCTCGGCCCCGGCCGCCGCCCGCGCGGCCGCGCCGAGCCAGGCGCCGAGCACCGCGTCGACGGCGTTGTGCCGGCCGATGTCCTCGCGGATCCACCGCACGCGCCCGTCCCGGTCCACCAGGGCCGCGGCGTGCAGGCCGCCGGAGTGACGGAAGCCCGGCTGCGCCGCCCGCATCGCCTCGGGGGCCGCGAGCAGCGCGGCGAGCGGGACGCGGACGTCGTCCGGCGATTCCTCGCCGGGCCGCACGGCCCCCCCGGTGTCGCTCCCCGCCGCGGGCGACGTCGCCCCCACCGGCCGCGCGCACGCCCCGCACGCCGCGGTGACGGTGCCGATCCGCACCGTCCGGCCGAGGTCCACCGCGAGGCCCGGCCGCAGCCGGACCCGCAGCACGTCCTCGCCCGCCGCCGCCGCGGTCGGGCACGGCGACGCCGCCACCACGTCGCGCCCGCTCGCGATCACGCCCTCGGTCCACAGCCAGCCGACCGCGAGCTCGACGTCGTGGCCGGGGGTGCGGAGGGTGGTCATCACCCGGTCGCGGCGGCGCTCGCCGTCGCCCCCGCCCGCGCCCCCGCCTCCGCCGTGCTCGAGGTCCAGCGCGAGCGGCGCCTCGACCGCGACGAGGTCCGGTCCGTCGCGACCCACCTGCCCCGCGCCGAGCCGCTCGACCGCCGCCGGGACCACCATCGGGGCGGGCCCGTCCGCGGCCGCCGGGGACGGGGAGGCCGGCGAAGGCGGCGAGGGCGGCGAAGGCGTTCCGGCCCCCGGGGACGGCCGTGCCGGTCCCGGGCCGCCCGCGGGATCCTCGTCGCTCACCGCCCGAGCTCGGGGACGAGCCCCGGCATCCGGAACCGCAGGATGCGCATCGGCCCGTCGACCAGGTCCCGCCCGCCGGCGAGGGCCGGATGGCGGTGGAGCTGGTTGACGGCCACGTAGAACCAGCCGTCCGGCCCGCCGCCGATCCCGTCGGGCCACGGCAGGCGGGGCAGTCCCTCGATCGTCCGCGGCGGCCCGTCCGGCTCGGCGAGCACGATGGCGTCCTCGCCGATGGCGGTCACGAGGATCCGCCCGTCCCGCGCCACGCCGAAGCCGTCGCTCACCGGCTTGTCGGCGTGCCGCTCGACCCGGGCCGCGAGGACGTCCGCCGGCACGTCGAAGTCCGCGAGCAGGGCCGCGTCGAGCCGCCAGATCGCGGTGCCGTTCATCGCCCCCCAGTAGACGCTCTCGCCGCCGGGGCCGAGCTCGATCGGGTTGACGCCGACGCGGGCGGGCACCGGCTCGCCGTCGGGACCGGGCAGGGTCAGGACGCGGCCGTCCACCACGAGATCCACGTCCTCGGGCATCACCGACGCGTGCCCGGCGAGGACGCGGCGGGCACGCTCCGCGGCGAGGTCGACCACCACGATCGCCGGCCGCCCGGCGGCACCGTCGCCCGACCCCGGGGCCGCGTCGGCGATGTAGACGCGGTCGCGGGCCACGTCGACCGCGAGGTCCTGCATGAAGCTCGCCGGCGTCGCCACCGGCCCGAGGTCGATCGCGGCCACGAGCTCGTCGGCCGCGAGGTCCCATCCGATCAGCCGCGGGGCGAGGCCCTCGCCGCCCATGTCGAGCATCCACAGGCGACCGGCCTCGTCCGCCTCGACGCCGATGATCGCGGCGATGCCCGGCGCGGCGGGATCGCCCGCCCCGGGCGAGGCCCGCGGTCCGCTCCACCGCGGCGGGAAGGGACGCGTCCGCGGCCCGTCCGGCAGGATCTCGACCACCCGCTCGGCCTCCGGCTCGCCGAAGGGATGCAGGCTCGCGAAGATGCGTCCGTCCGGCGAGACCGTCACGTTGCCCGGGGTGCGGCTCATCTCGATGACGGTCTCGTGCGTCACCGGGGACGACGGCGCGCAGCCGCCGAGTCCGGCCCCCGCGGCCACCGCCGCGGCCGCCAGCCCCGCCACGGCGCGCCGCCCCGTGCGTCGTCGACTCCGCGTCCGCGTTCGCGCCGCCGCCCGCGCGGAGGCCCCCGCCGCCGGGACCGCCGCTTCGCGCCCGCCGTCCGTCGCCGTCCGCGTCGCCGTCCGCATGGCCGTTCGCATCGCCGTTCGCATCGCCGTCCGCATCGCCGTCGCCTCCACCGGCCGGCGCTCACGCGCCGCCCGCGTCGTCGTCCTCGTCCCCGCCCCGGGCCGCGACGACCGCCGCCGCGTCCACCGTCTCCCCCGTCACCGCGGCCATCAGCCGCCGCGCCGCGTCCTCGGCGCAGCCCCACGACAGCGTGAACCCCGCCCCCGCGTGACCGTAGTCGTGCACCACCGGCAGCCCGCCGGCGTCCTCGAGCTCCAGCCGCACCTCGGCCCGCCCGGGCCGCAGGCCGACGCGGTGATCGAGGACCTCCGGCGGGCGCGACGAGGCGAAGGCCGCGTCGAGCTCGCGGCACAGCTCGCGGCAGCCGTCCACGATCGCCGCCGCGTCGCGCTCGCTCGGCTCGCGCGACCACTCCCCGTCGTCGGACGTGCCGCCGAGGACGACGTCCTCGTGCCGCGGCACGACGTACCGGCAGGCCGACTCGCGGATCTCGTCCCGGAAGCCGGCCGGCTTGCGGACGACGACCACCTGCCCGCGGATCGGGAAGACCGCCTCGTCCCCGGCGAGCCGGCGGGCGAAGACGCCCGCGGCGTCCACCACGCCGTCGAACCGCCCGCGCAGCTCGTCCAGCGACCCGACCTCGGCCCGCTCGATCCGTCCCCCCGCGCCCTCGACCCGGGCCGCGAGCCACGGCATGTAGCGGCTCGTGTCGGCGAGGTAGGTCACGTAGCGGTAGCCGTCGATCCACGGCCCGAAGCGGTCGGCGTCCTCGAGCGGACGGAAGTCCTCGACGGGACCGTTCCACCACGGCTCGGGAGCGGGGCCGGCGTAGCGGTGCACGATCGGCCGCCGCACCACGCCGGTGGCGGGATCCGCCGCGAGGGCCCGGAGCCGCCGGTAGGTCGTCGCCCCCCAGGCCGCGACCCGCTCCCGCGGCCCGGCGCGGTACGGGTACCAGAACGCGGCCGCCACGTCGGAGGTGTTGGCGGGCGAGACCTCGCGGGCGAGCACGGTGACCTCGGCGCCCGCCGCGAGCAGGCAGGCGGCGCAGCTGAGGCCGGAGACGCCGGCCCCCACCACCGCGATCCGCGGGCGCGGCCCCGTCCCGTGCCCGGCTCCGTCCGCCACTGGGTGCGCGCCGGGGCGCGTTCCGCCGCCACTCATCGCTCCCCCCTCGTCCGCATCAGTCGATCGTCGCCACGACCTTCACCTCGACCGCGATCGGCGTCGGCAGGCGGTTGATCTCGATCGTGGTCCGCGTGGGATTCGGCTTGCCCTCGCCCGCGAACCACTCGGCGTAGACGCGGTTGTACTCGGCGAAGTCGTGCTCCATGTCGGTCAGGAACACCAGCACGTCCACCACGTTGTCCCACGAGGAGCCCGCGTCCTCCAGGATCGCCTTCACGTTCCCGAAGCACGAGGCGCACTGGGCCGCGATGTCCTTGGCGACGACGGTCCCGTCCGCGTCGAGCGTGACGCCGGGGATCTCCTTCGATCCCCGCTGCCGCGGGCCGACGCCGCTGAGGAAGAGGAGGTTGCCGACGCGGCGGGCGTGCGGGTACGCGCCCACCGGCTCGGGAGCGCGGCGGCTGTCGTGGGCGGAGGTGCTCATCGCCGGAGTCTACGCCGCCCCGGGGCTCACGACAGTCGAAGGCACACGTTCGTGGGCTCGGTGAAGAACCGCAGCGCCTCGTCGCCGCCCTCGCGCCCGACGCCGCTGGCCTTCACGCCGCCGAAGGGCGTCCGCAGGTCGCGGACGAGCCAGCAGTTGATCCAGCAGATCCCGGCCTCCACGCGGCCGGCGGTCCGGTGCGCCCGATCGAGGTCGCGGGTCCAGACGGACGCCGCGAGGCCGTAGTCGGTCGCGTTGGCGATCGCCACCGCCTCGTCCTCGTCCCCGAACGGCAGGATCGTGACCACCGGGCCGAAGATCTCCTCGGTGTTGGTCGCGCACGTCGGCCCGAGCCCGGTGATCACGGTCGGCTCGACGAAGAAGCCCTCCCGCACCCGCTCCGGCAGCGACGCGGGATCGGGACGGCGTCCGCCGCAGAGGATCTCGCCGCCCTCGGCCCGGGCCCGCGCGATCGCGGCCTCGACCTTGTCGCGGTGCGCAGCCGAGACCAGCGCCCCCTGCCGCGTCCCCGCCTCGAGCGGATCGCCGCAGCCCATCGCCCGGGCCCGCCGGACCACGCCCTCGACCACGCGGTCGAGGACGCCGCGCTGCACCAGCAGCCGGGAGCCGCACAGGCAGATCTGCCCCTGGTTGGCGAAGGCCGACCGCGTCACCCCGGGGATCGCGGCGTCGAGGTCGGCGTCGTCGAAGACGATCGCCGGGTTCTTGCCGCCGAGCTCGAGCGAGAGGTGCTTGAACATCGGGGCCGCGACCGAGGCGATCGCCCGTCCGGTGGCGGTGCCGCCGGTGAAGGAGATCGCGGGCACGTCCGGGTGGGCGACGATCGCCGCCCCCGCCTCCCCGCCGAGGCCGTGCACCAGGTTCAGGACGCCCGCGGGCAGGCCGACCTCGCGGGCGATCACGCCGAGCAGGTGGGCGGTGAGCGGCGTGACCTCGCTCGGCTTGGCGACGACCGGGCATCCCGCGGCGAGGGCCGGGGCGATCTTCCACGTCAGCAGGTAGAGGGGCAGGTTCCACGGCGAGATGCAGCCCGCCACCCCGATCGGCCGCCGCAGCACGTAGTTGATCGTGTCCGCGGCCCGCTCGGCGTCGAAGATGAACGCCTCGTCCCGGCGGTGCTTCACCGCCCCGGCGAAGAAGCGGAAGTTCGCCACCGCCCGCGGGATGTCGACGCTTCGGGCGAGGTCCAGCGGCTTGCCGGTGTCGATCGACTCGGCCCGGGCGAGCGGCTCGAGATGAGCCTCGATCGCGTCGGCGAGGGCGTCGAGCCAGTCGGCCCGATCGGCCGCGGGAGCGCCGGCCCACTCGGGGCGCACCCGCACCGCCGCCGCCACCGCGGCGTCGACGTCGGCCGCGGTGCCGCGGGCGATGCGGCCGAGGGGTCGGCCGGTCGCGGGCTCGACGTTGTCCAGCCACTCGCCACCGGCGGGCGGCACCAGCTCGCCGTCGATGAAGTGCAGGACGTCGCCGCGGGGGGCGTCCAGGGTCGCGGGGGCGGCCGCGGAGGACGCCGCGGCGCCGCCGGCCACGCCGCTCGTGGGGCCCGCGCTCACTGGCCCGCCAGCCGGCCGCCGTCGACGGGCAGGTTCACGCCGGTGACGTAGCTCGCGGCGGGGGAGCAGAGGAACGCGGCGACGGCGGCGACCTCCTCCGCCTCGGCGAACCGGCCCATCGCGATGGTGCCGAGGGCGTCCGCCACCACCGCGTCGGGGCTGCGGTCCTCGCGCTCGGCCCGCTTCTCGAGCAGCGACCGCAGGCGGTCGGTGTCGGTGTAGCCGGGCAGGACGTTGTTGACCGTGATGCCGTCGCGGGCGAGCTCGACCGCGAGGGTGCGGGCCCAGTTGGCCACCGCCCCGCGGATGGTGTTGGACACGCCGAGGTTGCGGATCGGCGTGATCACGCTCGTCGAGATGACGTTGACGATCCGGCCCCAGCCGGCCTCCCGCATCGCGGGGACGACCGCCTGCACCAGGGCCTGACCCGAGAGCAGGTGCTGCCGGAAGGCCGCCTCGTAGGCTCCGGGCTCGGCGTCGATCGCGCGGCCGCCGGGAGGCCCGCCGGTGTTGTGGACGAGGATGTGCACCGGCCCGCCGTCGCCCACCTCGCGGCGGGCGAGGCCGGCCACCGCCCGCCAGTCGTCGTAGTCCACCGGCAGCACCGCGTGCCGCTGGCCGTCCTCGGCGTGCAGCTCGTCCCGGACCTGCTCGAGGGCGTCACGGTCCCGGGCGAGCACCACCACCGACGCGCCGCGGGCGGCGAGGGCGAGGGCAACGGACCGCCCGATGCCGCGGGAGGCGCCGCCGACGAGGGCCCGGCGGCCGACGAGATCGCGTTCGCTCATGCGGCCGAGGATACCGCGGGCGGGCGCGGCCGCGCCCGGGCCCCTCAGCGCCAGCCCTCGATCATCACCGCGGCGGGGTCGAGCCCCCAGTCGGCGATCGTCTCCGGCGGCACGTGGGCCTCCTCGCGCCGGCGCCGGGCCCAGGACCGCAGGTCGGGATCCGCCCCCGCGCCGGTGCACGGCTCCCGCCGGGCCGCCGGCGAGTCCGGCGGAGCGTCGAGCCGGTCCGCGTCCCAGCAGGTGCCGATCGTCGTGTCGGCCGCCACCACCCCGTCCTCGTGGCCGGCGCACGCCTCGACCAGCAGCGACATCTCCTCGTGCTCGAGCGGCAGGACGTCCGGCGGCAGCGACGCGGCGAACGCCGCCGCCCGCCGCCCGTGCCCGGGATCCGAGCCCCGCGGACCGCGGCAGGCGTCGTGCAGCACCGCGAAGGCCATCACCACCCGCGAGGAGGCCCCGCTGAGGGCGGCGAGCCGCAGGCCGTTCTCCATCACCCGTGCCCAGTGAGCGAGGCCGTGCGGCCCGCGGGCCGCCTCCCCCGCCTCGGCCACCGCGACCGCGACCAGGGACCGCATCGAGAGCGGCCGCGGCGGCTCGCCGGTCCCGTCGGCTCCCCCGCCGCCCCCCTCGGGGCTCACCGTTCCAGCACCCAGCGCAGCGACTGATAGCGGCGGATCAGCCGCTCGCGGACCGGGTCGCCGCCCGGCGTGGACTCGGCCATGCCCACCAGCAGCCGCACCAGGCCGTGGAAGTCCCGCACCGCGATGAGCTCGCGGGCGATCGTCGCCCGCTCCGGCGCTTCCCGCTCCACGCGGTCGAGCTCGCTCATGTTGTGATAGTTGCCCAGCGGCAGGCACAGGCACGTGGCCCGGTAGCCGCTGCGCACGAACATCGTCGCCTCGCAGGCCCCGCCCGCCATCAGCCGGCGCTGCCAGCGGAAGTCCTCGTGCTCGCCCGCGATCGACGCCGCCACCTCGCCGGCGAGGGCGGTGAGCCCCGGGTCGAAGGTGCTCACCCGGTCGCCCACGCGGACGATCGGGCCGCCCCCGATCGGCGAGTCGGCGAAGCTGCGGGAGGTCTCGAGGGTCACGAGGTCGACGCCCTCGGGCAGGGACCGGCTCTCGCACGCGGCCACCGTTCCCACGAAGCCGATCTCCTCGGCCCGCGTGAGGAACAGCCGCACGTCGCGGCTCGTGCCGCGCTGACGGCAGGCGTCCACCGCCGCGAGGGCGGCGGCGAGCCCCGCGAGGTCGTCCACCGCCGGGGCGTGCAGCACGCCGTCCTCGATCGACGGGGCCTCGAGCTCCCACACCCCGATCGACCCCGGCGGCACCTCCGCACTCGCGTCGTCGAGCTCGGCCCGGCACCGCCGCAGCGGCTCGAGCCGCTCGCTGGCGGTGACCACCGCGCCGTGCCGGCGGCCGTCGCCCGTGAGCAGCACGATGCGGGCCCCGACGAAGTACGGGTCGCGCACGCCGCCGCGGAACGTCAGGTCGAGCGAGCCGTCCTCGGCCACGTCCTCCACCACGAAGGCGGGATGGTCGAGGTGGGCCTGCAGCACGAGGGGCGGGCCATCCTCGCCGCCGGCGCCGGTGATCGAGAGGTTGCCGTGCGCGTCGCGCTCCAGCGTCAGGTCGCGCTCGCGGGTCCACGCCTCGATCCACGCCACCACGTGCTCCTCGCGCCCGGCCGCGGTGGGCAGGCCGGTGAGCTCGAGCAGCCACCGCTCGTGCTCGGCCACGCGCTCGGGGTCGGCGAGCCAGCTCGGCGGGGCGTCGGGGTCGACCGGACTCGTGTCCGCGGGACCGGCGGCGGGCGCGGTGGTCGGAGCTGCGCCGGGCACGGCGCGGGGATCGGCGGGAGGCACGGCGGAGGCGTCGCTCATGCGCCAAGCGTACCCGCCGCCGGGCGGGCCGGGATCAGCCGGACCCCGGCCGCAGGCCCCGGGGCCGGGCCGGCTCGGCGAGCTCCGCGTCGAGGGCCCGCATCGCCTCCCGCATCGCCTCGAGCACCGTGCCCTCGGTGTGGGCGGTGTGGGCGAAGGCGCGGGCGACCTCGCGGTCGAGGACGTGCACCGCGGCATCGTCGAAGTCGGGCACGAGCAGCACGCGGCCGACGTTGACGCTCGAGAGGGTCATCGCGTCCCAGCCGCCGTTGAGCTCCACGGTGCGCCGCAGCGCCAGGGCCCGGCGGAGCCGGACGACGTCCTCCTCGGACGCGAGCACGACCGACGCCCGCTGCATGCCGTCGGGCCGCGGGCGATTCAGCTCCCAGGACAGACGGCGCCACGCCTCGCGGTCGGGGCAGGCGACGACGCTGATCTGGGGGACCGGCCGGGTCTCGACGTCGTCCTCCATCTCCGGGTCCCACGTCCACTGGATGACGAGGGCCCGCCCCGGGTACTTGCGGAAGAAGCTCTCGTAGCCCACCGAGCCCGACAGCCGGGCCATGACGTCGCTCAGGAACCGCACGTCGTAGCCGCTCGCCCGGCGCCCCTCGAGCAGCACCGTGCGGTCGACCCGCACCGCCGCGTCCACGCCGAGGCGGGCGATCATGGAGTGGATCATCCGCGTCACGAGGACCCGCTCGCCGGGCATCCGATCGCCGTCGAAGCTGCGGAACGGCTCGCGCTCGGCGAGGGTGAAGTTGCGGCGGATCGCGGTCCGGGCCCGCTCGCGGTAGGCCTGGAGGTGCTCGCTGTCCTGCAGGAAGTGCACGTCGAGCACGTCATCCGGCCGGATGCGGTAGCTGTCGCGGAAGAGCGTCTGGCCGACGGTGTCGAAGAGGTCGTCGGCCTTCGGCAGCGTGCGGGCGAGCTCGCTGTCGTCGGGCAGGATGAACGGCGTGAGGACGATGATCACCTCGCGCTTCTCGCGCTCGGCCCGCTCGGCCCGGAAGAGGTTGCCGACCAGCGGCAGGTCGCCCAGCAGCGGCACCTTGTCGACGGTGGTCGAGTCCTCGCGGCTCACCAGGCCGCCGATGATGAACGGCGTGTTGTTGCGGATGCGGGCGTAGGTCTGCACGCGGCGGGTGGAGACCGTGGGGGCGGAGGCGAGCTCGTCGCCCTCGTTGGAGCGGATCACGAGGTCGGCGTTCGGCACCACCGCCGAGACGATGGTGTCGATCAGCATCGACACCTCGTCGTTGGCCTCGTTCACCCGCGGGCGGATGTTGAGCAGGATGCCGGTGGGCAGGTACTTGAACGAGAACGAGATGCGGTTGGTGTTGCCGGCGGTGCCCTCGGTGGACGTCGCGATCGGGATGTCCTCACCGACGCGGATCGTGCTCTGGCGGTTGTCGAGGGTCAGCACGCTCGGACGGCTCAGCACCTCCGCCTTCTTGTCCTCGATGAGCGAGCGGATGCGGAGCGACCACTTCCACTCGAAGTCGCGCGTGAAGACCCGCCAGAAGTCCAGGTCGTCCTGCTGCAGGTCGAGGGTGTCGGTCTGGCCGTCGGCGCGCGGCGAGCCGAATCGCCAGTTGACCGGCCCCTCGTTGAGCTGCCATTCGATGCCGAGGTCCTTGAGGCCCTCGTCGGAGATCTCGAGCACCAGGCCCTCGACGAAGATCTGCTTCGCCGGCCGGTCGATGTAGTCGTCGATCAGGGCGCGAACGCGGCTGAACTGACCGGGATGCGCCGGATGCCAGAGCACCATGAGCTGCGTGGTGGGCGAGGCGATCGTGTCGTCGTTGAGCTGCCCGGCCACCGACGGCGTGAGCGAGACGCCGAACTCGCCGCGGCCGACCTGCAGGTCGGCACCGACGAGCCCGCGCGACTCGGGGCTCGGGTCGGGCATCTTCAGGACGATGGGCAGACGCTCGAAGGTGACCTGCTCGGGCATCTCCTCCGGGGCGTCCACGGTGAGGATGCCCATGCCCGCGAGCGTGGACAGCGCCGAGTCGGCGTCGACGTAGCTGAGCTTGACCAGCGTCTTCTCGAGGTCGAGGACGCCGAGGTCGTCGCGGATCACCTGCATCGCGGCGATCGCTCCGTCGACCACCGGCCGGAGCAGCGAGAGGTCGTCGTTCGACTCGAGTCCGCCGTCGCGGCCGATCGAGACGCCGAGGATCCACAGCTGCGGCGGCTGAGACGCGAAGGTGCGGCGGCCGACGCGAAGCACCTTGATCCGCTCGGCCGCGGGACGCACGAGGGTGACGACGGACTGGACCCCGCGCGGGACCGACGGCAGCCGGGCGGCGAGCGTGCGGTCGCCGGTCGCCTCGACGTAGCCGCGGACCGACTGCACCTCGAGGACGAGGCGGTCGAGCATGTCGGTGAGCTCGACGTCGCTCAGGCGCGGCAGCTCGATCAGCTCCACCGAGCCCAGCGGCGGCTCCGGCGGGGCGGGCAGCCGCGGCGGGGTGGCGGCGGCCGAGGACCAGCGATCGCCCGGGTCGGGCCGGGCCCCCGCGGCGGCGGCATCGTCGCCGGCGGTCTCCTCGTCGTCCGGATCCTCGGCCTCCACGGTGCGATCAGCGTCCGCGCCGCCCGAGCCCGGCGGGTCCGCCCCGGCGGCCGCGTCGGCGGGATCGGCGGGATCGGCGGCGGCCACGAGCTCCTCCACGCCCCGCCTGCGCTCCATGGCACCTGACGCATCCGATGCGCCATCCGTGACGGCGTCCGCGGCCCCCCGCGGCAGGTCGGCCCGGCCGGCCGGGAAGGCCTCGGGCAGCACCGGCTCGGGGCGGCGGACGACCCGACCGTCGGGCCCGGTGCCCATGTAGTCGAGCTCGTCGAGGGCTGCCGCCACGTCCCGCAGCCGGACGGGGTCGTCGGAGTCGAGGAAGACGCCCCCGCTGGTGCGGGGCTGGGCGAGCTCGAGGCTCGCCTGCCGGTCGACGCTCCGCTCGCAGCCGCCGAGCGCGGCGGCGAGGCCGGCGGCGGCCAGCGCGACCGCGGCGGCGACGCGCGGGCGACGACCTCCGACGGTGACGAGCGGCGCTGGCCTGTCCATGGCCGGGTCTCCTCGCATCATGCTCGGCCCGCCGCCTCCGTGCGGGGCCGCCCTCCGGTCGAGTCCGGAAGTCGAGGCATTGTGCCGACTTCGGCGCGTTCCTGTCGAGCCGGGGGAGCCGCGGCGACCGGATCGCTGCGCGTGCCCCGTCGCCCGGGACGCACCCACCGCGCGGGCATGTGCCTCACCGTCATCGGCCGGGGGCCCTCCGGGAGCCCAGCCGCGTCCGGGAACCACGGCGGCGGGACCCGGGTTCGGCGCGAATCGGACTCGTCAGGCGGCGGCGAACCGGATATGAACGAGGCGTGAACACCCCACCCGTAGGATCCCGCGCTCGTCGCAAGGAACGGAGGGAGAAGCCGGCCCCGCCCGTGGTGGAGGTGCCGCCCCTTCCGCGTCCGACGGCCGAACGGAGTGCCCCGACCGTGCCCGGGACCCGCGTGCTCATCGTCGAGGACGAGCCGGAGATCGGCGAGCTCATCCGCTTCCACGTGGAGCGGGAGGGGTTCGACGCCCGGATCATCGCCTCGGGACAGGAAGCCCTCGCCGCCATCGAACGGGATCCGCCCGACGCGGTGCTGCTCGACCTCATGCTGCCGGACCTCGACGGGCTGGAGATCTGCCGTCGCCTGCGGTGGGAGAGCCGGACCCGCGACCTGCCGATCCTCATGGTCACGGCCAAGGGGGAGGAGGCGGACGTCGTGACCGGCATCGAGCTCGGGGCCGACGACTACGTCACCAAGCCCTTCAGCCCCAAGGTGCTGATGGCCCGGCTGAAGAACGTCCTGCGCCGCCGCCGGCCCGACGCGGTGCCGGACGAGCCGGACGAGGCCGGACGGCTGCGGCTCGCGGGCGGCTCGGTGGTGATCGACACCGATCGCCACACGGTGGTCGCGGCCGAGCGCCAGATCGACCTCACGGTGACCGAGTTCGGCATCTTCCGGTACCTCGCCTCGCGCCCCGGCTTCGTGCGGACGCGGGACCAGATCATCGCCGCGGTGCACGGCGGCAACACCGTGCTCAGCCGCCGCACGGTGGACGTCCACGTCACCGCGCTGCGCCGCAAGCTCGGCGAGTACGGCCCGCTGATCGAGACGGTCCGCGGCGTCGGCTATCGACTCGCCGAGGCGCTGCCGGCCGCGGTCGGGGAGGACTGACCTGCCCCGTCAGTCGCTCTTCCGGCAGTTCGCGGTGCCGCTGGTGCTCGCGCACGCGGCCACCGGCATCGTGGCCGTCGTCGCGACCACGCGGCTCGCGCAGGACGAGGAGCGGGCCCACGCCCGCGGAATCCTCGACCGCGCCCTTCCCCTCGCCGCAGCCGCCGTCGCGCCCGCGTTGGAGACCGGCGATCCCGAGCGGCTCGACGCGACCCTCGCCGCCCTCGGGGCGGACGCCGGCATCGCGCTGATCCTCCACGATCCCGACGGCGACCTCGTGAGTCGCTCGCTGCGCCCCGGCGCCGGCCGCCCGGCCGCGGGGACGCTCGAGGAGGTGCGCGAGGCCCTGGCCGAGGGCCGCGGCGACGCCCTGCGACCATCCGCCCGCTCCGGCGCCGACGCCCTGCACGCGGCGGTGCGGATCGACGACGCGGCCGGCCGCCCCATGGGCGTCCTCCGCGGCCGACTGGAGCTCGACCGGCTCGAGGGCCTGCCCGCCCGCGGACTGGCCGGGGGCGTGCTGGTCGCGCTCGCCGCCCTGCTCGTCGTCGCCCTCGGCACGCTCCGGATGGTCTCCCGCCGCGTGGACGACCGGATCGACCGCCTCGCCGACGCCGCCCGGCGCTTCGCCGCCGGCGACCTCGGCCACCGCGTCGACGCCCTCGAGAGCCGCGAGCTCGGGGGGCTCGCCGAGGGGCTCAACGAGATGGCGGCCCAGCTCGAGCAGCGGGTGGAGCAGCTCGGGGCCCGAGCCGCCGAGCAGCGGGCGATGCTGCAGTCGATGTCGGCGGGCATGGTCGCCCTGGACAAGGACCAGCGGGTCCTGCGCTCCAACCCGCGGGCCGACGCGCTGCTGGGCATCGACGAGCGCGTCCACGTCCGCGGGCGCATGCTGCAGGAGGTCGCCCGCAACCGCACCCTCAACGACCTGCTCGAGGCGGCGACCGAGGCCGACGAGTCGATCGAGGGCGACGTCGAGACCGGCGACCGGATCGTGCGGGTGACGATCGAGCCCCTCATCGACGCCGAGCGCGGCCGGCTCGGCCTGCTCGTCCTGCTGACGGACATCACGCAGCTCCGCCGGCTCGAGCGGCTGCGGAGCGAGTTCGCGGCCAACGTCTCGCACGAGCTGCGGACGCCGATCACCAACGTGAAGGGCTACGCGGAGACGCTGCTCGAGTCCGGCGACGAGGACCTCTCCGGCACGACGCGGCGGTTCGTCGGCGTGATCGCCCGCAACGCCGAGCGGCTCGAGGCGATCATCGAGGACCTGCTCGCCCTCGCCGGCCTCGAGCGCCAGTCGGACGACGCGTCGATCGCGATGTCCTCGGCCGCGGCGACGCGGATCGTCCGGACCGTGGTCGGCCAGTTCCAGCAGGCGGCGATCGACCGGGACATCCGCGTCGAGACCGAGGTCGAGCGGGACCTGGACGTGGTGGGCGGCGTGCACCTCATCGAGCAGGCGGTGTCCAACCTGCTCTCCAATGCGATCCGCTACTGCCCGCCCGGGACGCGGGTGGTGGTCGGGGCCCGCGGCCGGGACGAGGAGACGATCGAGCTCTTCGTGGCCGACGAGGGGCCGGGCATCGAGGCCCGGCACCTGCCCCGGATCTTCGAGCGGTTCTACCGCGTCGACCAGGCCCGGAGCCGCGACCTCGGCGGCACCGGCCTCGGCCTCGCGATCGTCAAGCACGTGGCGGTGGCCCACGGCGGCCGGGCCGAGGTGGAGAGCGAGGTCGGCGTGGGCACCACGTTCCGCCTCGTCCTGCCCCGTCGCGGACGACTCGCCCGCATGTCGGCCGGCGACCCCGGACTCGCCCGGCCGCGCCGCCGGCGCCGTGCGGGCCGCGGCGACGCGGGCCCGGGCGACGGACGATCCGGGAACGGCGGCGGCGACCGGCCCGCCGGCGATCGGCACGGAGGGCCGCCGGCCGCAGCCGGCCCGTGAGCGGGATATGATCGGGATCTCGCGATCCCCGGGGACCGCACGCCCAGGGCACGATCGCGCGGACGGCGCGGGCCCGATTCCGGGTCCACGCCACGGCGGGGCCGGGGGCTCGCCGAGAGACGTCGGTTTCCTGCGCGGCTCGCCGCCGCTGAACACGACGTGAACACGTCCGCCGGACACTACTCGCCCCCGGGCCGCCCCGGCGGGCCGGGGACCCGTCCTGTCCTTCGTCACAAGGGACCACTCGTGATGCGCACCTTCGCCTCGCGGCGCCCGATCGCCGCCGCTGCCGCCGCCGCCGCCGCCACGCTCGTCGCCGGCTCCGTCCTCGCCGCCCGGCAGGTCGCGGTCGACCCGCAGCTGCCCGTCTACGAGCCCACCCGCGGCGTGGCCGGCAGCATCAAGAGCGTCGGGTCGGACACCATGAACAACCTCATGACCCGCTGGGGCGAGGTGTTCCGGGAGTACTACCCCAACGTCCAGATCGAGGTCGAGGGCAAGGGCTCCTCGACCGCCCCGCCGGCCCTGATCCGCGGCACCGCGAGCTTCGGGCCGATGAGCCGCCGGATGAAGCCGTCGGAGATCGACGCGTTCGAGGACCGCTTCGGCTACAAGCCCACGCTGCTGCGGACCGGCATCGACATGCTGGCGGTCTTCGTCCACAAGGACAATCCGATCGCCGAGCGCGGCCTGACGCTCGAGGAGGTCGACGCCATCTTCTCGAAGACCCGCAAGGGCGGCCACGAGGCGATCGAGACCTGGGGCGATCTCGGCCTCGACGGCGAATGGGCCGACAAGCCGATCAGCCTCTACGGCCGCAACTCGGCCTCGGGCACCTACGGCTACTTCAAGTCCGAGGCACTCTTCGAGGGCGACTACCGCGACTCGGTGAAGGAGCAGCCCGGCTCCTCGGCCGTGATCCAGGGCATCGCCTCCGACAAGTCCGCCATCGGCTACAGCGGCGTCGGCTACGCCACGGAGGACGTGAAGGCCGTGCCGCTGTCGAAGCGAGCCATGCCCCTGTCGTCCGCGGTGCCACCGGATGCCGAGACGCTTCAGGACTATCCGCTCGCGCGGTTCCTCTACGTCTACATCAACGCCCGGCCCAACGCCGAGCTCGACCCGGTGCGGCGGGAGTTCGTGCGATTCATCTTCTCCCAGCGCGGCCAGGAGGCGGTGATCCAGCAGGGCTACATCCCGGTGAGCGCGCCGATCGCCGCTCGCGACCTGCGGGCGGTCGGGCTCTCCATGACCGGCTGACCGCACGCCCTCGCCACCCCGGGCCGCCCCCCCGCCCGGGGTGAGCCCCGCAGACCTCGGCGGGTGGTCGCGGACGCGCGATCACCCGCCTGTTCTTCCCGAGGCCCCGGCCTCCCGTCTCGCCCCCCCGTCCGCCCCCGCTCCGCGGGACGGAGCGCAGCATGTCCGAGCACCGGAAGGCGTTCACGGGCCGTTCCCGTGAGCTGAGCACCAAGCGGTCGGTGAAGATCGCCGACTGGGTGTCGCAGGCCCTGATCACCGTCGGCGGCATCGGCACCATCGTCGCCGTCGCCACCGTCGCCCTGTTCCTCGTCGCGGTGGTGCTGCCGCTGTTCGAGGGCGCCGAGATCGACGACGTGCCCGCCGACGAGGGCGGCCGGGTGGTGCGCGGCGCGGACGCCGCCCCGGCGATGGTGGTCGCCGCCGACGAGTACCTCACCACCGGCTGGACGGTCGACGCCCGCGGGCAGCTGACCGTCTTCCGCTGCGACACCGGCGAGACGCTCGAGACCCGGATGCTCTTCGAGGACCGCGCCCCCACCGCCTGGTCGGCCCGGGCCCGCGACGGCGTGGTGGTGGCGGGCTTCGAGGACGGCACGGTGCGGGTCGTCGACCTCGAGTTCCGCACCGAGTTCCTCCGCGACGCCGAGCTGCCCGACCGCATGCTCGAGATGGCCCCGGGCGACGTCACCGAGTACCGCGGCGCGATGGTGGAGCGGACGGTCGAGGGCCAGTTTCGCCGGCAGGAGTTCCTCGTCACGGTGACCGACGCCGCCCTCGACCTCGGCGACGGAGCGGTCGTCGCCCTCGACCACGCCGGGGCGATCGCCGAGCTGCAGGCCACCGCCCTGCTGGCGACGGACGACGGCACGCTCGGCCTCGTGGCCTTCTCCGGCACCGAGGAGGAGGACATGTTCACGGGGGAGACCGCGGTGCGGCTGATGGGCCCGCAGCCGCTCGAGCTGCCCGCCGACCTCGGCGGCCCGCCCGCGCACCTCGCCACCGCGTTCGGGGGCACCAACCGCTACGTGGCCTGGGAGACCGGCACCATCGCCCGCTTCGCCCGCGGGCAGGCCGCCCCGGCCGAGCTGGTGGACGCGTCGGGCTCGCCCATCACCTGCCTCGAGATGCTGATCGGCGAGCGGACGCTCATCATCGGCCGGGCCGACGGCTCGGTGGAGGGCTGGTTCCCGGCCCGCGTCGAGGAGGGGGGCGGCGACGACGGCTTCGCCCTGCAGCGGGCCCGGACGATGGCCTCGGCCATCGAGAGTCCGGTGCGGACGATCGGCAACGCCACCCGCAGCCGCGTGTTCATCAGCGGCCACGACGACGGCACCCTCGCCGCCTACTACATGGTCAGCGGCGAGCGGATCGCGGAGGTCCGCCTGCCCGACCCGCGGCCGGTCGCCGCGGTCGCGGTGAGCCCGAAGGAGGACGCGATCCTCGCGGCCACGAGCGACCGGATCGTCCGCTACGCCTTCGAGCCGATGTACCCGGAGGCCTCGTTCCGGACGCTCTTCATGCCCCTGTGGTACGAGGGCTACCCGGAGTCGGACTTCGTCTGGCAGTCATCGGCCGCGACCGACGCGGCGGAGCCCAAGCTCTCGCTCGTGCCGCTGGTCTTCGGCACGCTCAAGGCGACCTTCTACTCGATGCTCTTCGGGGCCCCGATCGCGCTCATGGCCGCGATCTACACCAGCGAGTTCCTCAACCCGAAGATCAAGGCGTGGGTGAAGCCGGCGATCGAGATGATGGCCTCGCTGCCCTCGGTGGTGCTCGGCTTCCTCGCCGCCCTCGTCTTCGCCCCCGTCATCGAGGAGCTGATTCCCGGGACTCTCGCCCTGTTCATGACGGTGCCGTTCGTGCTCGTCCTCGGGGCGTTCCTCTGGCAGCTGCTGCCCTCGGGCCTCGCGATCCGGTTCTCCCACCTGCGGATCGCGTTCGTGGGCCTCGTGCTCCCGATCGGGATCGCGATGGCGGTGCTCCTCGGCCCGGTCCTCGAGCGACTGCTCTTCGCCGGGAGCCTGCGGCTGTGGCTCAACGGCCTGCAGAACCCCGACATGGAGGGCCCCGGCGCCGCCGGCGCCCTCGGCGGCTGGGTCGTGCTGCTCATCCCGCTGTGCGCGATCGCCGTCGGCTGGATCATCAGCCGGCACCTGAGTCCCCGCCTGTTCGCCACCCGCACCACCGATCGCCGGGAGGCGGCGAGCCGCGACCTGATCAAGTTCGCGATCGGCACCGCGGCGACGATCGCGGCCGCCTTCGGCCTCGGGGCCCTGCTCTCGACGCTCGGCTTCGACGTCCGCGGCCGGATCCCGGGCATCGGCTCGTTCGCCGACACCTACGACCAGCGCAACAGCCTCGTGGTCGGCTTCGCGATGGGCTTCGCGATCATTCCGATCATCTACACGATCGCCGACGACGCGCTCTCGACGGTGCCCGAGCACCTCCGCGGGGCGTCGCTCGGGGCGGGCGCGACGCCGTGGCAGACGGCGGTCCGGATCGTGATCCCGACCGCGATGAGCGGACTGTTCTCGGCCTGCATGATCGGCCTCGGCCGGGCGGTGGGCGAGACCATGATCGTGCTCATGGCCCTCGGCAACACCCCGGTCATGGACATCAACGTCTTCGAGGGCGCCCGCACCCTCTCGGCGAACCTCGCGGTGGAGCTGCCCGAGGCCGCGCAGGGCAGCGGCCACTACCGGATCCTCTTCCTCTCCGCCCTCGTGCTGTTCGCCATGACCTTCGTCCTCAACACCGTGGCGGAGACCATCCGGCTCCGCTTCCGCCGGAGGGCCTACCAGCTATGACCAGCCTCCCCGCCCGGACCGGCGCCGTGCCCGCGGACGCGGCGCCGGACGCCCGCCGCACGCGCGCGATGAACGTCAACCTCGCCGCGTACGGCGAGCCCATGCTCTGGCTCACCGGCGGCGCGCTGGCCATCTGCGTGGCGATGATCGTGGGCCTGCTCGTGCTCGTGGTCCGCATGGGCCTCGGCACCTTCTGGCCCGCCCCGGTCGCCCAGCTGACGCTCGACGACGGCACCGTCCTGATGGGCGAGATCACCCGCACCGACGAGTTCGAGCCGTCCGAGGCGGCCCTCGCCGGCTTCGACCCCGAGACCCGCGAGCGGATGGAGGCCGAGCTGGAGGCCACCGGGGCCGTGGGCCGCAGCCTCGTGCGCACCGGCAACTTCGACCTCACCAACACCCACTTCACCTGGATCGAGAACGCGCGCGTCCGCGAGCGCCGGGAGCCGACCTGGGCGATGGTGCTGGAGCGGCTGGAGTGGGGGCGTTTCTACGGGATCCCGATCGACTTCCGCGAGGACGGCGAGGTGGTGGCCGACAGCCCCGAGACCGCCCTGGCCCGCTTCGACGAGGTGCACGAGGAGGTCCTCGACCGGTGGTCGCGCGCCCGCGCCCTGCAGCGCGAGGACCTCGGCGACCTCGCCCGGATCCGCGAGCAGGCCCGTCTCGCGGTGCGCGAGGTGGAGATCGACGAGGCGCTGCCGAGCGCGTGGGCGACCGCGTACCGGGCGTACGACGAGGCGCGCGTCCTCGCGGCCGCGCCGGACGCCACCGAGGCCGATCGTGAGCGGCTCGCCCGGGCGCAGGAGGAGCTCGATCGGCTCGAGCGGCACGGGGCCATGTCGCCGGAGAACCCCGCCGACGCCCGGGCCACGTACGCCGCGGCCCTCGCGGCCTACCGCGCCGTGGTGGCGGACAGCCGCGAGGCCAACGAGGAGATCCTCGCCCGCATCGCCGAGCTCGAGGAGCAGAACGCCCGCTTCGCGATGAGCTTCCGCACCGCCGACGGTCGCGAGAAGGAGATCCCCGTCGAGCAGATCGTGCGGGCGTATCCCGCGAACGCCCTGTCGCTCGGCGAGAAGGCCGGCGTGTACCTCAGCCGCTGGAACGAGTTCCTCACCGCGGACCCGCGGGCCGCGAACTCCGAGGGCGGCGTCTTCCCCGCGATCGTCGGCACGGTGCTCATGACGCTGATCATGGCCCTGCTGGTGGTGCCCTTCGGCGTGATGGCCGCCCTGTACCTCCGCGAGTACGCCAAGGGCGGCGCGGTGGTCAGCCTCGTCCGCATCGCGATCAACAACCTCGCGGGCGTGCCGTCGATCGTCTTCGGCGTCTTCGGTCTCGGCTTCTTCTGCTACGGCGTCGGCGGCTTCATCGACGGTGGCCCGACCTTCGTGCTCCCCACCGTGCAGTGGTTCCTCGCCCTCGGGGCGACGGCGGTGGTCGCCTTCGGCGCGTTCCTCGCCACCCTCAGCAGCGTCACCCGGCCCGGCCAGCCGCTGGTCGGCCGCAAGCGGGTCTTCCGGACCATCGCGGGCCTGCTCTGGCTCGTCGCCTCGCTCGCCGGCCTCGGCCTCGTCGCCACCACGCCGTTCTTCGACGGCTTCTTCCAGGCCCGGATGCCCAACCCGACGTTCGGCAAGGGCGCCCTGATCTGGGCGTCGTTCACGCTCGCGCTGCTGACCCTGCCGGTGGTGATCGTGGCCACCGAGGAGGCCCTGTCGGCGGTGCCGAACTCGATGCGCGAGGGCTCGTACGCCTGCGGGGCGTCCAAGTGGCAGACGATCAAGCGGATCGTCCTCCCGCGGGCGATGCCCGGCATCATGACCGGCATGATCCTAGCGATGGCCCGCGGCGCGGGCGAGGTCGCCCCGCTCATGCTCGTGGGCGCGGTGAAGCTCGCCCCCGAGCTGCCGGTCTCCGCGAGCCCGGGCGAGTACTTCGGCGTCAACCGCAGCTTCATGCACCTGGGCTTCCACATCTACGACCTGGGGTTCCAGAGCCAGAACTCCGAGGCCGCGACGCCGCTGGTGTTCACCACGACGCTGCTGCTGGTGGCGATCGTCGCCTTCCTGAACCTCGCCGCGATCTGGCTCCGGTCGCGCCTCAAGCGCCGGTTCGTGGGAGTGAAGTTCTGATCCCGCGGCGGCGCGACGTCGTCGCCGTCCGGCCGTCGCATCACCGCCGTCCTGCCGCGGACCTCCCGCCGACCTCCCGCCGACCTGCTTCCGTCTGCTTCCGTCCCCTCCCGTCGCATGCCGCCCCGCGCCGTCCGCCCGCCCGCGACGATCTCCTCCGGATCCCCCCGATCCGTTCCCGGGAACCCCGAGATGTCCTCCGAGCGCCGATCCATGACCGCATCCGAGCCCACGCCGCCGACCCGTCCGCTCGCCGAGCCCGGTGATCCGCCCCCGCCGTCGGCCGAGGAGGGCATCCGCGCGCCGCAGTCGCCGGTGGAGGTCGAGGCCACGTCGCGGCCGTCGGCCGCGCCGGGCGAGCCCAACCTGCTCGAGCGCATCGCCGCGGGAGAGATCGTCCCCACGGTCATCCATCCGGAGATGGACCAGGAGGAGCCGGAGCTCGAGATCATCGACTTCAACTTGTGGTACGGGTCGAAGCAGGCCCTCCACCACAACGAGCTCCGCATCCCCCGGGGCAAGGTCACGGCCCTCATCGGCCCCTCGGGCTGCGGCAAGTCGACCCTGCTGCGGTCGGTGAACCGACTCAACGACCTGCTCGACATCGTGAAGATCAAGGGCGACATGAAGCTCAACGGCGACTCGATCTACGACGCGTCGGTCGACGTGATCGAGCTCCGCAAGCGCATGGGCATGGTCTTCCAGAAGCCCAACCCGTTCCCGATGTCGATCTTCGAGAACGTCGTCTATCCGCTGCGGATCGACGGCGAGCGGTCGCGGAGCACGCTCGAGGGCGTGTGCGAGCACGCGCTGCAGGGGGCCGCCCTCTGGGACGAGGTGAAGGACCGCCTGCACGAGAACGCCCTCGGCATGTCCGGCGGCCAGCAGCAGCGGCTCTGCATCGCCCGCGCGATCGCGGCCGAGCCCGAGGTGCTGCTGCTCGACGAGCCGTGCTCGGCCCTCGACCCGATCGCCACCGGGAAGATCGAGGAGCTGATCCGCGAGCTGCGGGGCCACTACACGATCCTGATCGTGACGCACAACATGCAGCAGGCCCAGCGGACCTCGGACTACACGGCGCTGATGTACCTCGGCCAGATCCTCGAGGCCGGGCCGACCGTGACGCTGTTCACGAACCCGAGGCGCCGCGAGACCGAGGACTACGTGACGGGACGGTTCGGCTGAGCCCCGGAGCCGCGTCGGCGCGCGATCGCGGCGGCCTGGTCGCCCGGGTGGACGCGCGCGGCGAGCGGCAGCGCGGGGGGCGGCGGCTGGCAGTCTGGGAGCGGTGGGCAACGGCCCGGCGGCTCGGCGGCTTGGCGGCCGGCGGCGGCAGCCCCGGGACGGGAGCCGGAGGAGGGGGCCTGCGGCTCGGGGGGGCC
>CAYLNM010000004.1:0-72210 GCA_964385045.1 uncultured Isosphaeraceae bacterium
GGGGCGGGCGGGGAATCCGGCGAATCGGGATCATGGTGACGACCCAACGCCCGCGGCGCATCCGTGCCCTCCGAGAGGCGTCTCGGGACGCCCGACCGGCGGCCCCGGGGGAGTCGCCGGATCCTGAGCCCGTCGTCGTCCGTCCGGAGCCGTCCATGCTCGTCGCTCGTCGCCCGCGTCCCGTCGTCCGCGCCTCCGCCGGAGCCGCCGGTTCCGCCGTCCGTCTCGCCGCGGCCGCGCTGCTCGCCGCCCCGGCCGGGCTCGCCCCCGGCGGGCTCGCCGCGGGCGCCTCGCCGTCGTCGCCCGCCCCCCCGGTCGACGAGCCGCCCGTCGTCCTCGAGTCGTTCACGACCATCGTCCCGGGCGGCGAGGCCACCGGCCGCGGCGAGGCGGCCCCCGGCGGCCCGTCCGGCGTCGTCACCATCGAGTCGATCGACCGGCCGGGGGTGGAGATGGGGGTGCGGCCGGGCCAGGTGGCCGGCCTGCTCCGGCCCGAGGTGCTGCGCCGCCACCTGCCGCTGCTCGTGGAGGAGCTCGCGCTCGATCGCGATCAGCAGATCGTGGTCGCGTCCCTGCTCGAGGACTACGCGGCGGCGTTCGCGATCGCGGCCGAGCCGCTCGAGGATGCCCTCGGCCGGTTCCGTCGCCAGGCGTCCGACCGCTCGGTGGTGCGGATGCTCGAGCGGGGCGACGCGACGGGCGGCGCGGCCGTCGCGGTGGTCGGGGCCGCGACCCGTGGAGGGGGCGCGCGCAGGCTGGTCGGGGTGCCGGGCGAAGGCGGCGCGGACGGGGCGATCACGTTCGTGGTCGGCGCGACGGTCCCGGCGGAGGGCGGCACCGGCACCGGGGGCGACGCGGACGAGACGGGGGACGAGCCCGAGGCGGGCGGCGATCGCCGGTCGAGCCTGCTGGAGCGGGTGCGGAGCCGGCTGGAGGCGGCCGAGCGGGCGGGCGAGCTCGTCACCGCCCGCGACCTCGTGCGGCTCGCCCGGCGGCTGCGGGCCGAGCGGCAGCTGCTGCGGACGGAGCTGATCGAGCTGATCGGCCTGGTGGCGGAGCCGCGGCCCGAGGCCGCCCCGGCGTCCGGGTCGAGGAGCGGGAGCACCGAGCGGGTGGCGAGGGCCTTCGCCCTCGTCCGCGTCGACGCCGAGGCACCGCACGGGCGGCTGGGCGGCGAGGCGATGGACCTGCAGGCGGCGCTGGCCGCCGCGGGCGCGCCGGCGACGGTCGCGGCCGCGGTCACGGACGAGCTCGACGCGGCGCGACCGGTGCGTGCGGCGGCGCTCGCCCGCCGTCTGGAGGCCGTGATCGACCGGGAGATCACCGGCCTCGCGGTCCTGGCGGCACGCGAGCGCCGGGAGGCGGCGGGGGTCGAGCCCGACGGGACGGCGTCGCCCGAGGTCGAGCGTCACGCCGCGGCGGCCCGGCGCGAGCTCGATGCGCGGCTCGCGGTGCGCGACGACCGGATCGCCGCCCTCGACCGGGCGGAGGCCATGATCGCGGAGGCCGATCCCGCGGCCGCGGCCCGGCTGCGGGACGCCGCGCTCCGGCGCGGGTTCCGCGCCGCGGCCCGGCCCCGCTGGGCCGAGCGGGCGGTGCAGCGCGCGGAGGAGCTGGAGGACCTCGACGCGACGATGCGGGCGGCCCTGGCCGGAGTCGCGGCCGAGGTCGAGGCCGCGAGCCGGTCGCTGCGGGAGCAACGGGTGGCGTCATGGATGCGCGAGGAACCGGTTCGGATCCGCGAGCGGATCGACGCCATGCTCGAGAGCGAGGCGGGACTGGCGGTCGCCTTCGGGGGCGGCGGGCCGGACGAGGCGCGTCGCGCACTCCGTGAAGCGCAGAAACGACTCGACGATCGGGTCCTCGTCCGACTGGCCACGATCCTGACACCTGAGATGGTGGCACGCCTCCCGTCCCGCGTGCGGACGATTCCGATGGAGGGAGGCCGCTTCAGGCTGCGGCTCGCGGCGCCGACGGAGGACTGACGTCCCCGAACCGGGCGGCCCGCGGGAGGGGCCCCGCGCCGCGGGGGACCCCCGCCTCGGAGCCGTCCGGAGGAAGCCCGTGAGGATTCGCCCGTATCCCGCGCCCCCGCACTGGGCGGACCTGCCCGTGCCGCGGCCGACCGTCGGGCCGGGGCGGCGGCGTGCCCACCGCGTCGGCCAGCCGCGGCGGCCCCGGCCGGGCGAGTGGGTGATCCGGGTGGTCCTGCTGCCGCTGCTGCCGCGGCTGGCGGTGCTCGTCGGTCTCGACTGCCTCCTGTCGGCGAAGGGGCGGGCGCACGTCCGGGGCGAGCCCGCCGCGGTGCGGCATCCGGTGCGCGTCGAGACCCACCGCTTTCCGGTGCATCCCGGCGACGAGATGGCGCTGCTCGTGCTCCAGCCGCGCGACCCGCGGCCCGAGTCGATGACGGTCCATCTCGCCCGCACCGAGCGGGCCCGCGCTCGCGAGGGCATCGACACCGAGACCGCCACCGAGATCGTGGCCCGCCACCCGGTCGAGCTCGACCCGCCGCCCGAGCCGGGGCGACCGGTCGCGCCCGAGACCCGGGGCCGGGTGCGACTGCCCGCCGACGCGATGCACTCCTTCGCCGGCGGGAACCACGAGATCGAGCGGTCGGTCGAGGTGGAGCGGACGTTCCCCGGTGCGGCGACGGTGACGGCCACGCGGCCGCTCGTCGTCACGCCGCCGAGCCTCACCGCCGTGGCGGCCGGCGACGCACCGGCGCCCTTCGTCGCCTCCGTCGGACCCGGCCCGGCCGGCGCCGCCCACCCGCCCGGCGGGAGGATCGCCTCGTGAGTCGCCGCCACGTCGCGATCGAGCTCGACCGGCCGCCGTCCGCACTCGTCCTCGCCGGCGAGACGCGCGCGGGCCGCGTCCGGCTCCTGGGCCCCGAGCCGCCCCGCGTGCACGGCGTGCCCCGCGTGCACGGCGTGCGGCTGATCGTCGGCTCGCGGACCGCGGGACGGGGCGACACCGACCGCGGGGCGGTCCTCGACGAGCGGATCGTCCCGCGTCCCACGCTCGAAGGGGAGCACGAGCATGCCTTCACCGTCGTCCTTTCGCCGGTCCCGCTCGGCCACGACGGACGCCCGGTCACGATTCGCCGGGCGGCGGAGGTCCGGGTGGACGTGGTCATGGCGCCGGATCTCCCGGCGGAGGTGCCGTTCCGTGTCGCATGAGACCGATCGGACCCGGGAGTCCTCGCTGGCCCGGGCGGTGCGAGCCTCGGGTCGCCACGGCGACACGACCCGTGGCGTCGGCCCCGGCCGGTCGTGGAACCCGTTCGAGGCCGAGCGCGTACGCCCCGGGGCGCTGGACTGGCTCGGCACGGGCGCGGACCCCGAGTCGGTGCTCGACGCGGCGCGGGCCACGCCGGTCGGCCTCCTCATCGGGCCGCACGGCAGCGGCAAGTCGAGCCTCCTGCGGCACGTGGTCGCCGCCGCCGAGGCCCGCGGGCTCGCGGTCGCGGTCGTCCACGCCGAGCGGCCCGTGCCCTCCCGGACCGGGGTGGCGGCGCTCGACCTCGTCGCCTGCGACGGGGCGGGGCGGGGCCGGCCGTGGTGGCGCTGGCGGCTTGCCCGTCGCTGCCGGGCGGCGGGCACGCCGCTGCTGCTGACGGCGCACCACGCGGTGGGCGGGCGCGTCGTCCACCGCCGCCGGCCGGATCTCGACGAGCTGCGGGCGGTGGTCGCGGCCTGCCTCGAGGGTGCGGAGGCGGATCCGCCGGCCGACGAGCTGCTCGCGGCGCGGCTGCACGAGGCCCACGGCAGCGTGCGGGCCGTGCTCTGGAGCCTCTACGAGGACTGGGAGCGCGGGACCGGGCTCGCCCGCGGATGGCCGGACGACGGCCGGACGCCGCCGCCGGCCTGAGGTTGCGCAGCGCGGGGCGCGTTGCCGGGCCCGCCGCGGGCGGCATGGGCCGCGCGGCCCGGCGTCGGGCCCGGCGAGCGGTCAGCGGGACGCCCCGCGCTCGAGGTCGACGATCGCCTCGGCCAGCCGGTGCAGCGTGCGGGGCGCGGAGCCCTCGGCCTTGTTGTTGGCGACGACGATCGCGCCGCGCTCGACCGCGCCGCGGGCGAGCGCCGCGATCGCCGACCGCTCGGCGGGATCGGGGTCGACGATCCGGTCGAAGGGCTGGAATCGCTCGCGGGCCGAGGCGTAGGTCTCGCCCCCCGCAGCATCCAGCGGACGGCGACGGGGCCGCGCCCCCGCGGCGGCAGGGCGGCGACCTGCGCCGCCACCGGCGGCATGCTCGGGTGCACGGTGTACGCGTGGGCCGCATCCGCGGCGTCGAGGGCCGCCCGGTACGCCTCGAGTCGATCGCCCTCGAGAAGCACGCGGTTGCGGACCTCGACCGCCACCGGCGCCTCGGTGCGCGCCCGCACCGCGCGCAGGAACGCCGCGAGCCGATCCAGCAGGCGGTCCGGCCCGTCGGAACGCCGGAACGGCACCGGCGGGAACTGCAGGACGATCACCCCGAGCCGCGGCCCGAGGCCGGCGACCGCGGGGGCGAGCAGCTCGGCGTCGAGCCGGGCCGCGTCGAGGAAGGCGGCGTTCGGCGCCCCGTCGATCGTGCGCGGCTCGACCGCGGACCGGGGGGCCTTCACCAGGAAGCGGAAGTCCCCGGGCACGTCGCCGGCCCACGCGCGGAAGGTCTCCTCCGGCACCGGGGCGTAGAACGTGCGGTCGATGCCGACGGCCCGCAGCAGGGGATGCCGCGCGTACGCCGGCAGCCCCTCGCGGGCGAGCCGAGCCCGGGCCGGCGGGCGGTCCCCCGCGGCCCACACGAGGCCGGCCCAGCCGGGGAAGCTCCACGAGCTCGTGCCCAGCCGCACGTGCCGGGGCAGCGCGTCGGCGGTCGCGAGCAGCGCCGGCGTCGGCGGGGCGGGCTCGACCGGTCGCCGGCGCCGTCGGCCGCCGTCGCCGGGCTCGGCGGGCTGTCCGAACAGGCCGAGCTGCTCCGTCACCGGTCGGGGGCCGCGGGGTCGGTGGCCGGTGTCGCGGGGCCGGGTACGGGCGGCGTCGTCACCGGGGCCGCGGCCGGCTTGGTCGACGTCGACGGGGCCGGGGGATCCGTCGTCGCCGTCGCCGCCGGCGGCCGGGACCGCAGCAGGTCCCGGCAGTACAGCCCGACGCCGGCCCACACCAGGGTGAAGGTGATGGCCATCGGGAGCGTGAGCACCTCGTCGTAGAGCCAGAGGGCGACGACGAACTGCCCGGTCGGGGCGATGTACTGCATCACGCCGACGGTCTTGAGCTCCAGCCGCCGGGCCGCGGAGGCGAACCACACCAGGGGGGCCAGCGTCACGAGTCCGGACAAGGCCAGCAGACCGAGTCGCCATCCCTCCAGCTCGGCCCACTCGCCGGCCGCCCCCTGGCCGAGCCGCCAGGCGAGCAGGGCGATCGCGAGCGGCATCAGCACGACGAGCTCGGCGGTGAGCCCGACCATCGCCGGCACGTCGGCCTGCTTGCGGAGCAGGCCGTAGAAGCCGAATGAGAACGCCAGCAGCAGCGTGATCCACGGGATGGGAGCCGCGCCGCCGCTGGTCACCGCGTGCACGAGCGATACCGTCACCCCGATCGCGGCGAGCGTGACCGCCACCGCCTGGGCGGGGCGCAGCCGCTCGCCGAGGAAGATCGCGCCGAGGGCCACCGACACCAGCGGATTGGCGAAGTAGCCGAGGCTCGCTTCGAGCGTGCGGTCGTGCACGACGGCCCAGAGGTAGCCGAGCCAGTTCGCCGCCAGCAGCAGGGCGGTGAGCGGCATCCGCCATCGGATCGCCGGGCTCCGCGGGATGCGGACGAGGTCTCGCCACTGTCCAGTGGCCGCGAGCAGGGCGAGCAGGATGGGCAGACCGAGGAGCAGCCGGAGAGCCAGCAGGTCCCACGGCCCCACCGCCCGCACCGCGAAGAAGTAGATCGGGATGACGCTGCCCCACCAGCCGTAGGACAGCAGGGCGTAGCCGAGGCCCGCCCGCAGGCGGAGGGCGGCGGCGACGGCGGCATCGCCGGAGTCGGGCTCCGACGTCGCCGCCGCCGCCTCGCGGTCGCCGCCGGCGTCAGTCACCCGCGCGCCCGGCCTCCCGGGCGAGGTCGCCCCGGGCCGCGTCGACGTCCTCGCCGCCGAGGGGCTGCCGCGAGGGGGCGAACGACGGGCCGAGCAGGATCGTGCGGGCGAGCAGGTCCATGCCCGCCCGGTTGATCCCGCGGTTGGTCGGGTCGCTCGCGAAGCGGATGACGATCCCGCCGCCCACGCGGTCGTGGGTGACGGCCGGCGCGCCCGCGAGCCGCCGCAGCGCCCGGGGGCCGGCCACGCCGCCGACCCGCGGGCCGCCCGCGTCGTCGAGCTCGGCGAAGCGGGCGACGACGTAGGTCGAGCTCCGCACCGGCATCGGGTCGTCGCCGAAGACGTGGAACGCCAGCCGCTCCGGGACGCCCGCCGCGAGGGGGTGCGTGGTGTCGACGGTCGCCGAGAGGATCGCGCCGGGCACCCGGCGCTCGACGCCGCGGCGCTGCCGCTCGGCGAACGTCAGCTCGTGCAGGTCCCCGCCCGGGACGTCGGCGAGGTCGTCCGAGTCCTCCGGCGCCCCGGCGACGTCGGCCTCGGCCCCGTCGAGGAACGTCCGGGCGGCCCAGCCGGCCCCGCGGCCGAACGCGACCACGGTGCCGCCGCCGCGGACCCAGTCCCGCATCGCGTCGACGCCGCCCGAGCCGAGCGCGGCGTCGAGCGACCAGACCGAGGGCACGACCACGACGTCGACCTCCGAGAGGTCGAGTCGCCGCAGGTCCTCGGCCCGCACGATGCTGTGCGGAACGTCGCCGCGGTGCTCGAGCATGTGCCGCAGGTGGCCCACCGAGAGCGAGGACACCGGCGAGTGGCTCGCGACCACGACGCGGCGGGGGGCGATGAAGCGGCGGTTGGCGTTGTTGCCGAGGGTCGGCCCGGACGCGGGGATGCTGCCGGACACCGCGACCGCGGGCACGCCGGCCTCGATCGCCATCTCGCTCACCGCGGCCGCGTCGTCGAAGCGGGTGCGGGCGACGTGCAGGGCGAGCGAGCCGCGGGGCATCACGGTGCCGCCCTCGAGCAGCACGTCGTCGCCGAGCAGCCGGGCCCAGACCCGCTGCCGCGTGGCCTCGGCGAGCACGTGCACGAAGCCGCGGTGGTCCGAGGGCACGAGCAGGGCGACCGCGTCCGCGTCGTCCTCGCCGCGGGTCGGGGCCACGGGCACGACCGCCGCCGCGGCGGGATCGACGGGCTCGACCGCGAGCGCGTCGACGGGACCGAAGTAGGCCATCGCGTCGAGGCCGAACATCGGCGGCACGCTCCACGCGGTGATGTCGTACGTGTCGCGGTCCTCGACCGCGGGATCCCGCTCGAGCAGCACGCGGGCGAGCCGGCCCATCGGCTGGCCGCTCGGCACGACCCAGGTGCCCGCGGGCAGGTCGACCGCGTCCTCGCCGGCGGTGAAGGGCGGATGGAACGTCTCGAGGTCGCCCGCCCCCACCCGGGCGGCCTCGGTGAGGCGGTGCAGCTCGATCCCGTGCAGCGCGAGCAGCTCGGCGAGCTCGGCCCGCGGCCGGGGATCGTCCTGCGGGCGGATCACCCAGGCGGTGGGGGCGCCGTCGGCCGGCGTCATCGCGGTCTCGAAGTAGTCGGCGAATCGCCGCAGCTGCGCCTCCCGCAGGACCGCATTGGCGTGGGCGGCCGAGAGCGTGGCGATGGCGTGGTGCTCGGCCCGGTCCCGGAGGGTCAGCACGTAGCCGCCGCCGTGGTCGTCGTCGATCGTGATCGCGCGACCGGCCCGGCCGTGGCCCGCCTGCTCGAACAGCAGTCCGACCGCCCCGTGGTGCACCGGCAGCACCTTGCCGTAGCCCGGGTAGAGGTAGTCGAACCGCTCGCGGGTCGCGTACTCGAGGCGGGCGGCGTCGAAGTCGGCGCCCATCGCCCGGCCGAAGACCTCGAACCAGCTCCGCTCCTCCCCCCGGACCTCGGCGTGGTACGGCGTGTCGCCCGCCCCGAGGAAGTACGGCGAGTGGATGCCCTGCTCGTGCACGTCGAGGTGCAGCTGCGGCATGAACCGGCGGTAGATCGGGATCCGGGCCGCGGACTCGGCCTGCGTGCCCCACACCCAGTCGCGATTGAGGTCGAACATGTAGTGGTTCGACCGGCCGCTCGGCCACGGCTCGCGGTGCTCGGCCGCGAGCGGGAAGGGATCGGCCTCCATGCCCACGTGCTGCTGGAAGAAGCTCACGTAGCGGGCGCGGCCGTCGGGGTTGAGGACGGGGTCGATGACGACCACCGAGTCCTCGAGGATGCGCTCGATCTCGGGCGTGCGGCCGGCGGCGAGGCGGTGCGAGACGAGGATCGCGGCCTCGGTGCACGAGGCCTCGTTGCCGTGCACGCTGAAGCTCATCCAGGTGATCGCCGGCGTGTCCTCGACGATGGCGTCGAGGGCGCTGTCCGAGAGCTCGCCCGGCCGGGCGAGCCCGCGGCTGGCGGCCATGATCTCGTCGAGCCGGTCCTGGTGCTCCGGGGCGGTGATCACCATCACCATGAGGTCGCGGCCCTGCCACGACCGGCCGTAGGGGACGAGCCGGACCCGCGGACTGGCCTCGGCGAGGGCCTCGCACCAGTCCTCGAGCTGTCCGTGGCGGGTGAATCGCTCCCCGATCTCGAAGCCGAGGACGTCGGCCGGCGACGGGATCGCCGGGTCGGGATCGACGTCGGTCCAGTCGACCGGTCCGGGGAGCTCGTCGACGAGGTCCGCGATGCGCCCGGGGTCCATCCCGGGCGGCAGGTCCGAGCCCGGGGCGAGCGACTCGTCGGCGGTGGCCGCGGCGCCGCCGGCGTACGGCCGGGCGCCGGCGGACGCGGACGAGGTGCCGAGGCCGACGGGCACGGCGCTGCACGCAGCGAGGACCGCGGCGGCGCCGGCGAGGGCCAGGGGAGCGGACGAACGCGACGGACGGACGCTGGGCATGCGGGGGCCTCCTCGGGGACCGGCCATGGTAGGGACCGCGCCCCCGCGTCGGTCACCCCCGGCCAACGCCGCCCGTGCGGGCCGCGGTAGCATCGCGGCATGAACCTCGACGACGCCCGGCGGATCATGCACGAGTGGACCGAGAGTCCGTCCCTGCGCACCCACATGGAGTGCGTGGCCGCCTGCATGGGGGCCTACGCGGCCGAGATCGCCCCGGACGAGGCCGAGCGGTGGCGGGTCGCAGGCCTGCTGCACGACTTCGACTACGAGCGCCATCCCTCGATCGAGGAGCATCCGGTCGTCGGGGTGGCGTGGCTGCGCGAGCACACCGACGTCGACGAGGGGATTCTCGAGGCGATTCTCGGCCACAACGACGCGGCCGGCGTGCCGCGGACCACGCCGATGGCCCGGGCGCTCTTCGCGGTGGACGAGCTCGCCGGCTTCATCGTCGCGTGCGCGAAGGTCCGGCCGAACGGCATCGCCGACCTCGCCCCGAAGAGCGTGCGGAAGAAGCTCAAGGACAAGGCGTTCGCGGCCGCGGTGAGCCGCGAGGACATCCGCACCGGGATCGCCGAGCTCGGGGTCGACGAGACCGAGCACGTCCAGCGGTGCATCGACGCCATCCGCGGCGAGGCCGAGCGGCTGGGCCTCTGACGCCCCGCGGCGGCGGACGGGCCGACCGCCGAGGCCGCCTCAGCCCGCCGCGCCGCCCGCGGCCGCCTCGGCCCCGGCGTCCGCCTCGTCCGCGGCGGCGGGCGGGGCGAGCAGCAGGGGGACGCCGTCCGTCCCGCCGGCGCCCGCGCCGGGTGCCGCCGCGTCCGCGGCCGGCGTCTCCTCCTCGCCCGCCGGCCGCACGAGCTCGCCGAGCGACGGACGCATCGCGTCGAAGTCCTCGGCCGAGATGACGTAGTACCAGTCCGCGAACCGCGCGTTGAGCTCGGCCGCCCGCCCGCGGCCCTCCTCGGCCCGGCGCTCCCACGCGAGGACGGCCGGATCGACCGGCGTGCCGTCCTCGTCCGCCGCGTCGCCGCTCGCCTCGCCGTCCGCCTCGCCGTCGGCCTCGCCGGAAGCCTCCGCGTCCGCCGCCTCCGGGTCGGCCGCGGCCGCCGCCGGCGCGTCCGCGCCGGCCGCCGGCTCCGGCCTCGGCCCGAGCAGCGACGCGTCGAAGCCCGCGGTGATGAAGACGTAGCGGTGCAGGGAGCGATCGCCTTCGCCCGTCACCGCCGACGCGGAGTCGGCGGCGTCGTCGCCCGGTCCGGCCGGGTCGTCGCCCGCCGACACCGCGAGCCCGTCGCCCTCGAGCACCTCGCCGAACCGCAGCGTGGCCACCACGCCGTCGGCCGCCCCGACGCGGATCTCGCCCTCGTTCGACAGCAGCCGGCCGTCGGCGGAGACGAAGAACCCGCGGTCCTGCAGCGACAGCTGCTCCTCGACGCCCAGCTCGAGGCCCGCATCGGCCCGGAGCCCGGCCGCGAGGCCAGGAGGCTTGGGCCGCACGCCCGTGATCCGGAGCCCGGCGAGCGCCTCGAGCATCGACGAGACCCGATCCGCGTCGACCTCCGTGTCCGGCGACGCGGGCTCGATCGTCCAGTCGGCGTCCGCGTCCGCGCGCGCGAGCGTGGCCGAGCCCTCGAAGCTCACCGCCCCGCTCGACTCGTCCACCGCGTAGTCCTGCAGCTCGACGAGCCGCAGGTCCTCGGGGCTCGTCTCCAGAAGCGTGTCGTCGATCCAGTCGCGGAACCGCACCGAGACGTCCACGTCCGCCCGAACCGCGTAGGTCCGGGGCCGGCCGGGAACCCGCACGTAGCGGAATCCGGGGCGATCGGGCACCGGGTCGCCGATGACGTAGTCCGCGAGCACCGCTCCGTCGGCGTCGCGGAGGGTGATGCGGTCGCCGCGGCCGGACAGCGCGACCGACGCCTCGTCGAGCGGGTCGATCACGCCGAAGGCCTCGTGGTCGCGGGCGCGGTCCGAGCGGATGACGTCCTTGCGGAGGTCCATCACGCTCGCGGCGGTGCGGGCGAGCCGCTCCTCGCCGTCGGCGGGGTAGTCGTGGTGCGAGGGGATCGTCCAGCCGTCCTCGGTGCGGTGCACCTTGAAGGCCCGCACGATCCCGGCATCCTCCTGCCACGAGAAGACCTCGAGCGAGGCCGCGGCCGCGGGGTCGGTGAAGCCGGGGTAGAAGGCCTCGCCCTGCTCGGCGAGGGCGGTCGCCTCCGGCGGGGCGGGGCGGGTCAGGACGGTGATCCCGGCGATCGCGACCGCGGCGGCCGCGATCACCCCGGTGCGGACGAGGTCGTTCACGATCGGTCCTCCGAGTCGACGGGGGTGCCGGCGACGGTCCCGGGACCGGCGGCCCCGCCGGCGGGGGCGTCGCGGTCCGAGCGGCGGGCGGCGGGCACCCCCTCCGCCTCCCGGGCGCGGCGACGGGCGAACAGCACGCCGGCGAGGACGAGGGCGGGCACGGGCGGCAGCACCGCGGCCCACACGCGGATTCCCTGCTGGGTGGACGCGATGCTCGCCTCCATCTCCGCCCGGGCGGCGGCGACCGCGCGCTCCTTCTCCTGCTCGATCCGGGCCTCGGCCAGCGTGAGCCGCCGCTGCTCCCGCTCCTGCACGCTCCGCTCGAGGATGCGGCGGGTGCGCTCGTCGAGGTCGTCGCGGCCACGGATCTCGGCCACCCGCTCGTCGAGCCGGTCCTGGGCCTCGGCCAGCCGCGCGGCCGCCTCGGCCTCGGCCTCCTCGCGCCGCTCGCGCTCGGCCTCGGTGAACTCCGCGACCACCGTCTCGAGGCGCGTCAGGCTGCGGTGCTGCGGCCGGTGCGTCCGCAGGTCGACGAACGACTCGTCGCCCGCGAGGACGTCGATGCAGTTGAGGGCGAAGGTGACGTTGTCGAAGTCGAGGCCCTCGATGCCGCGCCGGCGCAGGGCGAAGAACTGCTCCGACACGACGTCCGCGTCGGCGACGAGGACGACGTCGATCCGCTTCGGCTCGGGGGCGGCGCCGGTCTCGCCGTCCACTGCCTCCGCATCGTCTGCCGGGCTCGCCGCGGCGTCGGCCGCCTCCTCCGGGGCCGCCTGCTCCGGGGCCGGCGCGCCGGCGGGGGCCGCGTCGTCGGGTTCCTCCGCGGGCAGCGTCCCGCGCACCCGCATCGCCAGGGCGGCCGGCCGATCGTCCGCGAACCGCGTCGGGTCGGGGTTCAGCTGCAGGCCGAGGAAGCCGCGTTGCAGCAGCGACGAGGCGGGGGTGGTGCCGATCGGGCCCGTCGCGGTGAGCAGCACGTCGCGCTCGAGCTCGGCCCCCGGGATCGGCGGGCCCGCGTCGAGCCGGCCGGGATAGAGCAGGACCATCTCCTGCAGCCCGGCGGAGATCGTCGCCCGCGGATCGAAGGGCGCGGCCGCGTCGCCGGTCGCCCCCGCGCTGAGGAAGACGATCTCCGGCGGCGCGTCGGCGAAGGCGGGGTACGGATTGGCGCCGGACCACGTGACGTCCGGGCTCATCCGCAGCCCGAGCCCGGCGAGGAATCCGGTGACGTCGCCCTTGGGCTCCGGCGGCGCCTGGTTCTGCTGGAAGGGGCTCCGGCCCGCGTCGGCGGGCAGGCTCATCGCCAGCGACGGGTCGAAGGTCGGCAGCGGGTCGTCCAGCAGCAGGGCGGGCAGGCCGCCCTCGATCGCGGTGCGCAGGGCGTCGAGCCCCGTCTGCGGCAGCGCCGAGGGCATCACCGCGACCACGGCGTCGAGGTCCTCGGGATACGGCCCCTCGGCCGGGACCTCGACCACCTCGTACTGCTTGCGGAGCTCCTCCACCAGCGACCACGCCGGCAGGCTGCTCATGGTCTGGAAGTCGAAGCCGCCGAAGACGCGGGCGGGCGTGGCGACGACGCCGATCCGCTTGCGGTCGGCCCGGGAGACGACGCGGACGGAGCGGGCGAGCTCGTACTCGACCGGCAGGCCGGGGTCGAGGAAGGGGATCGTGAACGTCTCGGGCCCGCTCGTGAGGACGACGCCGAGGAAGATCTGCTCCACGCCGCGCCGGGCCCCCTCGGTGGTCAGGACGTCGCGGCCCACGATGCCGTGGTTCTCGGCCGCGAGGCTCGCGGTCTCGGTGAAGGGCTCGGTGTCGCGGATGGCCACCTCGAGCCGCGGCCCGGCGAGCTCGTCGAAGCGGCGGAGCAGCGTCACCAGGTTCCGCCGGACCGTGACGTACGGCTCGGGCACCTCCGGGCTCACGAACGCCTCCACCGTCACCCGCCGGTCCTCCGGAATCGCGTCGAGGATCGCGGCGGTCGCCGGCTGCAGCGTGTGCAGCCGCTCGCTCGTGGCATCGACCGCCGCCCCCGCCCGGCCCGAGAGCGTCGCGAGGCAGATCGCGATCGCGCCGAGGCTGATCGAGCGGATGGCGAGGTGGCCCGCCGCCTCCGCCGAGCGCTCGCCCCCGGCGACGTGCCGACGACCGATCACGCCGACGCCGAGGTAGAGCATCACCGCCGCGAGCCCGACGAAGGACAGCACGCCCGACATCGGCACGAGGCCCTCGCCGAAGGGCTCGAACCAGCTCCGGACGCCGAGCGGGGCGAGCACCGCGCCGGCCGGGCCGAGGGCCTCGGCCGCGACGTCGGCGAAGACGAACGCGGCGCAGAGCGCGGCTCCGATCAGGAACGCGACGGTGGCGTTGCTGCTGAGCAGCGAGCCGATCATCGCCACCGCGAGCAGGGCCGCCCCGAGCAGCCAGTAGCCCAGGTAGGTCGCGGCCACGAGGCCCGGGTCGGGATCGCCGAGCCACGCGAGCACCGCGACGTGGCTCAGCGACAGCAGCACCGCCACGGTGTGGATCCCGAGGACGGCGAGGTACTTGCCGAGCACCACGTCGGCGTCGCGGCCGGGCAGGGTCAGCAGCAGCTCCTCGGTGCCGAGCCGCCGCTCCTCGCTCCACGCGTTCATGGCGAGGGCGGGGGCGAACACGACCATCAGCAGCGGGAAGAACCGGTTGAGCTGATCGAGCGTGGCGAGGTTGTCGAGGAAGAACGCCGGCCGCCAGAACGCCGCCATCGCTCCGAGCAGGATGAAGGCGGTGATGAACAGGTAGCCGGTGGGGTTCAGGAAGTAGCTGGTGAAGTTCCGTCGGAGGACGGCGAGCACCATGCGGGGCTGGATCGCCATGGCGGTCGAACCTCGGGGGACTGGCGGGTGGCGGGTGGCGGAGCGAGCGGGCGTGGTGGTGCCCGCGCCGTCAGGTCGCGGTCGGCTCCGGGGCCGGGTTGCGGCGGGATGCGCCGCCCGGCCCGGCGGACGGCGGCGGGCCCGGCCGCGGCAGCTCGTCGCCGCGGCCGGTGAGCTCCGCGAACCGCGCGTCGAGGTCGCCCCCGGCGCGGAAGGCCTCGAGGTCGCCGTCGAAGACCAGCCGGCCCTCGTGCACGAAGAGCACCCGGTCGGCGATCGCCTCGACCTCCTGCAGGATGTGGGTCGACAGCAGGACCGTGCGCTCGCGGCCGAGCTCGCGGATCAGGGCCCGGACGTGGCGGATCTGGTTCGGGTCGAGGCCGGCGGTGGGCTCGTCGAGGATCAGGACGTCGGGCTCGTGCAGGATCGCATGGGCGAGGCCGACCCGCTGGCGGAAGCCGCGGGAGAGCTTGCGGATCGGCTTGTGCGCGACCTCCTCGAGCTCGCAGCGCCCGATCGCCGCGTCCATGCCGCGCCCCAGCGCGGCTCCGCCAAGCCCACGGGCCTCGCCGAAGAAGCGCAGCAGCTCGACCGGCGTCATGTCGGGGTACAGCGGACCGTTCTCGGGCAGGTAGCCCAGCCGGGCCGCGGCCTCGGTGCGCCGGCTCGCCACGTCGATGCCGGCGATCGCCGCCCGGCCGCGGGTGGGGGCGATGAAGCCGGTGAGCATCTTCATCGTGGTGGACTTGCCGGCGCCGTTGGGGCCGAGGAAGGCGGCCACCTGTCCGCGCGGCACGGTGAAGCTGACCTCGCGCACCGCGGCGAGGCGTCCGTAGACGCGGGTCAGCCCGTCGGCCTCGATCATCGTCTCCATGCGGCGATGACTCCTCTCCGGAACGTTCGGGGTCGGCGTGCGTCGTCGGCCGTCGAGCAAGCGGCGTGCCGGTCCGGGCGGGCGGCGGTCCGGGGGCGGTCCGGGGGCGGCTCGGGGCCGGCCGGCCACGCGACTGCACGGGTGCGCCGCCCCCGGCGGCGGCGACTGTCAAAGCGGCAGCCTGCCGGGCGTGCGGGCGAGGCGCCCCCGGCGGGCGGATCGTCACGTCGCGGCGGTCTGGTCGGCGGCGGACCGACGGGCGAGCGGGCGCGTCGGTGGACGCTGGCGGGCCGGAGCGTCACGCCCGGGCGGCGTGGCCGGCGGCGGGCCGGACGGGGCGCGTTGGCGGCGACGGGCGCGGACGGGCGGAAGGCCGCGTCGCGTCGAGGTGGCCGGCGCGGGCCGAAGGGCGAGCGTTGGCGGCGACGGGCGCGGACGGGCGGAACGCCGCGGCGCGGCGACGCGGCCGGCGGGGGGGCGGAAGGGCGCGCGGTGGCGTCGACGAGCGCGGTCGCGCGGCGGCTCAGAGCACGAGCCGGATGGCGTCGTGCTCCTGCAGGGCGGCGAGAATCCGCAGCCGGTGCGGCTCGTCGTCGACGAGGACGCGGATCCGTACCGAGTGCCAGCGGCCCCGGCGGCTCTCGGCACCACCTTCCCACTCGTGCTCGGCCGGCCCCACCGCGTCGCGGACCGCCGCCCGCACCGCATCGGGGTCCGCGCCGATCACGTGGTACGACCAGTGCGTGGGGTACTCGATGTCCGGGCGGCCCGGGCCGCCGTCGCCGAAGATGGAGGGGATCCCGGCCATGGGGCGAAGTCTACGTCCCGGGTTCCCCCGAGGTCGGCAGTGGTCTACCATCGCCCGGAGATGAGGAGAGAGGAGCACGGCTCGGGCCCCGGGATCCTGCAGCGAGCGGCCTGGTGGTCGCTCGCCGTGGTGCACGTGGTACCGCTCGTGCGGATCGCGCCCGCCGTGGGCGACGACCCAGCCCGGCATGCCGCCAGCCTCGCGCTCCTGCTCGCCGTCGTCGCGTTCTGCGTCGCGGCCGCCACGCTCGATCGCCGCCGTGGCGTTCGCGGACGCGGCTCCACCGTCGTCTTCCTGCTCGCCGCCGCGGTCGCGCACCACGATGCCGTGGGCTCGCCGCCGCCGGCCGAGCTGCCCGCCCCGGTGGTCCCGGTGCTGCTCGGGGGCGGAGCGGCCGCCGCCGCGAGCCCGTGGCTCCGCCGCCTGCGACGGGCCCTGCGCCGCCTCGGCGACCGGCTCGCGGCCGCGTTCGGCCGCCCGCTCCCGCCGGTCGCGGCGACGCGTGCGCGGCTCGCCCGCCCGTCGGCGCGGCCGATCCGCCGCGTCGGCGGACCGCCTCCGGTGCGCGGCCCTCCGGCGATCGGCCTCGCCATCGCCTGAGGCGGCCGCCGGCCGCCCACCCCAGCTTCCCACGCCTTCCCACGCGCCGCGCGGGAGTCGGGCGTCGCGCCCGCCCGCGCCGCGGAGACGACATCCCATGCCTTCCATCATCACCACCCCGCGGGCCGCGTCCCGCGCCACCGTGCTCGTCGCCGGCGCCGCCGGCCTCCTCCTCGCCGCCGCCCCGGCCGCGGCCGACCTCGTCCTGCCCGCGATCGAGGACTTCGAGGATGGCGCATCGAGCTGGTTCGACGGTCCCGCCGTGGCCGAGCTCGACTGGGTCGCCTCCGGCGGCGCCGACGGCGGCGGCTACGTCACCGACGTCGTCGACGTTCCGAGCGAGCCCCCGCCCTTCGGCATCACCGCCTTCCGCGCCCAGGACGAGTTCGGCTCGTCCGACGGCATCTTCGAGGGCGACTGGCTCGCCGCCGGCGTGACCGAGGTCCGGTTCGCGGTCCGCCACGACGCGCCCGCCCCGATCGCCTTCTTCGCCCGGTTCGCCTCGCCCTTCAACTTCCCCGGCGCGGTCGGCTTGGCGTTCGAGCCGGTGCTGCCGGGCCAGTGGACGGAGATCGTGCTCGACGTCTCGGAGGGCAGCGACCAGCTGGTCCTGGCGGGCTCGACCTACGAGGAGATCTTCTCCAGCATCGGCCACCTCCAGGTCGGGTTCGACCCGGGCGACCTCGGCGGACTGCCGGTGACCGTCGACCTGGATCTGGTGCAGGTCGTCCCGGGACCGGCGGCCCTGTCGGTGCTGCTCGCCGGCGGCCTGCTCGCCGGTCGTCGCCGCCGCGGCTGACCCGGCGTCCGACCGACGACGCGTCCGACTCGCCGCCCTCCCGCGCGTTCATCGCGCGGGAGGGCGGTGTTGCGTCGGGACCAGCGAGCGGTACGGTGGCGTTCCCGGCGGCAGGCGAATCGTTCGCCGGCCCTGCCGAGGGAGAAGAAGGAGCCACCCCCCATGTCCCGCATCCGTCCCCGCCTGCCGCGGCCACTCGCCGCGTGCGCCGGCGCGATCGTCGCGTCCGTCCTCGCGTCCACCGCCGCGGCCCAGCAGGTCGCGCCCGAGTTCGCCGACGACTACGAGGCCATCGACCTCGGATCCGTCCCCGGCCTGCCCACGCCGTACGGCGGCGTCGTCTTCTCGGCCGACGATCCCGACATCCTGCTCATCGGCGGGGCCGCGAACTCGACGTCCGGCGCCGTCTACGCGGTCGAGGTCGTTCGCGAGTGCGGCGGCGGCATCACCGGCTTCGCGGGGGAGGCGGTCCTGGTGTCCACCGCCCCGAACATCGACGGCGGCCTGAGCTACGGACCCGACGACGTGCTCTTCTACACCGCCTTCCCGGTGAACCAGCTCGGCCAGATCCTGCCGGGGGCGAGCGAGCCCGCCCGCGTCATCGACCTCACGGAGCTCGGGGTCAGCTCGTCCACCGGCACGCTGCAGTTCGTGCCGCCCGGCTTCCCCGGAGCGGGCAGCCTGAAGATCGCGAGCTACAGCAGCTCGGACTGGTACGACGCGGCGGTGGTGCCCGCGGGCGACGGGACGTTCGACGTCGTGTCGGTCGAGGAGCGGACCAACGTCGGCGGCGGCCCCGAGGGCATCGTCTTCATCGACCCGGCCAATCCCGGCTTCGACGTGCCCTCGGCCGTGGTGTGCCAGTACAGCCAGGGGGAGGTCGTCGCCTTCGAGATCGACGCGGACGGCGACGCGATCCCGAGCACCGAGCGGCTCGTGGTGTCGGGCCTCAGCGGCGCCGAGGGCGCGACCCTCGACCCGGTCACCGGCGAGTTCGTCTTCTCGACCTTCGGCGGCGGCAACCGCGTGGTCGTCGTCCGGGGCTTCGGGCTCGCGTGCCCGGAGGACGTCTTCCCCGCGGCGCAGGGCGACGGCACCGTCGGCTTCGACGACCTGCTCGAGGTCCTCGCCTCGTGGGGCGAGTCCTGCACCGGTCCGGACGTGAACCGCAGCGGCGACGTGGACTTCGAGGACGTCCTCGCCGTGCTCTCGGCGTGGGGCGAGTGCTGAGGCGATCCGAGCGGCCGGGCGACGGGCCGGTCCACCGGCGACATCGGAGCCGCGTCCGCGCCTCCCGTGAGCGGAGGGCGGCGCGGCTCCGTCACGTCCGGCGACGACGTCGCGGGTAGGCTCCACGTCCGGCGGCCGGGACCGCCCGGCTCGCTCCCGCGCGGCGTCCGCGACACGGTCGCGGGCGCGGGGGACGGGTCGCCATCCCCTCCCCGGAGCCGTGCCGTGGCCTACCCGTTCCCGCTCCTCGCCGCACTGCTGCTCGCGGCCGTCGTGCTCGGCGGTCTCGCGTGGCCGCCGCTGTGGTGGCTGCTCGTGCTCGCGATCCCGCTCGTCGCCCTCGGCGTGCGCGACCTCGTGCAACCGCGGCACGCGGTCCTCCGCAACTTCCCGCTCATCGGGCTCGGCCGGTACGCCCTCGAGGCGATCCGCCCCGAGATCAACCAGTACTTCATCGAGTCGGAGCAGGACGGCCGGCCGCTCAACCGCGAGCAGCGGTCGATCGTCTACCAGCGGGCGAAGGGCGCGCTCCAGACGCTGCCGTTCGGGACGCAGCTCGACGTCGACGCGATCGGCTACGAGTGGATCAACCACTCCCTCGCGGCCCGGCCGCCCGCGGAGCCGCCGCGGATCGTCTTCGGCGAGGGACGGTGCGCCGAGCCGTATCCGGCCGCGCTGCTCAACGTCTCGGCCATGAGCTACGGCTCCCTGTCGGGGGCCGCGATCCGCGCCCTCAACGGCGGGGCGGCCCGCGGCGGCTTCGCCCACAACACCGGCGAGGGCGGGATCAGCGACCACCATCGGCAGGGGGGCGACCTCGTCTGGCAGATCGGAACCGCCTACTTCGGCTGCCGGGACGCGGACGGGCGGTTCGATCCCGAGCGGTTCGCCGAGCGGGCCCGCGCGGACACCGTCCGCATGATCGAGGTCAAGCTCTCGCAGGGCGCCAAGCCGGGCCACGGCGGCATCCTCCCCGCGGTCAAGATCACGCCCGAGATCGCGGCGATCCGCGACGTCCCGATGGGGCGCGACGTGCTCTCGCCGCCGACGCACTCGGCCTTCGACTCGCCGACCGGCCTGCTGGAGTTCGTGGACCGGCTGCGCGAGCTCTCGGGCGGCAAGCCGGTGGGCTTCAAGCTGTGCGTCGGGGACCCCGTCGAGGTGCTGTCGATCTGCCGGGCGATGCACGAGACCGGCCGGCGTCCCGACTTCATCACCGTGGACGGGGGCGAGGGCGGCACCGGGGCGGCTCCGCTCGAGTTCTCCAACCGCGTCGGGATGCCGCTCGCCGACGGGCTCGCCCTGCTGCGCAACGCCCTCGTCGGCTACGGGCTCCGCGGCGACCTGCGGGTGATCGCCTCGGGCAAGGTGATCACCGCCTTCGACATGGTGCGGGCGTTCGCCCTCGGGGCCGACACCTGCAACTCCGCCCGCGGCTTCATGCTCTCGCTCGGCTGCATCCAGGCGCGGCGCTGCAACTCCAACCACTGCCCCGTCGGCGTGGCCACCACGAACCCGCGGCTCGAGCGGGGACTGGTCGTCACCGACAAGACCGTGCGGGTCGCGAGCTGGCAGCGCGTGACGGTGCACGCGTGCATGGAGCTGCTCGGGGCGGCCGGCCTCGGCCATCCGGCGGAGGTCGAGCCGGGGCACGTGCACCGCCGGGTCGCGCTCGACACCGTGCGGACGCTGGACGAGCTGATCGAGTGGCTCGAGCCGGGCGAGCTGGCCGACGGACGCACCAGCCGGGCCCGGTGGCAGCGATGGCTCGACCGGGCGCGGCCGGACGCCTTCGGCCGGGCGGGGGTGGGACCGACGACGGTGACGGCGGGGTGATCGAGGCCGCGGGGGAGGGCGGGGCGGGCCGCACGGCAGTGACCGGGTGGCCGGGGCGGGACCGGTCGCGGCGGGAGCGGCCGGCGGCCGGGGGCCGGGACCGTGGGGCGGGACGACGCCGCCCCGCGCCGCCCCGCGCTCAGGGCAGCAGCATCCCCTCGCCGAGCCGGGCCGCGAGCTCCGCGGCGCCCCACGCCGCGGCGGCCGCGGCGACGCCGATGGTCGCCAGTTCCGCGGTGACCGCGAGGGCGGCGGTGCGGCGGGGGGCGCCGAGGTCGTGCAGGGTGCGGAACTCGGCCGCCCGCGCCCGCGTCGAGAGGGCGGTGACGAGGGCGACGAGGGCCAGGGTGCAGGCCCCGAGGACGAGGGCGAGCGCGTCGACGAGCCGCTTGATCTGCAGGGCGAAGCCGAGCAGCTCGTCGAAGACCGCGTCCGGGTCGATCGCCCGCCGCAGGGGGTCCGCGTCGGCACGGGCGGAGACGATGGTGCGGGCCTTGGCCCGGCGGTCCGGGGGCAGCTCCGGCCGCGGCACCACGATCACCGCGGTGAGCGGGGCCTCGTCCATGTCGCCGTGGGCGTGGATGCGGTGCAGTTCGCCCACCCGCACCACGGAGTCCTCGACGAGGCCCGGGGCGAGGGCCACGCGGTCGCCGGAGCGGGCGAGCACGTTCGGGTCGCCGGTCTCGGCCATCTCCTCGGGATCGTCGTGGCCGTGCAGGAGGCCCTCGACCAGCCACGCGGTGGGCAGCGTGGTGAAGACCGCCTCGTCGTCCGGCGTGCCGGTGGGCTCGAGGATGCCGGTGACCGTGAGCTCGATCGCCGGCGGCAGGGTGATGTCGTAGAGGTCCAGCGGGTCGGTGAAGACGGTGTCGCCCACCGAGAGGCCGAGCCTGCGGGCCGCGGTCGCCCCGAGTGCCGCGTCGGCCAGCAGCAGCGGCCCCGTGCCCTCGGCCGGACGCAGGCCGCGGAACTCGAGGTACTCCGGCGTCGTCGCCACCAGCGGCGAGGGCGGCTCGTCGGGGTCGAGGCGGACCGTCGCCCGCACGTGCATCGGCAGGAGCAGGACGTCCGGGTGTCGCAGCGGGTCGAGGGTCGAGCGCGGCACCGGGTCGAGGTCCGTGATGCGGAACCACAGGGCCGCGAACGCCAGGTCGAAGCGGCTGCCCGCGGGTCCGACCACGACGGGCGTGGTCGCGGCCCGGGCCCGCAGCGCCGACTCGTAGGCGGCGAGCACGCGGGCGGCGGCGAGCGGGACCGCGAGCGTGGCCGCGAGACACGCCCCGAGCAGGAGCGTGCGCCACGGATGGGCGCGGGCGTGCCGGAGGGCCAGGTGCAGGGCGGCGGTCACGGGACGGGGCTCCCCGCGGGGGACGGGCCGGCGGGTCCGGCGGCGGCCGGTGCGGCGGCCGCCGCGCCCGCCGGGATCGGCGGCCCGCCCGTGCCCGCGCCGGTCAGGTCGAGCACGCGGCCGAAGCGCGGCAGCAGGCCGTGGTCGTGCGTGACGAGCAGCACCGCGGCCCCGATCTCCCGCGCCCGCTCGAGCACCAGGTCGACGGTGGCCGCGGCCCGCTGCGGGTCGAGGTTGCCGGTCGGCTCGTCGCACGCGAGCAGCCGCGGCTCGGCCACGAGCGCGCGGGCGATCGCCACCCGCTGGCGCTCGCCCTGGCTCAGCCGGTGCGGTCGCCGGCGCAGCAGGCGATCGATCCCGAGCCGGCCCGCGAGCTCGCGCCCGCGGCGCCGCGCCTCGCGCCGCGGGCGGCGGGCGAGGCGGGCCGGCAGCAGGACGTTCTCCTCGACCGTCAGGTATCCGAGCAGCGCGAACTCCTGGAAGATCATCCCCACCGTCCGCAGCCGCCAGGCGCGCCGCTCGGCGTCCGTCATCCGGGCGAGGTCGCGCCCGCCGAGCACGCACCGGCCCGCCCGCACCGGCAGGATGCCGGTCGCGGCGTGCAGGAGCGTGGTCTTGCCGCAGCCCGAGGGCCCGATGCACGCCATCGTCTCGCCCGGAGCGAGCGCGAGGTCGGGGGCGGCGAGGTGGAACGCGTCGCGGCCGCCGCCGCGCCGCACCCGCACCGCCTCGAGCCGCAGCACCGCGACGTCGCCGGGTCCCGGATCCGCGGCCATCAGATCTCGAGGTCCGACCACTGCAGCTCCCGCGGCATGAACGGGTCGACGCCCTGCTCGATCGGGTCGGCGGGGTTGGGGATGCGGACCTGCTCGAGCATGACCTGGTCGACGATCCGCCAGCCGCGGGTGGTGCGGGCGATCGCGTAGCGGGCCGCGTACTCGTGGATGCGGATGTGGGCGTGGCCCCAGTGCACGACCGTCCCGTCGACCCGCCACCGCGCCGTGACCTCGAACCGCTCGGCCTCGACCGCGGCCTCCGGGTCGGGCACCTCGGTCTCCAGCAGCTCGACCGCGGTCACGCGGGCGATCGCCCGATTGTGGTCGTCCATCACCAGGCCGCGGTGGATGCGCCGGTACAGGTCGTCGAGCAGCTCGCCGTCGACGCTGCGGGCCAGCGCGTCGTAGACGTCGCTCTCCTCGCTGTAGTCGAAGGCGGTGTACACGTTCATGAGCAGGGGCTGGAAGACCGCGACGCAGGCCGCGGGCGTGACCGCGAGGCGCCCGGCCGGGCCGGCCGCGGTCGTGCGGGCGATCTCCAGCCCGGGCAGCCGCGGCGCGACGGCCCGGACCGACGGACCGTCGACGAGCCACCAGCCCGCGGCGGCGAGCAGGACGGCGGCGAGGGTGCCCCCGGTCGCCCGCGCGACGACCGGTCGCCGGGGCATCAGCGCGGCGAGCCCGGCCACGAGTCCGATGCCCGCCAGGACGATCGCCCCGAGGGGCAGCGTCACCGGCCGCGGTGTCCGCGGCGGGGCGGCGGGGGACGCATTCCCCGCGGCCGGCGCGGCGACGGGCGCGGCGGCGCCGGCGTCGTCGGGCCCCGCGGCACCGGGCGCCGAGGTCCCGAGGCGGGCGATCGCCTCGGCCAGCTCCGGCACCGGGAGCAGGCGGTCCTCGACCGTCTGGCCGGTGGCGGTCCACGTGACCGTGGGGGAGCCCTCGCTGAACTCGATGAGCTCGATGACGCCCTCGGCCTGGATCTGGGCCTGCAGGACCAGCGGGGCGGGCTCGCCGCCCTCGAGCTGGGCCGAGAGGACGTCGAGCGGGAAGTCGGCCCACGTCATCTCGATCCGCTGGGGATCGCCCGAGTGCGGGTAGTCGATGATGATCTCGGCCCGCATCACCCCTCGCATGCCCGCGCGGGGGAACAGCGGCAGCAGGGTGCGGTCGCCGCGGCGGAACTCCCAGAGCACCACCTCGCCCTCGACCTCCTCGCCGTCGATCACGACGCGGTTGTCCTCGAGCAGGTGCTCGAGGATCGCCTCGCGGAGTATCTCCTCCTCGATCGGGGCCACGTCGTCGATCCGCTCGCGGCCCACGTCGACGATCTCGTCCATGTAGGCGAGGTTCAGGCCGATGTTCCAGCGCAGGACGTCGTCGTCGAGCCGCAGCCGCACGTCGGCGTGGGGCCCGTCCTGCGGGTGGGCGACGGCCGGGGCGGCCGCGGCGAACGCGAGGACGAGCGGCAGCAGGGCGAGGATCGGGCGGAGCGGAGTCACCGGGACACTGTACGACCGAGCCCCGGCGACGGCTGCGATCGGGGACCGCGTCGTCCGGCGGGGCGCGGCCCGGGACGGCCCCGCCGCCGAGGCGCTCGGCCGCGCGACTCGGCTCTCGCCCCGGGGCCGCCCGGGCGGGGTCGACCGGCCGGCGGGTCGCAGCGTCGGCGACCGGCGCGTGACCGGCGGCTCGGGTTCCCGCGACGCTCCGGCGGACGGCGTTCGGCGCGGGCCCCCGGCGTCCCTGCGCAGCCCGGGCAGATCCGGGCGGTGCCGCCGGGCTCCGGAGTGATGTCCCGCGGCGGCCGCACGATGCGTGCGGCCGCCTACCCTCGACGGTGGCAACCCGCCTCCCGTCGCGCGGTATCCCCCGCGTCGGGCCCGGGTCCCGACCGACGCCGCGCGCCCCTCGGCCCGCCCGACCGGACGTCGGCCCCGTCCCGCTCATCCCCGCGTCGCCCCGGCGACCCGGACATCCCCGCCCCCGCTCCGGAGCTTCCCGCGTGTCCAGGCTCACGACGCCCCGACCCAGCCGCTTCGTTCCCGCCGTCACCCTGCTCGCCCTCGGCGGCTCCATCGCCCTCGCCGGGGCCGGGCTCCGTTCGGGCGACCTCGCCGCGATCGAGGAGGCCGAGGCCCGCAGCGAGCTCGCCCGCACCGCGATGGACGGCGACGCCTCCCCGATCGCCGACGCCCTCGCCGCGGTCGACGACGACGTCCGCATCTTCGACCTGCACCTCTCGACCCTCGCCAACCCGTGGTTCGAGGGCCGCGTGCCCGGTTCCCGCGGCATGGACATGGCCCGCGACTACGTCGAGGACCACTTCCGCCAGTGGGGCCTCGAGCCGGTGATCCCGGTCGAGGGCTCCGGCGTGGACGGCCTGGGCCTGAGCTACCGGCAGCCGTTCGAGCTCAGCGGCTCGCTCGACGTGACCGAGGCCGCGATGGCCGGGCTCGCGGGCGGGGCCGCCTCCGAGTTCGAGCCGGGCGAGGACTTCAACGTCATGGGCATCGGCGGCTCGGGCGAGGTCACCGCCGGCGTCACCTTCGTCGGCTACGGCATCGACAACGGGCCCGACGGCTGGTCGAGCTTCGCCGCCGACACCGATCTCACCGGCGAGATCGCGATGATGATCCGCTTCGAGCCGATGGACGAGGACGGCGAGAGCCAGTGGTCCGACCGCGGCTGGTCGCGCCGCGCCGGCTTCGGCAACAAGATGCGCGGCGTGCTCGAGCGCGGCGCCGCCGGCGTGATCATCGTGAACCCGCCGAACGCCGCCGATCCGCGGGCCCAGCGGCTCATCGAGCCCGGCGGCGGCGGCAGCGGCTTCGGCGAGGTGCCGGTGGTCATGATGACGCCCGAGGCGGCGAACGGCTTCCTCGCCCAGGCCGACCCCGACGGGCGGTCGATGGCGGAGCTGGTGGAGCTCGCCAACGAGGGCGGCGCCGTCGTGCCGCTCGAGGGTCTCATGTCGATCAAGGCGGAGATGGAGCGCGATCCGCTCATCGCGGAGAACGTGATCGGCATGCTCCGCGGCGAGGGCGACCTCGCCGACGAGTACATCGTGATCGGCGGCCACCTCGATCACCTCGGCATGGGCTACTTCGGCTCGCGCTCGGGGGCGGGCGAGCTGCACCCCGGCGCCGACGACAACGCCTCGGGCAGCGCCGGCGTCCTGCTGATGGCCCAGCGCATGACCGAGCGGTGGGACGAGCTGGGCGACACCCCGCGTCGCTCGATCCTCTTCATGCTCTTCGACGGCGAGGAGTCGGGCCTCAACGGGTCGCGCTACTACGTGCAGAACCCGATCGCCCCGGCCGAGGACCACGTCCTCATGATGAACTTCGACATGATCGGCCGCATCGTGAACGGGCGGGTGAGCGTGTCGGGCGGCAACACCGCCGAGGGCTTCGGCGACTGGCTGCAGCCGTACTTCGACGAGAGCCCGCTCGAGGTCGTCGTGCCCGAGCGGATGAGCGGCGCGAGCGACCACACGTCGTTCTACCGCGGCGGCATCCCGATCCTCTTCGGGATCATCGCGGACTTCCACGACGACTACCACACGCCCCGGGACCAGGCCTGGCGGATCAACCGCGTCGGCGCGACGCACACGGTGCGGCTCTTCCAGGACATCGCGATGGACTACGCGGTGATGGGGGAGACGTTCGAGTTCGCGGGCCAGGGCGGTCAGGGTCGCCGGCCGCGGGCCCGCGCCGCGGCGGAGGCCGAGGCCGAGGAGGATCGTCCGACCCGCATGGGCATCCCGGTCCGCTTCGGCATCCGGCCCGGTACGTACGACCCCGCCGTCGACGGGATCCCGATCGCCGGCGTGACGGCGGACAGCCCGGCCGCCGAGGCCGGCGTGCAGGCCGGCGACCGGCTGGTCCGCTGGGACGGCCGCAAGATCACCAGCGTCGAGAGCTGGATGGAGCTGCTCATGAACCACGACCCCGGGGACGTGGTGAGCCTGGGCGTCCTTCGCGACGGCGAGGAGATCACGCTCGAGGTCACGCTCGGTGCGGTCGGCGGCCCGGACGGCCGCTGACCCGCGGTCGACATCCGGGAGCACGCTCGACGACGGGCGGGGACGTGCGGCCGACGCCGCGTTCCCCGCCCGTCGTCGCGTTCCGGGAGCGCGGGTGTCCGCGCGGCACGATGGCCCGCGGCGGGCTTCGACGGTCAGTCCCAGCGCCGCAGCCAGAGGGCGAGGTTGATCATCGGCCAGGCGGCCAGCGCGTGGCCGGCCGGATCGGCCAGGACGCGCGCGACGGCCTCGGGTCGGAACACCGCCCGCGCGGTGGGCGACTCCTCGAGCACGTGGGCGACGTCGCCCACCCACGCGGCGAAGGGCAACGGGAAGCTCCGCTTGGGCCGCGTGGTCACCGTCTCCGGCAGTCGACGCGCCCATGCGCGGCGGAGGATCCGCTTCGTGACGAGGGCGGGCTCGACGGCGGCGGCCGTCGCCCCGGTCGCCCCGTCCGCGCCCGCCGGGACGCCGGCCGCGACGCCGGTGGGCGCCGGGACCCCGGCCGCCAGCGCGGCGAGCGGCAGGCGCCCCGCGGCGAGCGCCACCGCGACGTCGGCCAGCGGGGTGCGTCCCTCGACCGACGCGAGCATGGTCGCGGTGTCGAGGCGGCCGAGCAGGCCGGCGAGGTTCAGGCGCCCGAGCACGCCGAGCAGCGGCCGCGGGTCGCCCGGGCTCGCGTCGGCGGCGGCGCAGCGATCGACGAGATGGTCCACGAGCCGGTCGTCCCCCTCGGCCGCCGCGAGGACGGGCGGGACGAGGACGCGATCCTTCACCGGCACCGGGATCCACGACATCAGCTGCAGCAGTCGGCCGGCCGCGGTGGGCACCGGCGCGCCGTCCCGGGCGCGGGCGGCGACGGCGACGATGGTGGCCACCGCGGGGCCGTAGCCCGCGAAGAGCTCGTCCGCCCCCTCGCCGCTGAGGAGCACCGTGACGCGGTGGCGAGCGGCGGCGGCGACGTCGTGGATCGCGATCTCGTTCGGCGTGCCGATCGGGGTGCCGAGCCGCTCGACCAGCCACGGCCAGCGCTCCGCGAACGCGGCGCGGGTGACGGTCACGGTCCGGTGGACGGTGCCGAGATGGGCCGCGACGAGCTCGGCGTGGGCCGCGTCGTCGGACTCGGGGTCCACGTCGTGCGGGCCGGTGGCGCACCAGGTGCGCAGGGCGCCGCGCGATCCCGCGAGCTCGGCGCAGACGATCGAGCTGTCGAGGCCGCCCGAGAGCATGGCCCCGAGCGGGACGTCGGCGATCGCGTGGGCGGCGATCGAGCCCGACACGGTCGCCCGGAGGGCGGCGACCTCCAGCGCGGCGGCGACGGGGTCGCTCGCACCATGCGAGGTCGCCGGCTCGGCGTCGGGCCAGATCGCGGCGAGTCGCGGGTCCAGCTCGTGGCGACAGCGGGGGACCGGGCCGGTGCAGTCGATCTCGATGCGCTCGCCCGGCCGCACGCCGCGGATGCCGGCGTAGAGCGTGCGGTCGTCGAGGACGAGCCGGATGGTCGTCAGGTACGCGCTGGCCGCAGCCCAGTCGGGCTCGGCCCGCACCCAGGGATGGTCGAGGATCGCGGGGATCTCGCTCGCCGCCACCACCTCGAGGCCGCCCGCGGCGCCGGCGACCGTCCAGACCAGGGGCTTGATGCCGAGCGGGTCGCGGGCGAGCAGCAGTCGGCGGCGGGCCGGCCACCACGCAGCGAGGGCGTACATGCCCCGCACGCGGTCGAGGCCGCGGGGGCCCTCGACCTGCAGGAGCCGGGCCAGCACCTCGGTGTCGCAGTGGCTGCGCCACGGGCCCGGCAGCGTCGCGGCGAGGGCGTCCGCCTCGTAGAGCTCGCCGTTGTACGCCAGCACCAGCTCGTCCTCGCCGGGCGGCCGGCCGAGGGCGGGCTCCGTCCACGGCTGCTCGCCGCCGTCGGGATCGATGACGGCGAGCCGCCGGTGCCCGAGGATCGCCGCCCCGGCGGTGCGGAGCCCGGCCGCGTCGGGGCCGCGGTGGGCGAGCCGATCGCGCATCCGGGCCACGGTCCGGGCGTCCACGGCGGGACGCTCCCGCCCGGAGGCGGCGACGATGACGAGTCCGCACATGCTCCGGAGGCATCGGCTCGCGTGCGACCGTCGCCCCCGCGGCGGACGCGGATCGCGTGATCGGACCTCGCCGCATCGGTCCCGCTCCGTCCGCCTGATCCGCCGGAGCACCGGGAGGCCGAGTGTTCGGGCGGCCGGGCGTTGGGGCGGCCGGCGGATCCGGCGGCCGGGAGCTGGCGGCCGGAGGATCGAGCGCCGCGGACCCCGGGGACGGTGGTCGCCCGCGGGCTCGCGTCGGGGGCCGGCCGCCGTCGCCGGCCGCCGACGGTCCGGAGCCTCACCGCGGGTTAAGATCATGTTCAGATCAGTTGCTCCGAAGGACCCCCCCCGCGTGACCGCGACCTCCCATCCCGCCGACGACCCCGGCCTCCGGCTGCTCGCCGGCCTGACCCTCGGGCCCGCGGTGGAGGCGATCCGCCCCGAGATGGCGGCCGCCGTCGAGCGGCCCGAGGAGATCGAGCACGTCCACCGCATGCGGGTGGCCTCCCGGCGGGTGCGGGCCGGCCTCGCCGGGCTCGGCGACGTCTTCCGGCCCAAGCGGACCCGCCGGTGGCGAAAGGAGATCCGCCGCATCACCAAGCGGCTCGGCGACGCCCGGGACCTCGACGTGCAGGCGGCCTCGCTCGGCCGCTTCCTCGAGGAGCTGCAGACGGCCGCCGCCCGCCCCGGGCTCGAGCGGCTCCGGCTCCGGACCCGGCAGGCGCGGGCGCGGATGCAGCCCCGGGTGGTCGAGGCGATCGAGCGGCTCGGGCGATCCGGCGTCCTCGAGGAGATCGAGGCCGCGTCCCGCGAGCTGGTGATCGAGAGTCGGCTCGAGGCCCCCGAGCCGCGCACGCCGGCGGTGTACGGCGAGGCCTATCGCCGGGTCGCCCGGCGGATCGACGCGCTCGTGGCCTTCGAGCCGTACGTCGAGGACCCGGCCCACGTGCGCGAGCTGCACGAGATGCGGATCGCGGCCAAGGAGCTTCGGTACGCGCTCGAGCTGTTCGCCCCCGCGTTCGCCGACGGACTCCGGCGACCGGTGCGGCTGGCCAAGGGCGTGCAGACCCTGCTCGGGGACATCCACGACTGCGACGTGTGGGCCGAGCGACTCGCGGCGTTCACCGACGAGGAGCGTCGCCGGCACGAGGCGTTCCACGGCAGCGCCCGCGGATTCGGACGCGTCCGACGCGGCGTCGAGCACCTCGCCCGGGCCAAGGCCGAGGAGCGGGCGTGGCTGCACGAGGAGTTCCGCGGCCGCTGGCGGTCGATCCGCGAGGGCGGCCGGCTCGAGTCGCTGCGCGAGCAGCTCCGGGCCGCGGTGCCGGGGGCGACGCCGCGCGGCATGATGCCGGCGCCGCGGATCGAGGCCGGCCCGGGCCGCGGCGAGTCTCCGGCCCCCGCCGCACCGCCGGCGACGCGGATCGTCGAGCCGCGTCCCGGCGCGCCGGCGGCGGAACCCATGCCCGCGGCGGCGCCCACCTCGGCCCCCGCGGCTCGTCCCGCACCGCGGATCGAGCGCGACCCTGACGCGGGGGACGTCGCGCCGGGCCGGACGGCCGGATAGGGTGGCGGGCCCCACGGATCCCCGGAGCCCCGCATGACGTCCGCCCGCCCCCGACCACGACGCGCCGCTCGTCGCGCGATCCCCGTTCGCCCCGTCGCCGTCCTCGCGCTGGCCGCGATCTCGGCGGGCCTCGCCGTCTCGCCCGCCGGCGGTCACGGGGGCTGCTGCGACGTGCCGGCCATCGTCGGCCCGGTGCCGCCGGCCGAGGGCATCGGCACCGCCGTCTACGTGAACGGCCAGGCGTGCTGGGACTACCGCCCGACGCCGGCGGTGGTGCGGCCCGAGACCCGCGTGCCCGCCGCGCGGTTCCCCGCGATCGACGTGCACTGCCACTGGTCCCTCGACGTCGATCCGGAGGCGATGATCGCGGCGATGGAGGAACGCAATGTCGCCCGCGCGGTGAACCTCAGCGGTGGATGGGGAGAGGAGCTCCGCCTGATGTGCGAGAAGTACCTCGGCACCGCGGAGCACCGCGCGCGGTTCGCGATCCTCTGCAACGTCGACTTCTCCCGGGTGGGCGAGCCGGACTTCGCCGAGCGGGTCGCCCGCGAGCTGCGGGCGGCGAAGGCGATGGGCGTCAGCGGGCTGAAGGTCTTCAAGAACCTCGGCCTCACCGCCCGGGACGTGGACGGGAGCCTGATCCCGGTCGACGACCCGCGGCTCGACGTGATCTGGCGCACCTGCGGCGAGCTCGACTTCCCGGTGCTCATCCACTCCGCCGACCCGATCGCGTTCTTCGACCCGATCGACTGCAGCAACGAGCGCTGGATGCAGCTCGCCCGGTGGCCGAGCTGGAGCTTCCACGGTCCGGAGTTCCCGAGCTGGCGGGAGGTGATCGACCAGTTCGAGCGCATGATCGCCCGCCACCGCGGCACCCGGTTCATCGCCCCGCACATGGCCAACGCGGCCGAGCACCTCGCCGTGGCCCGGCGGATGCTCGAGGAGCACGAGAACCTCTGGATGGACATCTCGGGCCGCGTGGGCGAGATCGGCCGGCGGCCGTACACGATCCGGCGGCTCTTCCTCGAGTTCCCGGATCGCATCATGTTCGGCACCGACCGCTACCCGGGACGGCCGGACCAGCCGCGCCACCGCATCTACTTCCGGTTCCTCGAGACGGACGACGAGTACTTCGACTACTACGACCATCCGTTCCCGCCCGCGGGCGACTGGAAGATCCACGGCATCTTCCTGCCCGAGGACGTCCTGCGGCAGGTCTACCACGACACCGCGGCCCGGGTGTACGGGTGGCCGACGCTCGCCGAGCGGGCGGCGGCGGATGACATCGACGACGCGGCGGTGGCCGCGGCGGGTGCGCCGGCGACGCGCGTCGCGGACGCGGACGCCCACCCGCCGCGTGCGGCCGACGGAACGGACTGAGGGCCCGTGACGCTCGAGGCGTGCCTGCTCGTCGCGGCCCTGCTGCTGCTCGGCGTCGCGGTCCGGGCCGCGGTGCCGGGGCTGCGGCGGATCCTCGTGCCCGCGTCGGTGATCGGCGGGCTCGCGGGACTGGCGGTGCTCGCGGGGCTCGGCCTCCTCGGGGCGGGCGGGGCGGACGCGGCCGGCGGCGCCGCCGACTCCCCGGCGCCCGCCGCGGCGTGGGCGTCCGAGGTCTCGGCCGTGCTCCGCGGCTGGCCGGGCGTTCTGATCGCGGTCGTGTTCGCCGGCCTGCTGCTCGAGCGGCGGCCACCCGAGACCGAGCGGCACCGCGGCCGCGACGCGCTGCGGGCCGGGCTCGTGGTGTGGGTGATCGTCGTGGGCCAGATCGCCCTCGGCCTGGCGATCGGACCGCTGGTCTTCGCCGCCGTGGACGGGACGGCGGCCCCGCCCTCGGCCGGGCAGCTGCTCGAGGCGACGTACGCGGGCGGACACGGCACCGGCGGGGCGATGGGCGCGCTCTGGGGCGAGGCGGATCCCCCGTGGGGAGCCGGGCTCGACCTCGCGATGGTGATGGCCACGATCGGCCTCGTGGGGTCGATCGCCCTCGGCCTCGTGCTCGCCAACGTCGGAGCGCGGCGCGGCTGGACGCGGGTGCCGGTGGCGGCGCTGGCGACGCCCGCGGGAGGCGGCGGGCGGGACGGCGGGGACGCGGCGGGCGAGCCCGGTCCCCGCGCCGGCGTGCTCCCGCGCGGAGCGCCGCGCCCGGCGACCTACGCCACGGTCGAGGAGGACGTGGCCGACCCCCTGGCGGTGCAGCTCGCGCTCGTCGGCCTGGCGTTCGGGCTCGGCTGGCTGATGCAGCGGGCGTTCCTCGCCCTGCTCGGCCTGATGGCGGCGCCGGACGCGCCGGCCGACGCCCTGGCCAATCGCGTGGTCGGCGCGCTCGACAACGTGCCGCTGTTCCTCTTCACGCTCCTCGGCGGGTGGGCCCTCCGCGGCCTGCTCGTCGCGGCGGGGGCGGAACGCCTCATCGACACCGCGTCGATCAAGCGGATCGGGGCGACGGCGATGGAGCTGCTCATCGTCGCCGCCCTCGCGTCGCTGCGGATCGAGGTCCTCGCCACGTACTGGCTGCCCGTGCTCGTGCTCTGCCTCGCCGGCTTCGGCTGGGCGACCGTCGTCCTCGTCGTGCTCTCGCCGCGGCTGCTGCCCCGGCACTGCTGGTTCGAGCTCGGGCTGATCAACTTCGGCATGAGCACCGGCACCACCGCCCAGGGCATGATGCTCCTGCGGACGGTCGATCCGGACCTCGAGTCGGGGGCGGCCGAGACGTACGCCCTCGCCGCCCCGATGTCGGCTCCGTTCGTGGGCGGCGGGATCCTCACGTTCCTCCTGCCCACCGTCGCCCTCGCCGCCGGCCCGTGGCCGATCGCCGCGGTGGCGGCCGTGGTCGCGGTCGCGATCGGGCTCGCCGCCCGCCGTCTGGCCGGGAGCGACACCGCCCGCTGAGGCGCCCCGCGCGGACGCGGCTGCCCCCGCGGGACGGCCCAAGGCCGGGCGGGTTCCGAGCGGCGGCGGGCCCCGCGGCTTACCGGACTCTCGCCCGCCCCGGCCGGGCCGAGGCGGAATTGCAGGCGGTGCGCGGCTTGGGCCGATCCCCGGGGGCGTGAGACCCGCCCACGGCGTCATCGTGCTCGCCCGTCTCGACTCGGCCCGGCTGCCCGGCAAGGCGCTGGCCGACGTCGGCGGTCGCCCCGTGCTCTCGCGGCTGCTCGAGCGGCTCCGCGTCGGCGGCGACGGCCTCGGCCCGATCGTCCTCGCCACGACGCACCGATCCGTCGACGACCCGCTCGCGGAGTGGGCCGCCCGCGAGGGCGTCCGGCTCGTCCGGCACGCGGGCCCGGTGGGCGACGTCGCCCGCCGTTTCGTGGACGCGGCCCGCGACGCCGGCCTGGCGTGGGCCGCCCGCGTCAACGGCGACAGCCCGCTCGTCGACGCGACGCTGCTGCGGCGGGCCCTCGGCCGGGCCCTCGATCCCGAGCACCCGCCGGTGGACCTCGTGACCAACCTTCGCCCGCGCCGGCACCCCTACGGCATGGCGGTGGAGTGGGTCCGGGTACGGGCCCTGAGCGACCTGCTGCCGACCTTCGACGAGCACGAGCGCGAGCACGTCACCCGCGGGCTCTACGCCACCCTGCCCAGCGGCCGCATCGCCGGGCTCGAGGGCGGCGACCCGGCGTGGGCCGACGTCCGCACCGTGGTCGACACCGCCGAGGATCTCGACCGGCTCCGCCGCTTCGTGGCCGACCACGCCGACAGCTGGCCGCTGACGCCGGCCCGCGACGTCGTGGCGTGGAGCGAACGGGCCCGGGACGGCGGCGCGCCGGGCGGTCGCCGGTCATCGCCGAGCCGCTCGTCCGCCGGCCCCGCGCCGGCGGCCGCCCCGGTCCGCGCGACCGAGCCCGCCGCCGGTGCCGCCGGCGCCGCCCGTGCCGCCGCGGCCGCGACCGGCCGCACGGACGCGACGTCCCGCGCGGCGCGGCCCGCGGTGCCCCCGACGAGGAACGACGCGTGACGACCCTCTTCTGCATCCATCCGCACGGCTTCAACGTCGGCAACCACGCGATCCACCTCGCGCTGCGGGGCATGCTCGACCGGACCTTCGGCGAGCTGGTCAACCTCGTCTCGATCCCCGCCACCACCCGTTTCGAGAGTCACGGCCGGGCCGGGCTCACCGCGGGCGTGGTGCACGAGATCAACCAGTACGCCGACGGCGTGATCGTGGGCGGCGGGAACCTGCTCGAGAACGGCCAGCTCGACGTGGACCACACCGCGCTGCGGGCCCTCGAGCCGCCGATGATGCTCTTCAGCCTCTCGCGCGGCCGCATTCACAACCGCCGCGGCCGACTCGTCGACCGCACCGACGTGATGCCCGACGCGACGATCCGGGCCCTCCACGAGCACGCGATGGCGTCCGTCGCCCGCGACGAGGCCACCGCCGGGCACCTGACGCGGATCGGCTGCGAGCGGGTCGTCCTCGGCGGCTGCCCGACCATCACCCTCGGCGACGAGGCCGACCGCCTGCCCGCGATCCCGGACCGCGACGCCGCGGCGGTGCTGATCTCCGTCCGCACGCCCGAGCTCATGAACGTGCCGCTGGCCATCCGGGCCGGCGTCCGCGGGCAGGTCGAGCGGCTCGCCGCCCTCGCCGCCGAGCGGACGGGGGTCGTGCCGCGGCTGCTCTGCCACGACCACCGCGACATCCCGTTCGCGGCCTCGTTCCCGGGGCTGGACTACGTCTGGACCGGCGACGTCGCCCGCTTCGTCGCGCTGCTCCGCTCGGCCCGGCTCGTGCTCTCGTACCGCCTGCACGCCGCGCTGCCGTGCCTCGCGCTGGGGACGCCGTTCGTGAACGTCTCCTACGACGAGCGCTCGGCCAGCGCGATGTCCACGCACGGGCTCGCCGACTGGGACGTGCCGCTGCTGGACGGCGACCCGGTCGAGACCGTCGCCCGGCGCCTCGACGCGATCGACGACCTGCCCGACCTCGTCCGCCGCACCGCGTCCGTGCGCACGCGGCTGCGGGGCGTGATGGAGGACGCGTTCGTTCGCTTCCGCGAGGCGGTGGACCGCGATCGCCGTGCGATCGCCCGCCCGCCGGCCGACCGCGGGCTCGAGCTCAAGCCGGAGGCCGACGCCGCCGCCCGTCCGGGCGACGCGGCCGTCGCCTGAACCCTTCCGCGGGCCGCCGCCGTGCGCCGCCGGCGCCGGCGCCGCCCGCCACCTTCCGCCGGGACGCGGAGCCCCCATGCCCCTCATCGACCCCGCCGACGGACTGCACGTCATCGCCGAGGCCGGCACCAACCACGCCGGCCGCCTCGACCTCGGCACGCACCTCGTGGACATCGCCCGCGAGGCCGGCGCCCACTCGGTGAAGTTCCAGGTCATCCACCCCGAGGGCCTCTACCTGCCCGAGCTGCCGACGGACGGCGGATACGCGGCCAACGAGGTCTTCGCGAAGCGGGCGGCGATGATGCTGTCGGACGAGGACTGGCGGGCCCTCGCCGCCCACGCGGGCGAGCGCGGCATCCCGATGTCCGCCTCGGTCTTCGACGAGCGGGGGATCCGGCTGCTGGAGGACCTCGGGGCGCCGTACCTCAAGTTCGCCTCCTGCGACCTGAACAACTCGCGGCTGCTGCGGACCGGGGCCGAGACCGGCCTCCCGGTGATCCTCTCCACCGGCATGGCCACCCTCGGCGAGATCGAGCGGGCGGTGACCGACGTCCTGGCGACCGGCAACCGCGACGTGTGGCTGATGCACTGCGTCTCGGCGTACCCGGCGACCCTCGACCAGATGAACCTCGGCATGATCGAGACGCTCCGCCGCGCGTTCGGCCTGCCGGTCGGCCTCAGCGACCACACCGAGACCGCCCACGCGGCGACGATGGCGGTCGCCCTCGGGGCCCGGTTCTTCGAGAAGCACTGCACCTACGACCGCTCCGCCGACGGCTTCGACCACGCCTACGCGATGGAGCCGGGCGGCCTGGCCGCCTACGTCGCCGACGTCGAGGCGGCGGTCGCCGCGATGACCGGCGGCGGCGCGAAGCTGCGGGCGGCCGAGGTCGAGCTCAAGCCGCGCGCCCGCCGCGGGGTGCACGCCGCCCGCGACCTCGCGGCGGGCGAGACGATCACCGAGGCCGACCTGGTGGTGGTGCGGCCCGAGGGGCCCTTCGCCCCCAACGACGTGCCGCTGCTCATCGGGGCGACGGTGCGCTCGCCCATCCGCCGCTACGAGGCGATCGACCCCGGCCGCATCGCGATCGCCGGCGACGGGGCGGCGACGAGGACGACGAGCGCGACCGGCGGCAGCGCCGCCGTCGCGCCGGGGGTCGCGGCCCGGTGAGCCGGACCCGGGTCACCTTCCTGTGCCGCGGCTCGACCGAGGTCGGGCTCGGCCACGTGATGCGGACGCGGGCGGTGGCCGATGCCCTGGCCGCGGACGGACGCACCGTGGTCCGGCTCGTCGCGATCGGCGACGACGCGGCGGCCTCGCTCCTCGCCACGCGGACGTACCCCGTCCACGTCGCGCGGGACGAGGCCGAGGCGACCGCGGCCGCCGCCGCGACGCGGCCGCACGTCGTCGTCCTGGACACCACGACGCTCTCGCGGGCCGGGTTCGACCGGGTCGCGGCGGGCGCGCGCACCGCGTCGCTGTCGCCGGTCTTCGACCGACTCGAGGACGTCGACGCCTGCTTCCATCGCGCCCGCCGTCATCCCGACGGCCGCCGCCCCGGATGGCGCCTCGGGCCCGAGTGGGCGGTGGTGCGGCCGGAGGTGGTGCCGATCCCGGACGACCGCTACGCGGCCGCGACCGACCCGACGCGGCCGCTGCCGGTGGCGGTGTGCATGGGCGGCGGCGACGCCGCGAACGACACGCGGCGGATCCTCGAGCGGCTGCGGGCGGTGGATCGGCCGCTGCTCGTCTGGGCCCTGCTCGGCAAGGGCTACCGCCACTCCATCGACGAGCTCGAGCGGACGGCGACCGCGGACCGCCGGCACGAGGTGATCCTCGCCCGGACCACGCATTCCATGTGGCACGTGCTCCGCGACTGCGCCCTCGCGGTCCTCGCCGGCGGCACCGTGACCTACGAGGCCGCCGCCGCGGGCCTCCCCTCCGTCAACCTGCTGGCCGACCCGGCGCGGGCCTGGCTCGTCGAGGACCTCGTCGACGCGGGGGCGGCGTTCCTCGCCGGGGGGCCGGAGCCCCCGGCCGCCGGTCACGATCCGCTGGTGGAGCTCGTCACCCGGCTGTCGGTCGATCGCGCCGCGCTGCGGGCGGCGCGGCACGCGGCCCGCGGACTCGTCGACGGCGGCGGCACCGGCCGGATCGCCGAGGCCCTCCGCGCGATGGCCGCGGGCGAGGACGCGGCGACGACCGCGGCGCCGGCGGCGCATCCGCCGCGACCGCCGCACCGAGTCGATCGCGACGCTCGCCCGCCGGGGGCGTCCGGCGCCGCGGCCGCCTGAGGCCGCCCGCGCCCCGCCCGTCCGCCCCTCCCCCGCGGGGCGGGCCCCGGATCCGCGCTCCGCGACCCGTTCCGCCTCCCCGGAGTCCGTCATGCTCGTTCCCGCCGCCGCCCCCGATCTCGACCCCCGCCGGCTCCACGAGCCCGACGACCTCGAGCGCGGCCTCGCGCCCCGGTCCGCCGGCCTCGACGAGGCCCGGCACCGAGCCGCGGTGGAGCGGGCCGGCGAGCTCTACCGCCGCTGCGTCCGCGAGCGTCCGGGCGTCCCGGCCATCTTCCGCCCCGGCGGGGAGTGGGAGGCGTACCACGCCGAGCGGCGGGACCTCTACGAGCTCATCCTCGCGGGCGAGGACGAGGCGGCGGGCGAGCGGCTGCGGAGCTTCTGGCGCAACGAGCTCGGCGCGCTCGTCAAGGAGTACGCGAGCTACGAGCAGCTCCGGCGCCGCGAGCAGCCGCGCACCGACCGCTTCCGGTGGATGGTGCCGCGGAACTACCTCGTGTGGCGGGAGATCGTCCGGGCGGATCCGGCCGAGCTGGCGGTGCCCGACGTCGGCGAGCCGTGGGGCCTGATGCTCGACGACGTGCTCGTGACGCCGAAGGCCACGCGCTTCCACGCCCTCGCCCGGCAGGTCGCCGAGATCGTGCGCGACGTCCGCCCGACGCCGACGGTGGTCGAGATCGGGGCCGGGTTCGGCGGCATGGCGACCTACCTGCTGCGCGACGCGCCGGCGGTGCGATGGATCGACCTCGACCTGCCGGAGACGCTCGTGATCGCGGCCTACTGGCTGATCGCGGCCCTGCCCGAGGTCGACGTCGTGCTGCACGGCGAGCGTCCGGCGGCGGAGCTGCTCGACGCCGACGGGCCCGCGGGGGCGGTGCTGCTGCCCAATCACCTCGTGGCCGAGCTGCCGGCGGCCTCGGCCGACCTCGCGGTGAACACCTTCAGCTTCTCCGAGATGCCGCGGCCGACCCTCGACCGCACGCTCGCGGAGGTGACCCGCATCACGCGGGGATGGCTGCTCCACCAGAACATGGACCGGGCCGGCGTGGTCAACCGCGGGCACGCGCGGATCCCGGCGTCCGACTTCCCCCTCCACCCGGACGAGTGGCGCCGCCTGCACGTCGGCTTCGACCTCTTCCACGGGCAGGACGGGGACTACCGGGAGTTCCTCCTCCAGCGGCGGCGACCGGGCCCGGCGACGTGAGGCGGGGGGGGACGCTCACCCTCGTCCTCGACCGCGCGGAGCTCGGGCCGGAGCCCGTGCACGCCGCGGCCGTCCTCGGCGACGGACCGTGCCTGGTGCTGGACGCGATGGCCTGGCACGTCCTGGACCGAACGCCCGCGATCGGGGCGACGCTGCACGTCCCGGAGCGCGTGATCCGTCGCCCCGAGGCGATCGCCGGCTGGTCGGACGCGCTGCTCGAGGCGTGGTGGGCACACGCGCGACTCGACCACGACGGCTGGGACCTGATGCGCTTCGTCGGGGTGCGGCACGTGCGCTGGGCCCGCCGCCTCGCGTCGGTCGCGGTGCCGCTGCTCGAGGCGATCGACCGCTGGCGTCCGGCCCGTCTGCGGCTGCTGCAGCCTCCCGGCGGCGACGCGCTGGACGGCGGCGAGGGCCCCGGCGGCGGCGGCGCGCTGGCGGGACTCGCCGCGGACCTCGCCCGCGGGCGGGGCCTCGACGTCGCGCACGAGCCCGCGGGGCCGGCGGAGGCCGGGCCGCCACCGGACGACGGCCGCGGCGAGCCGTCGCGGCCGCCGGCCGCGAACGACGCGTGGGCCCCGGGCCACGTCCTGCTGGTGGGCGACGGCCCCGAGCGGGCGCGACACCGCGGGCTCGTGAGGCGACTGCGGGACGAGGGCGACCGCGCGGTGCTCGAGGTCCGGCGGACCGCGGCGGCCGCGTCGACGCCGGCGGCCGCGGACGGGGTCGCGAGCGTCGTCGACTACGCGGGCCCGCGACCGCGGGTCGAGCCGGCCGGGGCCGAGGCGGCCCGCGCGCGCCTGCTCGACGCGGTCGCCCGGCTCCCCGCGGGCCATCCGGGCCGCGTCCTCGCGGGGCCCGGACTCCGCCCGCACGTCGCGCGACTCTTCGGCTCCTACGCGGCGGCCCTCGCGGGCAACCTCACGCGGTGGCGGGCGGCGATCATCGCCCGGCGGCCGGGGGCCGTGGTGGCGGGCCATCCCGAGATCCCGCTGGAGGTGGCGGCCCGGCTCGGCGTTCCCGCGGTCCTGCTTCCGCACGGCACGATCATGCCCGACGAGGTGGCGTACCACCGGTGTCTCCCCCCGGCGGTGCGGATCGGGGCGACCGGCCCGCGGCAGCGCGACGTCCTGCGGGCGGCGGGGATCGCGGCGTCCCGGATCCGCGTCACCGGCGTGCCCGGGGCCGAGCCGCTCGACCCGCGGCCGCCGGCCGCGCCGGCGGCCCGGAGCGCTGCTCCCGGCGCGGCCGCCGGCGCGGCCCCGAGCCTGCGCATCCTGGTCCCGACCGCGGAGACCTGGCGCCCGGCCGCCAAGGGGGGGGGGACCGCTCCGAGCTTCCTCGGCGAGCGGCGGGCCCTCGGACGTCTCGCGGACGCGGCGGCCGAGCACGGGTGGACGCTCCGGGTCCGGCGGCACCCGCGGTTCGATCGCGACCCGGCCTTCTACGAGGCCGCCTCCGCACGGGCGTCGGTGGCGTTCGACGAGTCGCCGTCGCTGGCCGCGGCGGTGCACGCCGCGGACGTCGTGGTGGTCCTGGGGGCGCCCTCGTCGGCGATCCTCGAGTCCATCGCGATCGGTCGGCCGGTGCTGCTGCTGGCCGGGCCGCGGCGGACGGGGGCCTGGCGCCGCCTGGGCCTCGACCGGCTGCCGCACGCGGCCGACGTGACCGGGCTGCTCGACCGGCTGCGGGAGCTGGCCGCGGATCCGGCGGCACGGGCCGCGGCGATGTCGACGTGCCGCCGCGTCCTGCCGTCGCTCCTGGCCCCGGACGCCGAGGCCGCGGCCGCACGGCTCGTCCTGGACGCCGCGGCCGCCGACACCGAGCCGGGGAACGACCAGCGCCGGGAATCCGTCCCTGGTCGGTCGGGCTCGGGCCACGACGTGCCCCCCGCCCGCGCGGCCTGACGCACCGGCGCACCGACCGTCTCCGACGCCGCCGGCGGGGGGGCCGTAGGCTCCCCGCGTCGCGACGACGCCGGGCGGCGTGCCCGGCCGCGGCGATCCCGACGCGGCGGAGCACGGCGTGCGGACAGCCAGCCCGGACGGACCGAGCGGGGCCTCGCCCGGGGCGGAGGCCTCGATCGACTGGACCGCGTTCGACGCCTTCACGTGGACGCACCTCCTGGTGGTCGTGGTGGCGGCGGCGCTCACGGCCGAACTGCTGTGGGCCGGTCGCCGCCTCCGCCGGGAGAACCCGGTGGGCGAGCGGCGCCTCCGCATCGCCCTCGCGGGCTCGATCGTCGGGGCGCAGGTGGCGGCCGGGATCCACTGGCTCCGGCCCTCGCGCTTCGATCCGACGGTCAGCCTGCCGCTGCACGTGTGCGACCTCGCCCCGTGGATCGCGGTGGTCGCGCTGGGCTCGCGGTTCGGGCGCGGCGAGTCCCTGCGCGCGCTCACCTACTTCCTCGGGCTCGGCCTGTCCTCGTGGGGCTTCGCGTGGCCGGTGCTCACCCAGGGCCCGGCGACGTTCGTCTTCTGGCTGTTCTGGATCGTGCACTGGCAGATCGTGGCCGTCGCCCTGTACCTGCCGGTGGTGGGCGACTGGCGGCCGGGCTGGCGCGACGTGCGGACGGCGGCGATCGCGGTGATCGCCTACGCCGTCCTGATCACCCCGGTGAACCTCGCCCTCGACGCCAACTACGGCTACGTCGGCGCCGTGTCGGGGCCGGCCGACCTCCTCGGGCCGTGGCCGTGGCGGGTGCCGGTGCTCGTGACGGGCGAGATCCTGATCTTCGTGCTGCTCGTCCTGCCGTGGCGGATCGGGGCGCGGAGGCGGGCGGCGTGAGCAGCGCGGTCAGGCCGCCCCGCGCCCCAGCCGGATCGCGGCGACGCTGATCGCGATCGCGAGGCCGAGGGCGAGGACGTGGGCCCCCGTCCCGACGACGAACTGCCGTGCCCGGCCCTCCCCGGCCGGGGGCGGCAGCGAGCGCGCGTCGTCGAGACTCGCGAGGTACGCGATCACGTCGCGAGTCTCGGCCGGGGTCAGGACCTCGGTCGTCTCCGGCATCGCGGCCACGTCGCCCCACCCCGGCACGAGGGTGCGTCCCGGCTCGACCACCGCCTCGACGAGCTCGGCGATCGTGCGGCGGGTGGCGATCGCGGTCAGGGCCGGCCCGGCCATCCCGGCGCCGGATCCCCGCACCGCGTGGCAGCGGAGGCACTGCGCCGCCTCGTGGCGGCGGAAGATCCGCTCGCCGCGGAGCGGGTCGCCGCCGGCGGCCAGCAGCTCGTCGCCCCAGCCCGGCGGCCGGCGTCCCGTCCAGCGGGCGTCGAGCGCGTCCGCCCGGACCCGGAGCGGGTGCCCCTCGGGCATGGCGGCCGCGGCCCGGTGCAGCTCGAGGCGGATCGGGGCGAGCGGGTCGCCGGCCGGCTCCCCGTTCGCGGCGCCGTCGATCGGCACGTCGAGCAGGGTCTGCAGCTGCGCGCCGGCCATCGGGGCGGCCGGGCCGTCGACCGCGGCGGCGAGGCGGCCGAGGTGCTCGGCCGCGTGCTGCCGCTCGCGCACCGTCCCGTCCTCGATCGCCGCCGCCGCGACCTCGAGCAGTCGGACGGGATCCCGGTCGCCCGCGGCGAGGACGTCCATCGCGGCCATCCGCAGGACGTCCGCCGCCTCGGCCCGCACCGCGAGGGCGGCGGTGACGAGCCGGCCGGCGGCCTCGGGGAACCGCCGCGCCGCCTCCTCCAGCAGCACCGCCCGGAACCGCGGATCGCGGCGCTCGTCGGCCAGCACCGTCGCGACCTCGGCCGCGCTCATGGTCAGCAGCAGCCGCGCGCGGAGACGGTCGACGCGGAAGCGGAGCTCCGCGTCGCCCGCGCTGCTCGCGCGCAGGGCGGGCTCGTGCCGGGCGAGGGCGGCCTCGACGGGACCGGTGGAGCGGGCGGACCGCGGGATCCAGTGCCCCCACACCCGCTCGCGGCGGTCCCCGCCGGCCCACGCCTCCACCCGCTCGAGGGCGAGGATGCGCCACGACGGCGGCACCGAGGCCGCGGCCGCGAACGCCACGAGCCGGTCGGCCGCGTCCGGGTCGACGTCGCCGAGGCGGAGGTTCGCCTCGATCGCGCGGCGGACGATCGGCTCGATCACGTGGCCGCGGCGGGCGGGCAGCGACGCGAGCGACCGGGCGAGGGCCCGGAACGCCGAGGGGGCCTCGGGCCCGGTCGCGTCGACCGGCGGGGGGCCGGAGGCGTCGGCGGCGAGCGGCGTGAACGGCTCCGGGGCGCCGAGGTTGAGGTCGTAGATCGCCCGCGCGGCGGCGGCCGACACCCGCGGCGAGGCGTCGTCGAGGGCGCGGATCAGCAGGGGGGCGAGCGCGCGGCGGGCCTCGGCCCGCGGCCCGCGGGTCGGCACGTCCTCGCCCACCCGGACGATGGCCTGCCGGCGGGCCGCGAGGACGACCGCGAGCCGGGCCGCGACGCCCGCGTCCTCGGCGTCGTAGCGGTCGGCGAGCGCCTCCGGGTCCGCGAGCCGGGCCAGCGCGACCACCAGCTCGTGGCGGATCACGGGGTCGCGGTCGCTCTCGCCCGCGGCGACGGCGAGCAGGGCGGCGGGTGCGGCCTCGGCTCCGCCCGGGAAGCCCGCGGCGCCGGTGCGGCCGACGGCCCGGATCGCGAAGCCCCGCACCGGGGCCGCGGGATCCGCCAGCAGGGCGGCGTAGCCGTCGGGCGCCGGCACCGCGAGGTCGGCGAGGGTGCGGACGACCTGGGCGCGGACGATCGGATCGGCGTGGTGGCGGCGGTCGAGCAGGGCCCGCGCGGCGGCGGGATCCCGGCGGGCCACCTGGCCGAGGGCCCACGTCGCGTGCAGGGCCCCGAGGTCGGCGGACGGCGCGTCGGCGTCCGCCCCCTCGCCCGGGCCCGCGTCGCCCGTGGTGCGGCCGGCGGCGTCGAGCCGCGCGACGAGCCGCTCGCGCACGCCTTGCGAGGCGTCCGTCCGCTCGCCCGGCGCGGCCGCGGTCGGCCGCCAGCCCCCGCGCCGCGCCAGCTCCATCTGCGCCGCGTGCCGCACGCGGCGGTCGGCGTGGTCGAGGGCCGCGACGAGCGCGTCCTCCTCGTGCCCCTCGGGACCCTCCTCGAGCCATCGCCGCACCGCGGCGAGCTCGGCGGCGGCCTCGGGGTCGCCGTGCACGTCCTCGTTCGTGACGACGAGCACGCGGCCGTTGGGATTCGGCGACCACCCGCCGCCCCAGTCGGTCATGTAGAGCCGCCCGTCGGGCCCCCACGCGATGTCGGTCACCGTGGCCCCGCGGTAGTAGTCGCCGCGGTCCTCGAGCTCCATCCACGCCCCGGACGGCCGCATCGCGAAGGAGTGCACCGTCGCTCCGGAGCCGTAGAAGTCCACGAGCATCAGCGTGCCCGCGTGGCGGCCGGACTCGCCGGTGCCGGGCTGCAGCGCGAAGCCGGCCGGCCCGGCCCCCACGTGGGCGATGGGGGGCAGGACCCACGCCGGCCGCGCCGGATCGACGAGGTCGTCCGGCGACTCGACGAGGTGCCACATTCCCTCGCGGTTCCAGGGCCCGCGCGAGGGCAGCGACTGGACGTCCTGCCGCCAGCCCGAGTCGGCCCCCTCGAGGACCAGCGTCACGCGGGCGCGGTCGCCCGAGTCGCAGTTGTTGTCGCCGGTGAACGGCCGGCCGAGGGCGTCGAAGGCGAGCTCCTGCGGATTGCGCAGGCCCTCGTGCACGAGCTCCAGCCCGCTGCCGTCGGGCCAGCAGCGGAAGACGGCCCCGCGGTCGGACCCGACCAGCCGCTCGCCGTCCGGCGTCACGACGTTGTAGCCGCGGTCGCCCATCGTGAACCACACGCGTCCGTCGGGCCCGTGGGCGAGGCCGTGCAGGTCGTGGCCGTAGAAGCACCAGCGGATGCCGTAGCCGGTGGACAGGGCGACCCGCTCGCCCGAGGCCGGGTCCTCGTCGACGGTGCCGTCGCCGTCGAGGTCGCGCAGCGCCCACAGGGCGGGGACGTTCGTGAAGAGCAGGGCGTCGTCCACCCACAGGACGCCGGCGGCGATGCCGTCGACCGCGTCGTCGAATCCGCCCGCGAAGACGGAGGCGGTGTCGGCCGTGCCGTCGCCGTCGGCGTCCGCGAGCATCCGCACGCGGTCCTCGGTGCGGGTGAAGAAGTCGGGCTCGAAGTGCCCGCCCGCGACCCAGCGCTCGATGAGCCGGCGCCGGTCCTCGACCGTGCGCAGCTGCCCGTCCTCCCACACCGCGTCGAGGTGGCCGAGCTGCCGGGTGTCGGTCACCGCGTTGCCGGCCCGGTCGCTCTCGGCGATCCAGAGGCGGCCGTCGGGCGAGATCGTGAAGGCGACCGGACTCCGCGTCAGGCCGGGGGGCGCCCAGACCGAGACCGAGCGGCGGACGCCGTCGCCCGTGTCCACCGTGCCGACGGGGGCGGGGGGGAGGGCGGCCGCGTCCGGGTCGGGGACCGCGGCGGCGACGGCGGCGGCGGTCACGAGGGCGATGCCCGCGGCCGTGGCGGCCGCGCCGGCCGATCCGGGCGAGGCGGTCGGGCGGGCCGCCGGACGACGGGCGGGGCGGCGCGGAGGCGTCGGCATGCGGGACTCCGGGGCTCCCGCGGGGGGAGCGGGGGGAGCGGGGGACGGACGGCCCGAGGATACCGCCCGCGGGGGCGCGGCCCGCCCGCCGGCCGCTGCATCCGCTCGGGCCCTCGGGCCGATCATCCCGCCGACCCGTCCGTGGTCCTGGAGACCCCCCCATGACGACCGTGCCCGCCCGCCGTCCCGCGTCCCGCCTCGCCGCCGCCGCGACCCTCGCCGCCGCCGGCCTCGCCGCCCTCGCTGGCTGCGTCCGCACCGAGATCCGGCCCGTCGACCCCGCCGTGGCCCCGAGCGTGGTCGCGACGCCGGTGCTCGAGCCGTCCGCTCCGGCCCGGCCCGGCGACTGGACGGTGCTCCGCGTGGCGGGCGAGCCGCCGGCGCCGCTGACCGAGACGCCGGGCCTCACCGCCGCGGGCGACGCCGCGACCTTCTACGCCGCGGGCCCCGCGCGGCTCTCGGCCGCCCTGCCCGAGGGCTGGCCCCCGCCGACCGCCCCGGGGACGATCGAGCTCAAGCGGTACCCCGTCACCCGGCAGGCGGTCGTCGAGACCGGGCGCGGCGAGGGCTCGGCCTTCTGGCCACTGTTCCGGCACATCTCGAGCCGCGACATCGCGATGACCGCCCCCGTCGTCATGACCGGCGAGATGGCGGGCGAGCGCGAGGGCGGGGCGTCGATGGCGTTCCTCTACCGCACCCGCGAGCTGGGGCCGGTCGGCCCCGCCGAGCGCGGCGTGCGGGTCGAGGACACCGCGCCCGAGACCGTGATCGCGATCGGCATGCGGGGCAGCCGGAGCCGCGAGCGGCTGCTCGACGCCCGGGCCGCGCTGCAGGCGTGGCTCGACGAGCAGCCGGCCGGCGACCGCTGGATGCGGGCGGGCGAGCCGCGGCTGCTGGGCTACAACGGCCCCGACGCCGCCCGCGACCGCCGGTGGTGGGAGGTGCAGCTGCCGGTGCGGTGGACGCCGGCGACGGACGCTCCGACCGCGGAGACCGGCGAGGCCGAGGCCGCGCCGTCGGCCCCGCCCGCCGCGGAGGACTCCTGATCGCGACCGCGCTCAGCGTCCCTGCGGCCGGTAGCGCATGCCGAGACTCACGATCCGGGCGAGCAGCCGGTCGTAGTCGAGGCCCGCCGCCTCGGCCGAGAGCGCGAACTCGCCGTCCCGCGAGAGCTGCGGATTCGGATTCGACTCGATGAGCACCACGCGGCCGTCGGGACGCAGCCGCAGGTCGAGGCGGGCGTAGCCGGTCTGCTCCAGCGCCCGGTAGGCCCGGCGCCCGATGCGGGCGATGCGCTCGGCCACGCCCTCGGGCAGCGGCTCGAGGTCCTCGGCCGGTCCGACCACGGTGCCGCTCCGCACCTGGTACGCCAGGTCCCACTTGACCTTCTGGGTCGCGATGCGGGGAGCGCCCTCCGGCAGGTTCTCGATCCGCAGCTCGTACAGCGGGAACGTCTCGAGCCGCTCGTTGCCGATCATGCCGAGGTAGATCTCGCGGCCGTCGACGTACTCCTCGGCGATGACGTCGTCCTGCGCGTGCTCGTGCATGAACCGCACCCGCTCGGCGAGGGCCTCGTCGTCGTGCACCACCGAGGCGTGGGCGATCCCGATCGACCCGTGGAGGCTCAGGGCCTTGACGATGAGCGGGAACGACAGGCGCCCCGGCCGGCGGATCGTCCGGCCGCGGCGGAAGATCGCGAACTCGGGGCACGGCACGCGGTGGTAGCGGAGGATCTTCCGCTGCATCGCCTTGTCGAAGGACAGCATCATCCCCATCGGACGGCAGCCGGTGTATCGCCGGCCGACCAGCTCGAGCCAGCCGACGAGGTGCGCCGCCCCCACGCCGCGGTCGCCGAACTCCTCCAGCAGGTTGAAGACGACGTGCGGGCGGTGGTCCTCGATCGCCCGCCGGATCGCCCCGAGGTCCTCGTCCGCGCCCTCGACCCGCACGTGGTGCCCGAGCCGCCGCAGCGCCGCCACCACGTCGAACGCGGTCCGCACCGGACCCATCTCGCCCTCGGGCAGCTCCTCCTCGGTCTCCGGCGGCATCGCCCACGCCCCCACGAGGACGAGGATGCGGTGGCGGCGGACGCTCACAGGAGGAACCGCCCGCGCTCGCGGAGCTCGTTCATGACGTGCACGCACAGGAGGACCGCGGCGTCGAGCGCGGCCTCGTCGTCGCCGGCCGGGGCCCGCAGGCCCAGCTCGTCGCATCGGTCGATCATCTCCTGCAGGATTCGGTCGGCGCTGTACTGGTACGCGCCGGTCCAGCGGGCCACCGCCGCCCGCACCCGCTTGCGGACCCGCCGCAGCGCGCGGGAGGCGGGCTCGGTGCGCTCGCCGCTCCCGGCCGGCCGCTCGGGGAACAGGCGCCGCAGGTCGCGGTCGTAGAACTCCGGCAGCTCGACCTGGTAGCGGGCCCGGCGCTCGGCGTAGTGCTCGGCGAGCGTGAGGTCGAGCTCGGCCACCGGGTCGACGCGCTCGCGGCGGCGGACGGGCGGCGGGCGGCGGGCGACGTCGCCCATCAGCTCCTCGACGTACTCGAGCTTGCGGAGGGCGGGCCAGCCCTCGTACCGCGTGCGCCACCGGGTGCCGGGGGCGAGCCACACCGCGAAGGTCTCGGCGAAGTCCTCGACCGGGTGGGCCTGGGCGTACCAGTTGTCGATGTTCTGGACGAAGCGGCGGCTGTAGGGGCTCGGGTCGTACGCGTCGGGGTACGGCTGCGTGGGGTCGCCGAAGTGCCGCCGCCACCGCGGCCGCCGGCTCAGGCGATACGCGTGGTCGATGGCGTGCCCGGTCTCGTGGCGCAGGATCCGCATGCACTCGTCCGCCGAGGCGCCCTCGGCCTCGGTCATCATCGTCCGTTCGAGGCGTTCCAGACGAGGATGGGCGAGGTAGAAGGGGATCGCGAAGCCCGGCAGGCCGCCGGGGCTGAACCACTCGGTCGAGAGCCAGACGTGGGGCCGGAAGCGGAGGCCGCGGGCCGCCAGCTCGCGCCGCAGCCGCCGGAGGCGCGGCTCGAGCCGGCTGCCGCGGATCGACAGCCGCAGTCGGCGGATCGGCATCCGGAGCAGCCGCTCGTCGTCCCAGCGGGCCCACTCGGGCTCGCGGCGGCGCGGCGTCGAGGAACGCGGCATCCGCGCATCGTACGGCGGGGAGGGGCGGGGGCGGGCAGCGGTGCACGCGGCGACGCGAGGGGCGACGAGGCTCGACGCCGGACCGCGGGCTGCGTGCGTGACGGCCGCCGGCCCCCCGGACGATCACCCGGCGGGGGCGAGGTCCGTCCGCTCGGCCCGCACGTCGAAGCCGAGTCCACGGAACCACGGGAAGAGGTCGCTGCCGACGGCCCGGCTCCACACCGCGACGCAGTCGTCGAGGGTGTAGTCCGGCCGGTCCGCGGGCACCACCGCCCGCTTGGTGCGGACGTACCGGGCGAGGGCGCCCGGGCCGTGGAGCCGCTCGAGCTCCTCGAAGACGAAGTACGACTTGCCCCAGACGAGCTCACGCGGGGCGTCCGCCGCCGCCGGGTCGACCGCGTCGAGGGCCGGGTCGTGCCGGCGGGCCCGCTCGATCCGCCGGGCGATCTCGGCCCGGCCCTCCGGGTGCCCGAGCCGCTCGCCGACGAGGGCCCCCACGTACGTCGCGATCGGCTCGTTCCAGAGCGGCTCGGGGTGCGGCAGGACCCACGAGTGCACCGCCTCGTGCGACACGAGCTCGATCATCGGGTACCGCCGCTCCGGGAAGCCGCCCCACCACGCACCGATCGCGATCCGCGCCCCGCTGGAGAAGCCGCCGCCGCCGGTGGGCAGGATGAGCATCGACGAGATCATGCCGGGGGCGGGCTCGACGCCCATGATCGCGGCGAGGTGCGGCCGGACCTCCTCGTAGACGCCGAGGACCGCGTCGGCGAAGGGCTCGGTGCCGTCGTGGAACTCGATCGTGAGCGGACCCGCCTCGCGGGTCCGGCGGACGAACGTCGAGCGGTGCGGCCGGTCGGGGTCGATCGGTCGCTGCTCGGCCCGCCGCACCAGCATCGGCGTGACCCACGCGGCGTTGATCGGGTCCGACGCGTCGGGGCGGTGCCCGAAGAGCCCGCGCGAGCCGACGATCACGTGCCCGTCGCCGACCCGGCCGGCCGCGAGCACCGGGCGATCCCCGGCGTCGAGCACCAGCGGCGTCCAGTCGGCCGGGGGCTCGAGGACCGTTCCGCTCCGGAAGGCGACGTCGTGGCCCGCGACCTCGGCCGCGCCGCGGAGCGGGGGACGGGCGGGCTCGGTCCGGAGCGCGACGCCGAAGCGGGCCGCGACCGCGGCTCCCGGCGGCATCGGCGCCCCGCCGTCGACCATGAGCAGGACGGTGCCGCCCGCCGCGGCGAACGCGGCCACGTGTTCGATCGCCGCGGCCGCGTAGGGCAGCCGCGGATCGCCGCCCACGAGCACGAGCAGGTTGGCGTTGGACAGGTCGAGCCGGGCGAGGCTGCCCCAGTTGCGGGCGTCGCGGCCGTGCTCGGCGAGGTACTGCCGATGGAAGCGTCCGTCGAGGTAGAAGGTGAACTCGTGCGAGAGGTCGCAGATCGAGTGCACGACGGGGCGGGCGGGCGCGGCGACGCCGGCGGCCGCGGCGCCGGCGACGAGCAGCAGCAGGATGGCGCCGAGGCGCCGAGCGAGTGGGCGCGGCGCGACCGACGAGGGGGTCACGGGGGCGTCGGGCGTCATGGGCGTCATGGGCGTCATGGCGCGCGATCGTAGCGACGGGCTGCGGCCGGTCGGACGACCTGGGGCCGGGCGGGTGGCGGGGGCGTGGCGGCGGGGGCGGCGGCGATCCGCCGGAATCCGGGCGCTCGCGACCGCGCCGGGGCGTCGTGCTGGTACATTCCCCGGGGCGATCCGACGTGCGCTGCGGGGAGGCCCCGCCCCCCCGGCCGCACCCGTCGCCACCGTCGTCGTGCGCCATCCGACTCCCCGACCCGTTCCCGGAGCCCGCCATGTCCCTGCCTCGCACCATGAAGGCCGCCGTCGTCGACCGCTTCGGCGCCGCGCTCGACATCCGCGAGGTTCCGGTGCCCGAGGTCGGCCCGGGCCAGATCCTCATGCGGGTCCGCGCCTCGGGCGTCTGCCACACCGACCTGCACGCGGCCGAGGGCGACTGGCCGGTGAAGCCGGAGCCGCCGTTCATCCCCGGCCACGAGGGGGTGGGCGAGGTGGCCGCGGTCGGGCCGGGCGTCACGCACCTGTCCGAGGGCGACCGCATCGGGTGCCCGTGGCTGCACACCGCCTGCGGGCGCTGCGAGCATTGCGTCGGCGGCTGGGAGACGCTCTGTCCCGAGCAGTCGATGACCGGCTACACGGTGGACGGCGGCTACGCGGAGTTCGTGCGGGCCGACGCCGGCTACGTGGGGAAGCTGCCCGACGGGCTCGAGTACGGAGCCGCGGCCCCGATCCTGTGCGCGGGCGTCACGGTGTACAAGGCGCTCAAGGAGACCGAGGCCCGGCCCGGCGAGTGGGTCGCGATCAGCGGCATCGGCGGCCTCGGCCACCTCGCGGTCCAGTACGCCCGGGCCATGGGCATGCGGGTGGTGGCGGTCGACGTGGCCGAGGACAAGCTGCGGCTCGCCCGCGAGCTCGGGGCGGAGCTGACGATCGACGCCCGCGGCGACGATCCCGTCGGGGCGGTGCAGGAGGCCACCGGCGGGGTGCACGGGGCGCTGGTGACCGCGGTGAGCACCGCGGCGTTCGCCCAGGCCGTCGGCATGCTGCGGCGCGGAGGCTTCATGTCCCTCGTCGGCCTGCCGCCGGGGGACTTCCCGCTGCCGATCTTCGACGTCGTGCTGAAGCGCATCACGATCCGCGGCTCGATCGTGGGCACGCGGAACGACCTGGCCGAGGCCCTGCGGTTCGCGGGCGACGGGCAGGTCGCGTCGCACTACTCGTGGGACGAGCTCGACAACGTCAACGACATCCTCGACCGGATGCGCCGCAACGAGATCGACGGACGGGTCGTGATGCGGATCTGAGCGCGGCCGCGTCCGCGGGCCCGTCGACCACGACCGCATGGCCGCCGAGGCTCAGGCGGCCTGCGCCGTCGGCGCGGCGCCCGGGAACGGCACCACGCCGCGGTCCCGGTCCCACGCGAGGCGGCACGCGAGGTCGTGGGCGCGGCGGAGTCCCGGCACCACGCCCGGGCGCGCGACGACCGTCCGCCAGCCGTCGGCCGGGGGGGCCGACACCGGCCGCGGGTCGTCGGCGGCGGCGACGGCGAGGCCCGCGACCGCGACCGCCGCGTGGGCGTGGGGGCCGTCGAGCAGCGTCCGGGCGAGCGGGGCCGGGGCGACGAGACGGTCGGCCTCGTGCGCGGCCAGCAGGGCGCCGGTCCCCCTCGGATCGGCGCCGAGGTCGAGGTCGGCGACGATCGTCATGCCACCGGCGAGCGCGGTCCAGAGATCGGCGGGCCCGCCCGCGAGGCGGTGCCAGGCGAGCACGCTCACCGAGACCCGCGGCTCGGCGCCCTCGGGGAGCGGTGGCTCGCGGTCGAGGATCCGGTCCAGCTCCTCGGCGGTCAGTGCGGGGCACGCCGAGGGGCCGGCGGCGCCCGGCCGCGCCGCCGGATCGTCGACCAGGATCGCGGCGAGGTGGGGGGTCGCGGCCGCGGCCGCGGCGGGACCGCCCGAGCCCTCGCGCACGGGGTCCCAGTGCTCGCCGACGAGCACGGTGTGCGGTCCCGGCGCTCGGGCCAGGGCGACGCGGGCGTCCAGGTGGACCCGCCAGGCCTCGGGGTCGTCGGCGGGCGGCACGAGGCAGGGCACGAGCCCCTCCCACCACGCCGCGATCAGCGCCGAGACGTGGGCCGGGTCGCGGTCGAGCGCGATCGCGACGCGGTCGCCGGCCTCGAGGCCGAGGGCGCGGAAGCACCCGACCCACTGCCGGGAGGCGGTCCAGAGCGACGCGCCGGGGATCCCGTACGCCGCGCTGCGCAGCAGGGGGCTCGGCCGCTCGCGAAAGCCGTCGTAGAGCCGGGCCCGGATCCGGTCGCGGGCGCCGCTCACGCCGCCGCCCCCGTCCGAGCCGCGGTCGCCTCGCCGGCGAGCCACGTCCCGCCCGTCCATCCCCGCTCGTCGTAGTCGTCGAGGCAGCGCTCGACGAGCGCCTCCATGGCCTCGAGCCGGCCCGAGGCCTGCGCCTCGCCGGCGACCATGAGCCGGATGTCCTCCCAGCCGCCGGCGTAGTTGCGCTCGTAGAGCTCGTGCCGGGCCCCGAACTCGCTGCCGACCGCGTCCCAGAGGAGCTTCAGCGTCTTGATGCGCTCGCGATGCCCCACGCCGTCGGAGCCGCGCACGTAGCGCGCGAGCAGCGGGCCGACCTCCGGATCATCGAGCTCGGCCGCCGACGAGGGCAGGTAGATCAGGCCGGACGCCACGATCCGCTGCACGATGTCGCGCACCCGCGGGTAGGCGTCGGGGGCGAGCACGCAGTAGGCGAGGGCGGCCTGCTTCTGCGGGAGGACCGCCCCGTCCGTCCACGGATCGGGGTCGGCGGCCATCGCGCTCGACAGCGACCACACCGTGTGCCGCAGGGCGATCACCTCGCCCAGCATCGCCCGCTTGCCCCGCAGGCCGAGGCCGCCGGTGCAGCGGAGGGTCCGGGCGAGAAGCCCGGCGAGGAAGTCGAGCTTCACCGCCAGCCGCGTGCATCCGTGGAACAGGAATCCGTTGACGAAGCCGGAGCGGGGGAAGAAGGCCTTGACCCGCTCCGGATCGCGGTGGATCAGCACGTCCTCCCACGGCACCAGGACCTCGTCGAGGACGAGGATCGCGTCGTTCTCGTCGAACCGGGCCGACAGGGGATGGTCGAAGGGCGTGCCGTGCCGGCTCGCGGCCCGCTCGTACGAGGGACGACAGATCAGCCGCAGCCCCGGGGCGGCGATCGGCACGATGAAGGCGACCGCCTGCGCCGGGTCGTCGCTCACGGTGTTCGGCGTCTGGCCGACGAAGCAGTGCGTCGCGATCGCCGCCGACGTGGCGACGACCTTGGCCCCCGACACCACGATCCCGGCGTCGGTCTCCCGCACCACCCGCACCGGCACGTCGGCGATCTCCTCCACCGGCAGGTGCCGGTCGACGGGCGGGTTGGCGATCGCGTGGCCGAGGAAGGGGAGCTCCTCCTGGGCTCGGCGGTACCAGCGGCGGGCGTTGTCGGCGAAGGGACCGTAGAAGTCGGCCGCCGCGCCGAAGGTCGCGGTGAGGGACGCCTTGTAGTCCGGGGTGCGGCCCATCCAGCCGTACGTGAGCCGAGCCCACTCCGCGATCGCGTCGCGGGCGGCGAGCAGGTCGCCGCGGTCGCGGGCGGCGCGGAAGAACCGGTGCGTCCGGGTGCCCGAGCCGGTGTCGGTCGGGCACGTCAGGATCCCGGCCCGGTCCGGCTCGTGAAGCGCGTCGTAGAGCCGGGCGATGGACCGGGCCGCGTTGCGCATCGCCGGGTGGGTGGTCACGTCCGTCACCCGCTCGCCGTCGATGTGCACGCACCGATCGTCCCGGAGCCGGGCGAGGTGCTCGGCCCCGGTGGGCGGCCCCGCGGCCGGCGTGTCCGCCGCGGCGAGATCGGCGGGCCGGCGGTGCGGCGGCCGCGTCGTGCCGGTCCCGCTCACGCGAAGCGCCCGTGCCGGTGCTCGGGACGGAAGAGCTCGAAGAGCAGGCGGTCGGCCTGCATCAGCCCGGCGGGGGTGAAGGCGACCGCGTCGTCGTCCACGCGGAGGAACCCGTCGGCGACGAGCACGGTGAACGCCTCGCGGAACTGCTCCTGGGGCGAGCGCCCGAACTTGGCGGTGAACGGAGCGGTCTCGACGCGGCCGGCCTTGAGCTGCAGGGCGAACTCGCGGATGTACCGCTCGTCGTCCGAGAGGGCGTAGGCGCGGTACGTCGGCCGGGTGCGCTCGTGCACGGCGTCGATGTACGGGTCGAAGTCGTGCTCGTTCTGGTAGTTGACCCCGTTGACGTGTCCGAAGGCCGAGACCCCGACCGAGACCACGTCGCTGCCGTCGAAGAGGCCGTTGCGGTAGACGAACCGGTTCTTCTCCGGGTCCTTCACCACGGTCGTGGCGCTGGTGACCGTGTAGCCCGCCTCCTCGAACCGGCGGAATGCCCGGGCGACCCACGCCCGCTTGACCTCCCAGTCGACGATCGGGGCGACGGTCCGGCCCTCCTCCTTCATCCACTTGTAGATGGTGGTGTTGTACGGCACCTCCATCTGGTAGATGGTGACGGTGTCGGGACCGAGCGCGATCGTCTTGTCGACGGTGTCGTCCCACTTCGCGTCCGTCTCGTCGAGCATGCCGGCGATCAGGTCCACGTTGATCTCGGGGAAGTCCGCCGCGCGGGCGGCCTCGTAGGCGCGGTAGACCTCCTTGCTGCGGTGGGCCCGGCCGTTGAGCTCGAGGATGTGGTCGTCGAAGTGCTCGATGCCGAGGCTGAGGCGGGTGACGCCGATGCCGCGGATCGCGTGGAGCTTCTTCGCGTTCAGCGTGCCGGGCTCGCCCTCGAGGGTGATCTCCTCGGCGTCGTCCCACGGCAGGTGCTTCTGCATCCCGTCGGCGAGGTAGCCGAACTGGTCCGGCGACAGGTAGCTCGGCGTGCCGCCGCCGAAGTACACGAACTTCGGTGTCCGGCCGCCGATGACCGGCTGCCGGGCGTAGTGCTCGTGCTCGGCCAGCATCGCGTCGAGGTAGCCGCGGATCTGCTTCGCGTTCTTGTCGGTGTAGACGCGGAAGTAGCAGAAGTGGCAGCGCTTGCGGCAGAACGGGATGTGGGCGTAGACGCCCATCCGCGTGTCGGGCCGGGGCGGCGTGGCGAGGGCCTGGTCGAAGCTCGGGACGAGATCCGGCTTCCAGAAGCCGAACGGGGGGTAGTTGGCGACGAAGTAGTTCCCGACGGTCGTCTTTCGGTCCTGCGTCATCCGCGGCGCGGAGTCGACGACGGGCAGCGAGATCTCGGTCATGACGGCTCCCGGTCTTCCGGTCCGAACGTGGTGAGGGCGCGTCGGCCGCCCATCCCGACGGGGCGCGGCCGGCCTGCTTTCGGGAGATCGGCGGTCGCCACGCGGGACTGAAGGGGAGCCCCCGATGCCGGGGTCCGGGAGGGGGCGCGGGAGATGCGCCGGGGTTGCGCATAGCATTCTCGATGCAGTCGGTCACGATGCAGGCAGGCGACCGGGGCTCCGACGCGGGCTCCGACGCGAGCTCCGACGCGGGCTCCGACGCGGGCTCCGACGCGGGCTCCGACGCGAGCTCCGACGCGGGCTCCGACGCAAGTTCCGACGCGGGCTCCGACGCGGGCTCCGCGGAGGTCGCGGGCGGGAACCCGCCCGAGCCGGCGTCGGATGCGGCCGATGCGGTCGACGGCCTGCGCGAGGCCGCCGCGGACCTCCTCGCGACGGACTGGGAGACGTGGGTCCGCATCGGCGGAGCGATCCTGGTGGGGCTCGTCGTGCACGCGGTGGCGTGGCGGCTCCTGCGCCGCTTCGCCCGCCGCGAGGACACGGCCGTCGACGCTCGGTTCGTCTCGCCGCTGCGGGGTCCGAGCCGCGTCGTCCTGCCGCTGCTGGCCCTGCAGCTCATGGTGCCGACGACGCCGCGGCTGGCCGAGACCGGGGTGCTGCGGCACGGCCTCGGCCTGGCGATCGTCGTCGCGGTGACCTGGACGGTGGTGGCGCTGGTCCGGACCTCCGCCGACCTGGTCAAGCGGCGTCACGACGTGACCGTGGCCGACAAATACGCCGCTCGCCGGATGCACACGCAGGTGGACGTCATCTCGCGGGTCCTGATGGTGATCGTGGTCATCGTCGGCGCCGCCCTCTGCCTGATGACATTCCCGCGGGTGCGGGAGGTGGGCACGAGCCTGCTCGCCTCGGCGGGGCTCGTGGGGCTGGTGGTCGGCTTCGCGGCACGGCCGGTGCTCGAGAACCTCATCGGGGGCGTGCAGCTCGCCCTGACGCAGCCGATCAACATCGACGACGTGGTGATCGTGGACGGCGAGTGGGGGCGGATCGAGCAGATCACGACCACCTACGTCGTCGTCCGCATCTGGGACGACCGCCGACTCGTGTGCCCCTTCTCGACCTTCATCAGCGAGCCGTTCCAGAACTGGACCCGCCGGACCTCGGACCTGCTCGGCACGGTGTTCGTGCACGCGGACTACACGGTGGACGTGGAGGGGGTGCGGGCCGAGCTGAAGCGGGTGGTCCGGGACCATCCGAAGTGGGACGGACGTGTCGCGATCGTGCAGGTGACCGACGCGACCGCGGAGACGATCGAGATGCGGGCGCTGGTGAGCGCGGCGAGCGCCCCGGCGGCCTGGGACCTGCGGGTCGACGTGCGCGAGCGGCTGGTGGCGTACCTGCAGCGCGAGCAGCCGGGGGCGCTGCCGCGGGCGCGAGTGACCCTGCGGGGCGGAGGCGAGGACCGGCTCGATGGGGGGCGTGACCGGGGGCGCGACCAAGGCCGTGGCGGCGGACGCCACGGGGGCCGCGACGAGGCGGGGCCACCCGCGGGGAGCGGAGCCGGGGGCTGAGTCCGGACGCCGCCGCGGAGACGGCTCAGTCGCCGCCGGACGCCTCCGTCCACGCCCGGCCCGCCTCGTAGGCGGCCAGCCGCGCGGCCCACGCCTCGCGCCGGGCTGGCTCCGCGTCCGCGGGGAGCAGGGCGATCGCCTCGCGCATCGTCGCCGCCGCCTCGGCGGTCCGGCCCGCGGCCGCGAGGGCGGCGGCGGCGGTGTCGAGCACCGGGGCGACGCGCCGCTGCGTTCGCTCGAGGAGCGGCGCGAGGAGCGCAAGGGCCTCGGCCCCGTCGCGCAGCGCCGGATCCGGGGCGGTCGCGAGCCGCCAGGCGAGATCGTTGGCGACGCTGGGATCGCCGGGGAAGCGCTCGCGCAGCCCGCGGAGCCGCTCGATCGCGGCGGCGTGGTCGCCGCGCCGGGCGAGCATCGCCGCCACGCGGCGGCCGGGCCGCGGTTCCTCGGTGGTCGCCTCCGCCCGGCGGTACGACGCGAGGGCGGCGTCCTCGCGCCCCGCCTCGCGCTGCGCCTCGCCCAGCGCGAGCCACGACGCGGCATCGTCCTCGACGCGGGCGAGCGCCTCCAGCGCGGCGATCGCCTCCTCGTGGCGGCCGACCGCGGTCAGGGCGGCTCCCCGCGCCCGGGCGTCGGCTGCGGTGCGGCGGGCCTTCGGGATCGCGCGGAGCTGCTCGAGGGCGAGGGTCGGCTCACCGGCCGCCGCCGCCGCACGCGCGGCGAGCCGGCGGGCCTCGACGTCGTCGGGCGCGGCGGTGACGACGGCCTGCATGGTGGCGAGGGCCTCCTCGGCCCGTGCGAGATCGAGCAGGGCCAGGGCCCGGACCATGCCGAGACCGGGGTCGTCGCGGCCCGCGTCGATCGCGGCGTCGGCGGCGGCGATCGCCCGGGCGGGCTGCCGCATCGCGTAGCGGAAGCGGGCGAGCGTGGCGAGCAGGGGCGCGCGGTCGTGGCCGAGCGACAGTCCCCGCTCGATCTCGGCCAGCGCCTCGGCCCGCAGGCCCTCGGCGAACATCACCTCCGCCCGCTCGACGAACGAACGCAGGGTGCGGGCCTCGAAGACGACCGCGGCGAACCGCGGATCGTCGACCACCCGGCCGGGCTCGCGGCCTCGGGCCCGGTCGGCGAGCGCGCGGGCGCGCTCGCGGTCTCCGCGCAGGGCGAGGGCCCGCGCGAGGGCCGAGAGCACGGTGGGCTCGCGGGGCCGCTCGGGCAGGGCCCGCTCGAGGTGCCGAATCGCGGCGTCCAGCTCGCCGCGGGCGAGCCGCAGGCGGCCGAGGTGCACGTGGCCGGAGACGTTCTCGGGGGCCAGCCGCACCGCGGTCTCGAGATCGTCCAGGGCCGCGGCCTCGCGTCCGAGTCCCCGCCGGACGAGGGCGCGGCGAATGTACCCGGGGGCGTAGTCCGGGGCGAGGGCGATCGCGCGGTCGTGCAGGGCGAGCGACGCCTCGGGATCCGACGCCTGCAGGGCGATCGCGTGGAAGGCCGGCCAGCGGGCGTCGCGCGGATCGAGACGGGCCGCCTCGGCGTAGGCGATCGAGGCCTCCTCGACGAGGGCGTGGGCGTGCAGGGCCATCGCGTAGCGGCCCCACGCCGCGGCCTCGTCCGGCCGGCGCTCGACCGCGGCCCGTCGGGCGGCGAGGTGCCGCCGCACCGGGGCGGCGGCGTCGGCGACGGCGGCCCGCGGGATCGGCGGCGGACTCGTCGCGGCGGCGGGGGCCGGAGCCGGGGCCGGCGTCGCCGCGGACGCGCCGAGGACCGGCGCGAGGAGGCCGGCGAGGAGGACGATCGCCCGCGCGGCGATCACGGCAGTGGCTCGCCGTCGCCGCGCCGCAGCTCCACGCGGCCGGGCCCGGTGCCGGGGAAGCGCTCCCCGGTGCCGTCCACCCAGCGCACGTCCACGCGGTCGACGGTCTCGCCGGGCCGTAGCCCGAGGTGGACGACGGCGGGACCACCGCTGGCGTAGCCGCCCGGTGGCAGGACGTGCCGCACCACGGTGCGGTCGCCGATCCGCAGTCGCAGGCGGGCCCCGATCGCCTCGCGCCGCAGCGCCGGCTCGACGGCCCGGATCGTCAGCGACCGTCCGCGGCCCGCGTCGTTGCGGTAGACGCGGGCGGGATCGCCGACGTTCGCGACCACGAGGTCGAGATCGCCGTCGCCGTCGAGGTCGACCGGGAGCAGGCCGCGGCTCACCGCCAGGTCGCGGCCGAAGTCCCCGGCCTCGGCCTCCGGCACCCGCTCGAAGCGGCCGGTCCCTTCGTTGCGGTAGAGCTGGTTGGGCTCCGCGTACCCGCCCCAGAAGGATCCGTCGTCGCGGTGCGGCGGTCGGTGGCGGGCGATCGCGCCGTTCACGACCACCAGATCCTCGTCGCCGTCCTCGTCGAGGTCGACGAACGCGGTGCCCCAGCCGGTCCACGGGACGCTGGGGGAGCCCAGGCCCGCGCGGCCGGTGTCGTCGTCCCAGCCGAGGCCGCCCGCCGCCCGGTAGAGGGTGTTCGTCTCCCCGCCGAGATGCGTCAGGAAGAGGTCGAGGTCGCCGTCGCCGTCGGGATCGCCCGCCACCACGCCCATCCCCGCCTCGGCCCGGCCGTCGGCGTTGTACGCGGTGCCGGCGATGATCGCGTCCTCGACGAAGGTGCCGTCGCCGCGGTTGCGCCAGAGCTGGTTCGGGTCGCCGTCGTTGGCGACGAAGAGGTCCGGCCACCCGTCGTCGTCGAGGTCCGCCGCGACCACGCCCAGGCCGCGCAGCGCCTGGGACGCGATGCCCGAGGCCGCCGAGACGTCCTCGAACGTGCCGTCGCCGCGGTTGCGGTACAGCCGATCGGGCAGGCCGGGGAACGCCGCGGGGCCGCAGAACTCGGGCCGCCCCGCCTCGTCCACGCAGGCGCGATCGGTATCGACGTCGACGTATCGGGTGACGAACAGGTCGAGCCACCCGTCGCGGTCGACGTCGACGAAGCTCGCCGACGCGCTCCAGCCGTCGCCCCCGTCCACGCCCGCCTCGACCGCGACGTCGACGAACGTGCCGTCGCCCCGGTTCAGGTAGAGCCGGTCCGGGCCCGCGTTGGCGACGAAGACGTCCACGTCCCCGTCGTTGTCGACGTCCGCCACCGCCACCGCCTGTCCGTCCCCGGGATCGCCGAGTCCGGACGCATCGGTCGCGTCCACGAACGTCCCGTCGGCCCGTTGCCGCAGGAGCCGGTTGCGGAGCGGCGGGTCGGCCCGCGGATCGGCCCCGCTCGTGAAGTAGAGGTCGAGCCGGCCGTCGCCGTCGGCGTCGAGCGCGGCCACGCCGCCCCCGACGATCGCGGGCATGTGGAGCGTCTCGCCGGGGCGGGTGCGCGAGCTCGCGCGGACGCCGAGGGCCTCGGTGACGTCGACGAGCCGAAAGCCCGTGGCCGGGAGGGCGGGCGCGGCGTCACCGCCGCCGGTGGCGTCGGCCGCGGGGCCGCCGGCCTCGGGCGACGGGGCGGGCGCATCCTGCTCTCGGACCGGCGCGGGGCTTCCGGACTCCTCCGGGTCGCCGCCGCAGCCCGCCGCGAGCAGCACCGCGGTCGCCGCGAGGCCGGCGGCCGTCGCCGCGGCGTCGCCGGCGGGCGCTCCTCGGCCGCGGCGGGTCACGACGGCGTCGCCCGCTCGCGGTAGAGCGACGGATCGACCGCGGCCGCCATCGCCGCGACGTCGAGGGAGCCGCCGACGAACTCGGCCACCCGGGCGGCGGTCCCGGCGGGATCCTCGACCACCCCGGCGTACGGCACCCGGAGGACGGGCACGCCGTGGAGGCGCAGGAGGCCGAAGGCCACGTCGAGCTGCTGGCGGAACATGGCTGCGAGCCGCTCGTCCTCGAGGCGCGCCCCGCCGCGGTCGAGTCGCTCGAGCATTCGGGTCTGCGACCCCACGACCTCCTCCAGCGCCCGGTCCATGAAGACGATCCGGTACGCGACGTCCTGCGGCAGGTACGGGAGCAGCGGGGCGACCACCTTGAGGCACCGACCGCCGCACTCACCGATCCACTCGTTGCGGTTGGCGAGCCGCTTGACGGACTCGGCCTCGTAGTAGCCCTTCGGGTTGTTCTCGTCCGCGGTCCGCTCGCCGTCGGCGTGCGGCTCGAGACCGCCCGCCGCGAGCATCTGCATCATCATCGAGGTGCCCGACCGCGGCAGGCCGGAGACGATCACGACCGGCGGGCCGTCGGATCCGGCGGGCCCTCCGCCGCCGCCATCGGCGGCACCGTTGCCGGTCGCCACGCCGTCGCCGCTCGCCGTCCCCGCGGCGGCCGGACGCACGACGGGGGCCTGGGCGAGGCACCGCACGAACCCGCCGCCGTCGGCCGTCGGATCGGGCGGGAGGTCGGGCAGTGCCGCGAGCACCTCCTCCACGCTGGTCTCGGGCAGCGCCAGCGGCGGCGCCTCGCGGGCGGTGCGGGCCTGCTCGAGCCGGAGGTCCATCCCGGCGCGGTGGTGGCTTCGCGCCTCGTCCTCGTCGCCGTCGAGCTCGCGGACCACGCGGGCGAGACGCTCGTGGGCCTCGGGGAAGTTGGGGTTCTGCGCGATGCCGGTGCGATAGGCGTCGGCGGCCCCGGCCGGGTCGCCGAGCGCCTCGAGGGCTCGGCCGAGGAACAGGTAGGCGCCGGGGTAGACGGGGCGCAGGGCCAGGGCCCGTCCCACGAGCTCGCGGGTCCGCCCCGCGTCGTCCTCGGCGAGGGCGACCCGGCCGAGTCCGAGCAGGGCGTTGGGATGCAGGGGATCGAGCTCGAGCGCCCGCTCGAGCACGCGGCGGGCCTCGGCGGCATCGCCGGCCTCGAGCAGCATCGTGCCCACGTGGGCGAGCATCGACGGATCGTCGACCGTGTCCAGTCCCCGGTCGCGCACGAGCTCCGCGGCCCGGGCGTGCTCCTCGCGGGCCGAGGCGACCACGGCCGACAGGAAGTCGAGGGTCCGCGGGTTGCCGCGCGCGATCGCCCGGATCTTGCGGATCACGTGCGCCTCGTTCTCGGTGAAGATCATCGGGCGGCCGGCCGCGGTCATCCGCGCCAGCCGGGGCCGCGACGGATCGCCGGCGTGCTCCTCGTCGAGCTTCCGCAGGGCCCGCCACTGCGCGCGGCGCTCGCGGGCGATCCGGGCGATGTCCCGCAGGCGCCCGCGGGCCTGCTCGCTCGCCACCCGCCAGCGGGCCTCGAGGTCGTCCACGAGCCGGCCGAGGTCCTCGTCCCGCTGCATCGCCCGCAGGCAGTTGGCCAGCTGCACGCCGAAGCGGAACTCCAGCGGCGCCTCCCGGTAGAGCCCGGCGAGCAGCGGGATCGCCTCGCCGAAGAGACCGGCGTCCATGTACGCGCGGGCGAGGTTGTACTCGAGCTCGCGGGTGGTCTGGCGGATGGCGGCCCGCGCGTCCTCGGGCGGACGATCGATGTAGCCGAGGGCGACGAGCTGCTCGAGCGCGGCCTTGGCCTCGTCCGGATCGACGGCCCGGTCGGGCGGATGGCTGCCGTCGTGGCCGTCGACCTCGTCCCAGCTCGGGATGGTGCGGACCGGTCGCGGCGACTCGAGGAGCTCCTCGAGGGCCCGGCCGTCCATGTCCTCGCCCACGGGCCGGCCGAGCAGGTGGAGGATCGTGGGCGTGACGTCGAGCAACGTCGCGCCCTCGACCGTCGCCCCGCGCCGGACGCCGGGCCCGGCGACGACGAGGATGCCCTGCTCGCGGTGCTCGTGGGCCGGGCCCGCGGGCTCGGCGGGCAGTCGGCTCGGCCGCAGGTGGTCGGACTGGAAGCCGTGGTCCGACACCAGCACCACGATCGTCTCGTCGCCGGAGAGCTCGAGCAGCCGCCCCAGCATCATGTCGTGGTAGACGTACGCGGTGTTCACCACGTGCCGGTAGAGGTGGAACTCGTGGTCGCTGACGTGCGGCTGCTTCGGCGGGCGGAACTTCATGAAGCCGTGCGAGAAATGGTCGATCGCGTCGTAGTAGACCGCGGTCAGGTCCCAGGGCTCGTGCTCCATGAGGTGCGTGACCGCGGCGTGCACGCTCGTCGCCTCGGCGATCATGCGCATGCAGACCGAGAGCCGCGGGTCGGACGACTGATCGACGTCCTTCGCGTCGGGCACGAAGGGCAGGACGTGCTCCGGGGTCAGCTCGCGCGGATGGACGCGGAGGTCGCGCAGCGGCTCGTACAGGCGGCGCGGGTGGATCGCGGTGGCGGCGAGGTCCCAGACCTGGTCCGAGTGCCGCGGCGAGGTGTGGAAGGAGTCGGAGACCATGGCGCCGTCGATGGGCTCGGCGGGGTGACTGGGCCACCAGGTCACGACGTTCGAGGTCATGCCCTCCAGGGTCGCGATGTTCCACAGCGCCCGGCACCGCCGCGAGAGGTTGGTCATCGGCTGGATGCCGGTCTCGTCGGGCGTGGGCTCGGTGAAGCCGTAGATGCCGTGCTTGTGCGGCCGCTTGCCGGTGGCGATCGACGTCCACAGCATCGGCGAGAGGACCGGCTGCAGGGTGGTCAGGTTCCCGCGGACCCCGCCGTCCACGAGGCGGCGGAGGTTCGGCAGGTGACCGGCCGCCATGAGCGGGTCGATGATCTTCCAGTCGGCGGCGTCCCAGCCGACGAGGAGCAGCTTCTTCGTGTCCGGCATGCTCGGCCCGCCTTTCGCGCAGGGTGCCGGGGGAAGGTCGGCCCGAGGAGGGCGGACGTCAAGGATCGACCGGTGGCCGCACCGCAGACCCATGACGGTCGTTCGGTCGCAGCCCGCCCGAGGCCCGAACGAACGACGAACGAACGCCCGGCGACGAGGGGCAGGAGGACCGAGAAGGCGTCGCTCCGCCGGAAGATCAGTCAAAGCGTCAATTTTGCGCGTCTAGGGGGTTGATCCGCCGCGCGATCCCTGTCATTACCGATGCAATGGTCCGCCCCGGGTGGGGGGACCGCGGGGCCAGGGCCCCGCATCGCATCGAGAGAGAGAAGAAGGAACCTCAGATGAAGAAGCAGACCGTCCTCACGACGGCCACGTTCGGTGCCGCCGTCGCGGCCCTCGGCGTGGCCCCCGAGCTCCAGGCCGACATCGTCGACCTCACCTTCACCCCGAACACCAACGCTCCCGGCGGCCTCGACGGCATCGACATCGACCAGGTGCCCGGCACCGTCGAGTTCAGCCAGTGGAACGACGGGATCGGCAAGACGCTGCTCGCCGCCGGCGACCTGACCGGCGTCGCGCTCGTCGGCCTCGGCGACGTGATCGATCCCTCGACGTTCGTGGGCGCGACCGCGATCGGCTCGGCCGACGGCTTCACCGCCTCGGCCACCGGCACCGCCTACGTCGGCTTCATCACGAGCGGCGGCAACGTCGGCTGGTTCTCGCTCGACCTCGCCGGCCTCGACGGCACCATCACCTACCTCGAGGGCCAGTTCGGCAACGCCGGCGAGGCCGTCGTGGTGCCCGCCGCGGGCGGCCTCGGCCTGCTCGCGATGGGCGCGGCCGGCCTCGGCCGCACCCGGAAGCGCTCGGCCTGATCGCCCGCGCGACCCCCGACCGATGGCGACGCCGCCGGGTCCGTGCCCGGCGGCGTCGTCGCGCGCGGACCGCAAAAAAGGGCACGCCGGCGGTTGCGCGCGGGGCCGGCGGGACGATAGGGTGCCGGACGTCGACTCCCCCCGACGCGGCAGCCTTGGCCATGAGCGACGATCCCATCGAGCCGGACGCCCCGGTGACCGGCGAGCCCGCGACGATCGGCGGCGAGCACGCCCGGACGTTCGTGCTGGACGGCGAGCTCCGCGTGCTCGCGGCGATCGGCAAGGCTCCCGGTGCGGTCCCCGGCGACGGCGGCGACGGCGGAAGCCGGGCCGACCGGCGGTCGCTCCCCGCCCGGCTGCGGGATCACTGGTCGGTGGAGGCCGCGCGAGCCGTCGAGGATCTGCTCCGGTGGGTCCTGGCGACCGGCGAGGCCGTGCACGCCGCCCCGGTGTCGATTCGATCGGCCGAGGAGGAGGATCCGGCCACGGTCGTCTGGACGGCGACGAGGATCGACGCGCCCGGGGATGCGTCGAGCCGCCCGGCGCTGCTCTGCCGCGTCGCCGGCCTCGGCGGCCCGTGCGACCTCGAGGTCGCCCTGCGGCGGAGCGAGGAGGCGCTGCGGCGCCGGACCGATCTCTTCGACACGCTCTTCGACCGCATCCCGGTGATGCTCGTCCTGTGGGATCCCGACGTCGAGCGTCTCCGGCTCAACGCCCGCGCCGAGTCGACGCTGGGATGGACGACGGAGGAGGCCAACTGCGGCGACTTCATGGCCCGGATCTACCCCGATCATGCCTACCGCGCCGAGGTGATCGGGTACATGCAGTCGCTCGCGCCGGGATGGCGCGAGTTCCGGTGCACGACTCGCGACGGGACGGTCATCCCGACCGAGTGGGCGAACGTGCGGCTCGCGGACGACACGGTGATCGGGATCGGCGTCGACCTGCGCGAGCGGCGGGCCGCCGAGGCGGCGCTGCGGTCGGCCCGTGACGAGCTCGAGGGACGGGTCGCCGAGCGGACCGACACCCTGCAGCGTCAGCGGCAGCAGCTGCGGCGGCTCGCCCGCGAGCTCGCCTCGGCCGAGCACCGCGAGCGCAAGCGGCTCGCGGCGGTGCTGCACGACGATCTCCAGCAGCACCTCGTGGCCCTTCGCATGCGGCTTGCGCTTGCCCGGCAGCGGAGTCGCCCGAACCGCTTCGCCGCGACGGTCGACGAGGCGATCGAGCTGGTCGACGGGGCGATCGCCTCCTCGCGGAGCCTGACCTACGAGCTCCGGCCGCCGGTCCTGTACGAGGACGGGCTCGTCCCCGCGATCCGCTGGCTGGCCGGGGAGATGGCGCAGCGGCACGGCCTGTGCGTGCAGGTCGAGGCCACGCCGCTCCGCACGCGCCTCGACGAGGATCTGCGGGCGATGCTCTTCCAGGCGGTCCGGGAGCTGCTGTTCAACGTGGTCAAGCACGCCGGCTCGCGGGAGGCCACCGTCACCGTGGGCCTCGCCGAGCGTCGACTGACGCTGCGCGTCGAGGACGCCGGCCACGGCTTCCCCAAGGAGTCCGCCGAGCCGAAGCCGCGGTCGGAGGGTGGCCTGGGCCTGTTCAGCCTGCGGGAGCGGCTCGAGTCGATCGGCGGCACGATGGACCTGCGGTCGACCCCGGGCCGGGGCACGTCGGTGACGCTCGAGCTCCCGGTGCCGGCGGAGACCGACCGGGCCGCCACCGGAGAGGGCTGGGAGTCGGCCGGGCCGGCGGGCACGCCGCGGCCGGAGGCCGGCTCGCACGCGGTGCCGTCGGTCCTCGTCGTCGACGACCACGCGGTGGTCCGGCAGGGACTCGTCACCCTCATCGCCGACGACGAGCGACTGCGCGTCGCGGGCGAGGCGGGCGACGGCGGCGAGGCCCTGGCGGTGGTCGAGCGGATCGATCCCGACCTGGTGCTCATGGATGTCAACATGCCCCGCATGAACGGCATCGAGGCGACGCGGCGCATCCGGCGGCGGTGGCCGGACGTGCGCGTGGTGGGGCTCAGCGTGCAGGACGATCCCGCGATGCGCCGGTCCATGCTCGAGGCCGGGGCCAGCGCGTTCGTCTCCAAGGCCGACGACGCGGAGACCCTCGTCCAGGCGATGCTCGGCGCGCTGGCGGGGACCTGATCCACGGGGCGAGCCGGGGGCCCCGGGCCGCGGACCCCGGGCGGGGTCCGCGAGACGAGTCGCGGGCCGAGCTGCCGCGGGACGAGCGGCGAGCCACGAGCCGCCGGCCGGTCCGCCGGCGCCGCGAGGGCGTCGCCGTCAGTCCGCCCGTGGGCCCAGCACGATCACGCCGTAGGGCCCGAGCCGGGCCTGGCCCGCGTCGACCACCGCCGACGGGTCGTTGGTGAGCAGCACGTCCGCCGGGGGATCGTCGCCCAGCGGCACGTCGGCGGGACGCGGCCCGAGGCTGAAGGCGAGCACCAGTCCGCGGCGGCGGACCCGCAGCCACGCCGGGTCCTCGGCCGACGCGACGTCGTCCTCCCCGAGCCGCCCCGGGGCGAGCTCGGGCCGGCTCCGCCGCAGCCGGATCAGTCGGCGGTGCCAGTCGAGGGTCCGGGCGTGGCGCGGGGTCGACCGCTCGGACCAGTCGAGGACGCTCGCCCGCCGCGTCGCCGGGTCGCACGGGTCGGGCACGTCGGCGGGGTCGTCGACGAAGGCCGCGAACTCGCGCCGGCGGCCCGTGCGCACCGCCTCGGCCAGCGCCGGGTCGGCGTGGTCCGCGACGTACCGGAAGGGCGTCGAGGCCGCCCACTCCTCGCCCTGGAAGAGCATCGGAACGAAGGGCGAGAGCAGCACGAGGGCCGCGGCGAGCTCCGCCGCCGGCTCGGGCACCAGGTGGCAGAGCCGCTCGCCGCGGGCCCGGTTGCCGACCTGATCGTGCGTCTGGGCGTAGGCGAGGAAGCGGTCCGACCGCGTGCCGAGCGGCACCGGACGCCCGTGACGCCGATCGCGGTGCCGCGAGAAGCCGCCGTCGAGCACGAAGGCCGAGCGCCAGGCCTTGGCGAGGTCGGCCGCCCGCCCGAGGTCGGCGTGCCAGCCACGCCGCTCGCCGGTGAGCCGGGCGTGCAGGGCGTGGTGGAAGTCGTCCGACCACTGGGCGTCCATGCCCCAGCCCCCGGCGGCCGGCGGCGTGATCACCCGCGGGTCGTTGAGGTCGCTCTCGGCGACGAGGACCATCGGCCGGCCGGTCCGGGCCTGCAGATCGTCGACCGCGTGCCGCAGCTCCTCGAGCAGGTGCACCGCCGAGCGATCGTGGAAGGCGTGGACGGCGTCGATCCGGAGGCCGTCGAAGCGGTGGTCGCGCAGCCACTCGACGGCGACGTCCACGATCAGCCGCCGCACCTCGTGGCTGCCCGGGCCGTCGAGGTTGATCGCGTCGCCCCACGGGGTGTGGTGGGCGTCGGTGAAGTAGGGGCCGAACTCCGGCAGGTGGTTGCCGCTCGGGCCGAGGTGGTTGAAGACCACGTCGAGCAGCACCGCGAGGCCCCGCTCGTGGCAGGCGTCGACGAAGCGGCGGACCGCGTCCGGGCCGTCGGGACCGGTGTACGGGCGGTGCGGCGCGGCCCAGAGGACGCCGTCGTAGCCCCAGCCGAAGGTGCCGTCGAAGGCGTTGAGCGGCATGAGCTCCACGTGGGTCACGCCGAGGTCGACGAGGTGATCGAGCCGGGCCGCCGCGGCGTCGAGGGTGCCCTCGGGCGTGAACGTGCCCACGTGCAGCTCCATGATCACGGCCGAGGACAGCGGCGGGGCGTGCCAGTCGGGACGTCGCCACCGGTAGGCGGACGGGTCCACGAGGCGCGAGGGTCCGTGCACGCCCTCGGGCTGGTCGCGCGAGCGCGGGTCGGGCCGCGGGGGACCGCCGTCGAGCGACCATGCGTAGTCGTCGCCCGGGGCGGCCGACGGCACGTCGACCGCCCACCAGCCGCCCCCGTCCGGCTCGGCGGCGTGGCGGGTGCCGTGGATCAGGAGCTCCACGCGGTCCGGTCGCGGGGCCCAGACGCGGAGGATCACGGCGCCGCCTCCAGCGCGAGGTCCGGGGCGGCGAGCAGGGCGACGGGGACGGCACGCAGGAGTGCCGCGACGTCCGTGACGCCGGGCTCGACGCGGGCGCCCGAGGCGAGGTCGCGCCACGCCGGACCGCGCGGGGCGGGCAGCTCCACGCGGGCGTCGCGGGGCACGCGAGGCGGGCGCAGGGGCAGGACCGCGAGGAAGGTGGGGGGGCCGTCCACCGGCCCGCGGGCGAACGCGATCGCCTCGTCCGCGTCCGCGCCGGTCAGCGGCAGCGGATGCCAGGCGGCGTCGCCCGCGAAGACGTCGGGGCGGGCGCGGCGCAGGCGCAGGAGCGTGCGCACGAGCCAGAGCCGGGCGAGGCCGGGGTCCTCCGGGTCGTCCAGCGAGGCGTCGAGGGCGGCCGCGTCGACGCCGTCGCGCACGCGGGCCGCCAGCCGAGCGCGGGCCGGCCGGTCCACGGGCCGCCGGTTGTCGGGATCGACGAGGCTGTGGTCCCACCCCTCTCCGCCCTGGTAGGTGTCGGGCACGCCGGGCCCCGCGAGGCGGAGCGTCGCCATGACGAGCGACGCGACGCGGCCCGGGCGGCGAACGCGGTCGACGAAGGCCTCGACCTCGGACCGGACCGCCTCGTCCGCGAGCAGCGCGTCCACGAGGCCCGTCACCGCCGCCTCGTAGGCCGCGTCCGGCTCGCGCCAGCTGGTGCGCCGCTTCGACTCGCGCACCGCCTTGGTCATGTATCCGCGGAGCCGCTCGCCGCCGATCGGCCAGGCCCCGACGAGCACGTGCAGCAGCAGGTGCACGTCGAGCGGATCCACCTCGGGGCCGAGGCCGCGGCACGCGGCGTGCCACGCCCGCAGCCGCTCGCCCCACGCCTCGTGCATCACCGTGAGCACGGCGAGCCGCGCCCGCACGTCCTCGCTCCGCTTGGCGTCGTGGGTGGTCCCGGCGAGCATCGCGTGCGGCCAGCGGGCCGCCCGGCGCCGCACCCGGTCGTGGAACGCCTCGGCCCCGAGCGACCAGCGGCCCGGATCGCCCCCGACCTCGGCGAGGGCGGGCATGGGGTGGTATCGGTAGAACGCGGTGTCCTCCACGCCCTTGGCCGCCACGGGCGCCGAGAGCTGCTGGAAACGGTCGGCGGCCTCGCGGGCCGGCGGCGTGCGGTCCGGGTCCCGCAGCACCGCCACGACCGCCTCGAGCAGCTCGGGGTCCACGTCGGGCCGGCCCGTCCGCACGCGGTCGCGGGCGGCGGCGAGGGCGGCCCACTCGGCCGCGGCGAGGGCCGGGCGGCGGGCCGACCCGTAGGTGCGGTAGATCGGCAGCCCCGCCGCGAGCTCGGCGAGGACGTCGGCGACCGCGTCGACCTCCGGAGCCTCGTCGCACGCCTCGAGGGCCTGCCGCGTGACCCGCGCGGCCCGCTCGAGGTCCGACCCCAGCAGCGCCCGCGCCGCGTGCCGCTTGGAGGCGAGCTCGATCTCGTGGAACGGGCCCGGGACCCCGGTGAGCTCCGCGTGCAGGTCCGTGAGCGGCCCCTCCGCCGCCGGGTCGAGCAGGAGCCGCAGGGCGTCGTTCATGTGCTCGTACCCGGTCGTCCCCGCCACCGGCCAGTCCTCGGGCAGCGACTCGTCGGGGGCGAGGATCTTCTCGGCCACGATCCACGCGTCGGGCGCACGGGCCGCGAGCCGCTCGAGGAACGCCCCCGGATCACGGAGCCCGTCGGGGTGGTCGACGCGGAGCCCGTCGACCTCGTCGAGTCCGGCGAGCTCCAGCGTGAGGCCCATCGCCGCCTCGAAGACGCCCGGCTCGTCCGCCCGCACCGCGGCGAGCCCGTCGACGTCGAAGAACCGCCGGTAGTTGACGATGCGTCCGCCCGCCCGCCACGGCATCGGCCGGTAGTGCTGGGCCTCGAGCGCGGCCGCCATCGCCTCCGGCTCCGCGAGCGCGGCGAGCCGGCGGTCGAGGGCCGCCCGGGCCCGCTCGTCCCCGGCGAGCCGTTCGGCCAGCGCCGACTCCAGCTCGAGGCAGGCCGCCTCGAGTCCGTCCGGCCCGACGTCCACCCGGTCGGCCCCGCCCGTCGGCGGCGTGCGGGCGGCGGCCTGCTCGATCACGTCGAGGCGGGCGGCGACGTCGGCGAGTCCGAGGCCCGCCGACGGATCCGCCCCCCGCAGCACCGCCGCCGCGGTGCCCGGTCGCAGCGGCCAGCGGTGCTCGTGCCAGGCCACCTGCAGGCGGCCGCACGCGTGCTCGAGCGCGAGCTCGCCCCGCGCCGCGAGCTGCCGGAGCTCGTCGGAGAGCACGGGCAGGATCAGGCGGCCGCCGGCGTGCGGGGAGTCCCAGTCCAGGTCGAAGCAGGCCGCGAAGGGGCTCGCGGGCCCGAGTCGCAGCACGCTCGCCCACCACGAGTTGCGCGGGCTCGTGACGCACAGGTGGTTCGGCACGACGTCGAGCACGAGGCCCATCCCGTGCCGTGCGCAGGCGGCCCGGAGGCGGTCGAAGGCCGGCCGGCCCCCCCGCTCGGCGTCCACCGCGGCGGGATCCACCACGTCGTACCCGTGGGGGCTCCCGTCCGCCGCCTGCAGGATCGGCGACAGGTAGAGGTGGCTCACGCCGAGATCGTCCAGCGTCGGCACCAGGGTCGCCGCGTCGTCGATCGTGAAGCCGGCGTGCAGCTGCAGCCGGTAGGTGGAGGTGGGCACCCGCACGCCGATCAGTCCTCCGTCCGGTGGCGGAGCAGCTGCACGCTGCGGGCCGCGAGCTCGATGCGGTGTCCGGCGGCGAAGGTCGGGCCGCCCTCGTCGAGGCGGGCCGGGCGGCCGTCGGCGGTGTCGAGGATCCGCGTCCACCGCAGGTCCTCGAGTCGCTCCGGGATCACGAACTCCAGCGGGCCCGCGTCGGCGCTGAGCATGACGAGGAAGTCGTCGTCCACGATCCGCCGTCCCACCGAGTCCACCGACTGCACGCCGTGGCCGTTGAGGAAGACGGTCAGGGTGCGGGCGTGCTCCGTGTCCCAGTGCACGTCCTTCATGGGCTCGCCGAAGTGCGTGAACCACAGGATGTCGGGCAGCCGCGAGGTCTCCAGCGGCGTGCCCTCGAGCCAGTGACGCCGGCGGAGGATCGTGTGGCGGCGACGCAGGGCGATGAGCGATCGCGTGAAGGCGAGGAGCTCGCGGTCGTCGTGCTCCCAGTCCATCCACGCCACCTCGCCGTCCTGGCAGTAGACGTTGTTGTTGCCGTGCTGCGTCCGGCCCCGCTCGTCCCCGTGCGAGATCATCGGGATGCCCTGGCTCAGCAGCAGCGTGGCGAGGAGGTTCCGCTGCTGGCGGGCCCGCAGGGCGAGGACCTCGGGGTCGTCGGTCGGCCCCTCGACCCCGCAGTTCCACGAGCGGTTGTGATCCTCGCCGTCGCGGTTCTCCTCGCCGTTGGCCTCGTTGTGCTTGCGGTCGTGGCTGACGAGGTCGCGCAGGGTGAACCCGTCGTGGGCGGTCACGAAGTTGATCGAGGCGTAGGGGCGGCGACCGGACACCTCGTAGAGGTCGGCCGAGCCGGTGAAGCGGCTGGCGAGCTCGCCGAGGCTCGAGGGCTCGCCCCGCCAGAAGTCGCGCACGCAGTCGCGGTACTTGCCGTTCCACTCGCTCCACAGCGGGGGGAAGTTGCCGACCTGGTAGCCGCCCTCGCCCACGTCCCACGGCTCGGCGATGAGCTTGACCTGGCTGATGACGGGATCCTGCTGGATCAGGTCGAAGAACGCGCTCAGGCGGTCGACGTCGTGCAGCTCGCGGGCGAGGGTCGAGGCGAGGTCGAAGCGGAAGCCGTCGACGTGCATCTCCGTGACCCAGTACCGCAGCGAGTCCATGATCAGCTGCAGGACGCGGGGGTGCC